>NZ_JBIUAG010000059.1:0-28383 GCF_044547355.1 Kutzneria sp. NPDC052558
GCTGGTGATCTTGGTCGACACCGTTCTAGCAGGGACTCCGTTGCTTGTTTCAGGGGGTTGACACACCGCCTCACGCGCTAACTAAACGGCCTTGGCGCTAGCCCGAGAGCCGGGCCAGCCACTCCCGCATCAGGGCGGTCTCGGCGGCGGACAGGGGCGAGTCCTCGGCCAGGGCGGCCGAGAGGGCGACGGCCAGGGCGCCGACTGAACCGTCGCGTACAGCTTCGTCGGCCACCACGGACCCGATGACGGCCTCGCGGACCCGGGCGGACATGGTCAGGTCCCGGTCGTCGTCGGGGCGGGCGATGAGGCTGAGGGTCACGCCGACGTTGGCGGCGACGATCTCCCGGGCGGCGTCGGCGGGCAGCACGAGCAGGCGGCCGGAGCGGGCGACCTCGACGAGGCGGTCGAGCAGCATGGCCTCGGCCCGGGCGGTCAGCGTGCACGGCACGGCGGGCTCGATCTGGCCGTAGAGCAGCACATAGAAGCCGGGATGCTCAAGACCGTAGCGGACATGGCTGTCCCAGCCGGCCCGCAGCGCATCCACGGGATCGGCGACGTCGGCGGTGTGCTCGGCGACGTACTGGGTGAACCCGTAGTTGACGACGGCGTCCAGCAGCCCCTGCTTGCTGCCGAAGTGGTGGTAGAGGGTCGGGGCCTGCACGCCGGCCCGGTCGCAGATGGCCCGGGTGGAGACAGTGCCGCCCTGGGCCTCGTGCAACAGCTGCCCGGCGGCCAGCAGCAGCCGATCGCGGGTCGAGCTCGCCATGCCACCGAGCCTAACCGGTGACCTTGGCCAGTTCCTCCTGCGCCCACACCGCCCACTGCCGCTGCATCTCGGTGTACCGGAGCCCCCACTCCAGCGCGAGCCGGCCGTAGACGGCCAGGTCGGCGGTCTCGGGGGCGATCTCCGCCTCGGTGGCCCGCAGCTCGGCGTGCTGCTCGATGGAGTCACGCTCGCGCCGGCGCAGGAACTCCTCGGCCTGCCCGGGCTCGACGACGCCGAGGAAGAACACCCGCAGCAGCAGGTCGCTGCGCTTGACCGCGGTCGGCTCGACCTCGACGAGCCAGTGCTTGAGCTCGGCCAGCCCGGCCTCGGTCAGGGCGTACTCCTTGCGCCGCCGGGCGCCCTCCTCGGCCACCGTGACCAGCCCGGCCTCGGCGAGTTTGGCCAGCTCGCCGTACAGCTGGCTCTGGGTCGCGGGCCACACGTTGGCCAGCGAGCCGTTGAAGGTCTGGAGCAGGTCGTACCCGCTGGCGGGGCCGTGGGTGAGCAGCCCGAGGGCCGCGTGGCGGAGGCTCATGACCCCATCATACTCCACTCTTGACATGTTGCCCGAGGACGTTCTAGTTTTCACATGTCACAACTGACATATGAGGAGCAGAGATGAACTACCTGCGCGGCTTCATCCCCTGGATCGCCTTCGCCGTCCTGTCGTCCCTCGGCTGGCAGTGGGGCGCGCTGGCCGGCCTGCTGCTGGCCGTCGGCCTGTTCGCCCAGGGCCGGCGCAAGGGCACGCCGCTCGACTCCCAGGTGCTGGAGATCAGCACCATGGCGTACTTCGTGGCGCTGACCGCCTTCTCCTTCACCGTCCCCCAGTCGCCGGTCCGCGACTTCGTCGGCGCCATCTCGATGGCCTGGCTGGCCCTGACCGCCTGGGGCGGCCTGGCCGTGAAGCGCCCGTTCACGCTGGGCATCGCCAAGCAGCAGACGCCCAAGGAGTACTGGCACATGCCGGTCTTCCTGCGCATCAACGTGGTGCTGACGATGGCGTGGGCGATCGCGTTCACCGTGACCGGCGCGGTGCTGGCGATCCTGGACGTGGCCAACGCCGGCACGGTCGTGACGATCCTGGTGCAGGTGGCCGGCTTCGTGATCCCGGCGATCTTCACCGCGAAGTACCCGGAGCGGGTCCGCGCCCGGCAGACTGCCTGACATGGGACTGCCACACGACTCGGTGCGCACGGCGTGGACGGGGCTGCGGTCGGAGACCCCGCTGCTGCACCTGGACTCGGCGGCGTGCGGGCGCACCACTGTTGCCACCCGGGCGGCGATCGCCGAGCACCTCGAACGCGAAGCGGAACTCGGCGGATACATCGCCGAGGGCGAGGCCGACGGGGCCGTCACCGAGGCCCGACGGCAGTTGGGCCGACTGCTCGGCGGATTCGGGCCGGACGAGGTCGCGTTGCTGGAAAGCGCGTCCACGGCCGGGGCGCAGCTGCTGGCGGCGTGGCCGGTCGAGCCGGGCGACGAGGTGTGGATCGCGCCGAGCGAGTGGGGCCCGAACATCCAGGCGTTCCGGGACCGCGGCCTGGACCCGGTGCTGCTCAAGGTGGACGACAGCGGCCTGATCGACCTGGACGCCTTGCGCGCCCGGCTGATCACCCGGCGGCCGGCGATGGTGCACCTGACCGGGCTGACCGCGCACCGGGCCCTGGTCCAGCCGGCGCGGGAGATCATCGAGATCGCCGGCGACGTGCCGGTGGTGATCGACACCGCGCAGGCCTTGGGGCACATCGAGATCCCGGACGGGGCGGCGGCGGTCTACGGCACCAGCCGGAAGTGGCTGTCCGGCCCCCGCGGCGTCGGCTACCTGGCGGTGCGGGAGCCGTGGCCGGAGCGGCTGGTGCCCCGCGCCCCGGCACTGAACTCGGGAGTACAGCCGGTGCGCAGCCTGGAGAGCCGGGAGGCGTACGTGGCCGGGCGGGTGGGGCTGGCCACGACACTGCGGGAGTACGTGGGGATCGGGCCGGAGCTGATCCGCGAACGGCTGTGGGCGATCGGCCGTGAGCTGCGGGCCGGGCTGGCCGACCTGCCCGGTTGGTCGCTGCGGGACCCGGTCGACGCGCCCGGCGCGATCGTCGCCCTGGTGCCGGACGACGAGCGGGATCTGGTGCGGCTGCGGGCCGATCTGGTCGACCGCAAGATGCTCACCACGGTGTCCGGACGGGAACGGGCGCCGCTGGACATCACTCGGCCGATGCTGCGCCTGAGCCCGCACGTCGACTTCGAACTGGCGTGGATTCCGCAGATCCGGGCGTTGCTGACGACCTAGGCCGGCCCGATGCGTCTGCCCTGGGAGTTCGGTCCGCGTGGGAAGCCGGTCACTGCCGAGCGCGCCCCAGACCATGGCTATTCTGCGCCTGTGCAGCTTCGGTACGACTACCGCGTCGATCCGGCGTGTGGCGGGAGCCGCTGATGCCTACCGCCGAGGAGATGCTGAGCACCGGCGCGGTCCGCTCGCTGGCGCGGATCCTTGACGCCCCAACGATCCGTGCGGTCGAGCTGGCCGGGGCGAGCTTCAGCGAGCGGGGCCGGCTGGTGCGCGACGCCCTGCTGGCCGACCTGCCCGCCGCCTACGGGTCGTTCGAGCGGGCGATCCGCAAGGCGATGAAGGATCCGGACTTCACCGGCTGGATGATCTGGCCCGTCACCGAAGCGGTGGCGGCGCGGGCCGTGCCGGGCGCGTTCGACCAGGGCCTGGCCCTGGTCGCCGACCTGACGTCCAGGCTCACCGGCGAGTTCGCGCTGCGGACCTTCCTGGACGCCGACCTCGACCGGACGCTGGCGACCGCCCTGCGGTGGACCGAAAGCCCGGACGAGCACGTGCGCCGGCTGGCCAGCGAGGGCACGCGCCCGCGGCTGCCATGGGCCCGGCGGGTGGCGGCGATCTTCGACGATCCACAGTCGACGGTCCCGATCCTGGACGCGCTGCACCGCGACCCGTCCCCGTATGTGCGGCGCTCGGTGGCCAACCACCTCAACGACATCAGCCGGTCCGATCCGGCGCTGGCCGTGGACGTCGCGACCCGTTGGCTGACAACGGACACGCTTCCCGTTGTGCGCCACGCACTACGGACCCTGGTCAAGGCCGCCGACCCCGCAGCCCTGGCGCTGCTGGGCTTTCCGCCGCCGGCCGGGCTCACCGTGGTCGGGCCGTCCCTGGGCGCGGTGGCGGTGCGCGTGGGCGACGAGCTGCCGTTCGAGTTCACGCTGCGCAACGACGGCGGCGCCGACGTCCGGCTGGCCGTGGACTACGTGGTGCACCACCGCAAGGCCAACGGCTCGCTCAGCCCCAAGGTGTTCAAGCTGACCGTGCGCACGCTGGCCGCCGGCGAGTCGGTGACCATCACCCGCCGGCACTCGTTCCGGCCGATCAGCACCCGCGTCTACCACCCGGGCGAACACGCGATGGAGCTCCAGGTCAACGGCCGCACGTTCGGGCGAACCTCGTTCGAATTGCACCCCCAGGGCTAGACGAACCACTGGTGTCACGCGATCGTCGTGTAGACAATCGCCGGATCGGCGTCACCCGGTGGGAGCAGTGCCTCCGACCGCCCGGCTGTTGCCCGACGATCGGACTACGACGGTCAGGTGACCCGAGGTTCGCGGTCCACGGCCGGCCCGTGGCACAGTAGAGCATTCACGGCGGTCACTGAGGACGGTTCAGATGGGTTCTGGTGCAACCGGGTCGGGTCGCGGCGCCCGCCCCAAGGTCACCCGGCGCAGGGAGGTCAGCGACGCCAGCGCGCGCTCGCTGCTGACCACGGTGTTGGGCGAGTACGTGCTGCCGCACGGGGAACCCGTCTGGACCCAGACGATCGTGGACGTGCTCGGCCGGTTCGACATCGAGGAGAAGTCGGCGCGCCAGGCCCTGGCCCGGGTCGCCGCCGAGGGCTGGCTGTCCTCGGAGCGGGTCGGCCGCCGGGTGCGCTGGGCGCTGACCCCGCCCGGGCGGCGGCTGCTGGTCGAGGGGGCCGAGCGGATCTACGGCTTCGGCAGCGGCCGGCACCAGTGGGACGGCCGCTGGCTGGTGGTCATGGTGTCGGTGCCCGAGACCAAGCGCGAACTGCGGCACCGGCTGCGGACCCGGTTGAGCTGGGCCGGTTTCGGCTCCCCCGAGCCCGGCGTGTGGGTGTCCCCGCACGTGGGGGCCGAGGTCGAGGCCAAGTCCATTCTGGAGGACCTGGCCCTGACCAGCGAGGTGATGTCGTTCATCGCCACCTACGGCGCGCTGGGCGACGTGCAGCGCATGGTCGCGGCGGCCTGGGACCTCCAGGAGGTCGCCGACCGCTACGAGAGCTTCATCGACCAGTTCAGCGGGCTGGACACCAAGAGCCCGGAGTCGGCGCTGCTGGCCCAGACCCGGCTGGTGCACGAGTGGCGGCGCTTCCCGTTCCTGGACCCGCAGCTGCCCCGCGAGCTGCTGCCGGCCAAGTGGAGCGGGTCGCGGGCCACACAGTTGTTCAACGACAACCACGCCGCCTGGCGCGACCCCGCCCAGGCCGGTTGGCGAGAGTTGCTCGCACAACAGCCCTAGCGCCCCTATCCCCCAAGATCAAGGGACCAATCCTCACGTTCAACGCCAGGAAGGGCCCCTTCATGACGTTGGGTGTCATGAAGGGGCCCTTCCTGACGCCCAACGTGTGAAAGGGTCCCTTCGCCGCGCCACAAACGCCAGGGAAAGGGCATTTCACTGCGCCAGTATCGGGCCTTTCCTGGCTCACACGTCCAGGGTGGGGAAGACCTTGGCGGCGTTGCCGCTGAGCACACCCGTCAGCAGTTCCTCACCCAGGCCCAACTCCCGCAGCGCCGCCACGTTGCGGGACGCGCCCGGGACGCCCGGCCAGTCGGTGCCGAAGATCCAGCGGGTGGCCAGGCGGCGCAGGTCGAAGCGGGCGTAGTACTCGGGCAGCTTGCGCGGCGGCAGGCCGGCCAGGTCCAGCCACACGTTGGGCTTGGCCAGGGCCAGGAACGCGGCGGTGTCGTACCACCAGCCCCGGCCGCCGTGGGCGAAGACGAACTGCACCGCCGGAAAGTCCTCGACCACGTCGACCAGCAGCGCCGGATCCCCGTAGCTGGAGCGGGATCCGGGGAAGCTGGACACTCCCGAGTGGAAGATCACCGGCACGCCGCGCTCCTCGCACACCCGGTACACGGCGTAGACCTCGCGGTCCCCGGGCGAGAAGCAGCCGTGCACGGGGTGCAGCTTCACCGCCACCGCGCCCAGGTCCAACTGACGCTCCACTTCGGACGCCAGCGGGTGGTGCAGGTGCGGATTCACGTTGGCCACCAACCGGAACCGCACCGGGTTGTACGCCACGATCGGCAGCAGGTCCTCGATCGGCTGAATGCCGGTGGACCGCGGGCTGTACTCGCAGAACAGCAGAGCCCGATCCACCCCCTGCTCGGCCAGCAGGGCGTCCACACGGGACGGAACCGGGTCGCCGTCGGCGTCGAAGGCCGAGCGCCACGGGTGGTCGCCGCTGAACTGGTCGGCCCACTCCAGCCACGCCGGCTTCACAGTGGACAGTCGCGGCACGTGCACATGGGCGTCAACGATCATCGGTGAGCCCAGAAGGAATCAACACCGTCTTGACCATGTCCCGCAACACGTTCCGCCGGATCTTGCCGGTGGCGGTCTTGGGCATCTCCCCCACCTCGACCACCGCCCGCGGCCGCTTGTACGAGGCGAGCCCGTCACGACACCAGGTGATCAGGGCGTCCTCGTCCACCTTGTGCCCCACCGCCGGCACCACGCAGGCCACCGGCTTCTGCAACCCGGACTCATCGGTCGCCGACACCACGGCGACCTCCTCCACGTCCGGGTGCTGCAACAGCCGGCTCTCCACCTCGAACGGCGACACCCACACGCCGCCGGCCTTGAGCATGTCGTTGCTGCGCCCCAGATACGTGTACATGCCGGTGTCGTCGCGCCGGTAGGTGTCGCCGGTGCGCAGCCAGCGGCCCTGGAACACCTCGCGGGTGGTCTCGTCGCGGCACCAGTAGCCGGTTGCGGTCGACGGCCCGTGCACGTACAGATCCCCGGTGTCGGAAGGGTTTCCGGACTCGTCGCGGATCTCCACCTCGTAGCCGGGCACCGGCACGCCGCTGGTGCCGGCCACCGCCCTGCCGGGCCGGTTGGACAGGAAGATGTGCAAAGCCTCGGTGGAGCCGATGCCGTCCAGCACTTCCACGCCGAAGCGCGAGCGGAACTTCTCGAACAGCACCGCCGGCAGCGCCTCGCCGGCCGAAACCCCTTGCCGCACAGTGGCGAACGCATCGTCGGGCACGTCGCTGGCCAGCGTCGCGGCGTAGAAGGTGGGCACACCGAACAGAACCGTGGCCCGGTCGGCGGCGGCCCGGGAGGCGATCAGCTCCGGGGTGGAGCGCGAGCGTTCCAGCAGGGCGACCGCGCCGGCGGCCAGCGGCATGAAGCAGGAGTTGCCCAGGCCGTAGGCGAAGAACAGCTTCGACACCGACAGGCAACGGTCCTCAGGGCCCAGGCCCAGCACTCCGTTTCCGTAGTACGTGCCGACGGCTCTGACGCTCTCGTGCCGGTGCATGGCCGCCTTGGGCTGCCCGGTGGTGCCCGAAGTGTAGAGCCACAGCGCCGGCGAGTCGGCCCAGGTCGGGTAGGGCGTCTCCAGCGCCCCGGCCGACACCAGCTCGTCCCACCGGTGCACGGCCACGCCGCCACGGGGCTCGAAGCCGACTGAACCGTCCAGTACAACGGCCTCGATCTCCGGCGCCAGCTCGACCGCGGCCTGGCAGGCCGGCGCGAACTCCACCGAGGCCAGCAGCACCCGGCTGCGGCAGTCGACCAGCAGGGCGGCCAGCTCGACCGGGGTCAGCATGGTCGACACCGGCACCGGGACCGCGCCCAGGTACATCGCGCCCAGCACGCCGCTGAGCATCTCCACGTCGTCGGCCATGCTGAGCACAACCCGCTCCTCCGGCCGGACCCCGAGCTCGCGCAGCCCGGCCGCGACCCGGTGCGCCTGCTCGGCCAGCTCGGCGTAGGACAGCGTGCGCCGGCTGGTGACGGCTGCGGTGTGCCCGCACTCGGCATGCCGGTCGACCAGGTACTCCGCGGCGTTGAACCGGTCCGGCATCGGTGCTCCTCAGGCCAGATGGACGTACTCGTACTCGAACGGCTTGCCGTTGATGCCGTTGGTCGGCGGCGCGACCCAGGACGCGATCTTGCCCCGTTCGTAGACCGGATGCATCAGCGACTGCACGAAGGCCAGGTCCTGGCTGGTCGGCAGCCACTTGTCCCGGGCCCGCGCCCACGTCGCCTCGTCCAGGATCTCCCCGTCCGGCGAGATGTGGAAGGCCGCGTTCACGCCGACGCTGCGGTTGAAGCCGGGATGCGGCAGCCGCAGCCTGCGGTCGATGCCGGCCTCGGCCAGGATCCGGTTCCACCGGGTGACGCCGTGCTCGCAGTCGGCGATGTACTCGTCGCGCAGGTCCAGGTTGAGCATCAGGATGGTGGACAGCTCGTCCCCGCCCCAGGTGCCGTCGGCCCGCGGCGTCTCCAGGATCGAGCCGGTGTCGGTGAGCTTGTGGTCGTCCTTGCGGCGGCCCTCCTGCCAGCGGCCCTTGAGCCCGGCGGTGTAGTAGTTGGCCGCGTTGGTCGAGGTCTCGCTGCCGAACAGGTCCAGCGACACCGTGTAGTGGAAGTTGATGTACTTCTGGATGATCTCCAGCGGGATGCCGCCGTGCGGGGCGATGTCGAACGTGTCGTGCTCGCGGATCAGCTCGGCGCTGCGGGCCACCACGCGGTCCACGCCGGTGGTGCCCACGAACATGTGGTGGGCCTCCTCCTTGAGCATGAACTCGCACGTCCGCGACAGCGGGTCGAACGCGCTCTCCTTCAACGTGCCGAGCTGGTACTTGCCGTCCCGGTCGGTGAAGTAGGTGAACATGTAGAAGGCCAGCCAGTCGGCGGTCTCCTCGTTGAACGCGCCGAGGATGCGGGGCGAGTCGGGGCTGCCGGAGTTGCGCAGCAGCAGGTCCTCGGCCTGTTCCCGGCCCTCGCGGCCGAAGTAGGCGTGCAGCAGGTAGACCATGGCCCACAGGTGCCGCCCCTCCTCCACATTGACCTGGAACAGGTTGCGCAGGTCGTAGAGGCTGGGCGCGGTCAGCCCGAGCAGCCGCTGCTGCTCCACGGACGCGGGCTCGGTGTCGCCCTGGATGACGATCAGCCGCTGGAGGTCGGCCCGGTATTCGCCGGGCACCTGCTGCCACACCGGTTCGCCGCGGTGCTCGCCGAAGCCGATGCTGCGCTGCTGCTCACGCTCGGCCAGGAAGATGCCCCACCGGTACTCGTCCAGCTTGACATGGTCGAAGTGGGCCCAGCCGGCCCGGCCGACGCTGACCGCGGTGCGCAGGTAGACGTCGTGGGTCTCCAGCGTCGGCCCCATCTCCGACCACCAGTTCATGAACTTCGGCTGCCAGCCCTCGAGCGCGCGCTGGAGCCGTCGGTCCGAGGACAGGTCGACGTTGTTGGGGATCTTCTCGTCATAGTTGATGGGACTGCCCATGATTCACACCCGCTTCCGGTCGAAGACCGCCTTCTGACCGGTGCCGTAACGCCGGAGAGCGCCTTCGGGTCCCGATGCTCCTGGTCGGTTGAAGATCCAGTTCTGCCAGGCGGTGAGCCGGGCGAAAATCTTGGTTTCCAGGGTTTCCGGTCCCACGAACCGGTGGTTGGCCTCCATGCCGGTCAGCGCGTCGGGGCTGAGCGAGGCCCGCCCCTCCAGCACGATCCGGATCTCGTCGGGCCAGTCGATGTCGTCGAAGGCCTCGGTGACCAGGCCCTCCTGGGCGGCCTCGGCGGCGTCCACCGGCTTGTCCATTTCGGACAGTCGGGTGATGTCCTCGCCGTAGAACCGGGATTGCAGCCGGGTCAGGCCGTTGCCCATCGGGAACGGGCCGAAGTTGGCCGGGCTCAGCCGGATCTCGGCCCGCTCGTCGCTGTCCTCGTCGTCGACCGGCGGACCGTCCAATATGTACTGACGGTCGCAGGCCAATGCCAGTTCCAGCAGCATGCCGGCGAAGCAGGAGCCCGGTTCGATCAGGGCGATCAGGCTGCGGCTGGTGACATCCAGCCGCTTGAGGACCCGCTTGTAGTAGTGCCGGATCTCGTTGCCCAGCCAGGAGTCGTCGTTGAGCAGCCGATTCTCCTGAGCCAGCACGACATCCGGGTCGCCGGCGGTCTTGATCACCCAGGTGCCGAGCTCGGTCTCGTTGGTGCGCAACCGAAGGATCAGGTCGTCGAGCTCGCGGGTCATGGTCAGCGGCCAGTCGTCGTCCTCGGCCGCGTGCACGGTGATCTCGACCAGGCCCAGCTCCCGGTCATAGGCCGCTTTCACGTGCTGGTAACGGATTCCGGCGTCGTCGATCTCCCGCCGCAACGGCGTGAGCTCGATGCCCTCGGCGTCCCGCGGCCGGGTCGAGTGCGCGGCCACCTCCAGCGCCCGCTCCCGGACCACCTCGTCAAAACGCCGTGGCGGCACGACTTCGTCGACCAGTCCCCATTGGACGGCCGCCTTGCCGCGCATGCCGTCGCTGCGGGTGGCGAACACGTCGGCCCGGTCCTTGCGGACCCGGCGCTTGTCCACCAGCCGGGTCAGGCCGCCGGTGCCGGGCAGCACGCCCAGCAGCGGCACCTCGGGCAGCGACACCGCCGAGGAGTTGTCGTCCACCAGCACGATGTGCTCGCAGGCCAGCGCCAGCTCGTAGCCGCCGCCGGCGCAGGACCCGTTGACCGCGGCCAGGTAGGTCTGGCCGGAGTGCTCGGTGGCGTCCTCCATGCCGTTGCGGGTCTCGTTGGTGAACTTGCAGAAGTTCACCTTCCACTCGTGGCTGGACGCGGCCAGCATGCGGATGTTGGCTCCGGCGCAGAACACCCGGTCCTTGCCGGAGGTGACGATCACCGTGCGCACGCCCGGGTGCTCGAAGCGCAGCCGCTGGGTGGCGTCGTAGAGCTCGATGTCCACGCCGAGGTCGTAGGAGTTGAGCTTGAGCTCGTAGCCGGGCACGATGCCGGCGGTCTCGTCCACGTCCAGCACCAGCCAGGCCAGCTCCCCCTCGACCCGCAGGGACCAGTGCCGATAGCCGTCCGGACGCGCGTCGAAGGACACCTGCACTGGTCGCCTCCTCGTTGGGGCCTCCATTTTCTACAACACGACGGCGATCCGTCAATGTTTATGTAGAGATTCACCCAGAACGGCGCCCATCCGGTCCACGATCTCGTCCAGGTGCTCGCGCTCGCAGACCAGCGGCGGGGCGATCTGGACCACCGGCTTGCCCCGGTCGTCGGCCCGGGCGATCAGGCCGGCCCGCAGCAGCCCGGCCCTGACCGGGGCCAGGTCGTCGATGTCCAGCTCGGCGGCGTAGAAGAAGCCGTCGCCGCGGACCTCGACCACACCGGGCAGTTCAGCCAGCTCACGCATGCGCCGGCCCAGGTGCGGCGTCAGCTCGCGGACCCCGTCGAGGATCTTGTCGCGCTCGAAGATGTCCAGGTTGCGCAGGGCGATCGCGGCGGCCAGCGGGTGGCCGCCGAAGGTCAGGCCGTGCGCGAGCGTCTGGCCGGGGCGGTAGAACGGCTCGGCGACACGGTCGCTGACCAGCACCGCGCCCATCGGGGCGTGGGCCGAGGTCAGCCCCTTGGCGATGGTGATCATGTCGGGCACGACCTCGGGCACCGCGAAGTACTCGCCGATACGGCCGAAGCCGGTGATCACCTCGTCGGCGACCAGCAGGAAGCCGTAGCGGTCGGCCAGCATGCGCAGCCCGGTCCAGTAGCCGGCCGGCGGGGTGAAGCAGCCGCCGGCGTTCTGCACCGGCTCGGCGATCAGCATGCCGACGGTCGACGGGTCGGCGGCGATGATCGCGTCCTCGGTCTCGCGCAGCAGGAACTCCAGGTCGCCCTCGCCGGTGTTGGGCACGCGGACCACGTCGACCGCCGGGCGTCCGAAGGGCTCCTTGAGTGCGGGAATGCCGGTGAAGGCCAGGGCGCCCAGGGTCTGCCCGTGGTAGGCGGTCCGGCGGGCCACCGCCTTCACGCGTTCCGGCTGGCCGTTGGCCACGTGGTACTGGCGGGCGATCTTCCACGCCGACTCCACCGACTCCGAGCCGCCGGAGGTGAAGAAGGCCCGGTTGACGCCGTCCGGCGCGAGGTCGGCCAGCCGCTCGGCCAGCTCGATCGCCGGCGGGTGCGCGGTGTTCCAGTTGGTGTTGAACGGCAGCGTGGTCAGCTGGGCCGTGGCCGCCTCGGCGAACTCGGCGCCGTAGGAGTAGCCGAGCTGGGCGCAGAACAGGCAGGACAGCGCGTCCAGGAAGCGGCGGCCGTTCGAGTCGATCACGTGCACGCCCTCGGCGCGGGTGATGACCAGCGGATACTCGCCGTCGCGAAGCTTGGCGTGCTGGCCGAAGTGCAGCAGCAGGTGATCACGCAGACCTGTCGTCACAGCGTTCTCCGTCATGCCCCGATCCTGCTACACTGACTAGGAAACGATTCTGGTCAGTTGGTCAGGAGGCGTGACGTGAAAGCGGCTCGCATCCTTGACGCGGCCGAGGAACTGCTGGTCAGCTACGGGTACCGGCGGATCACCGTGGACGAGGTGGCCCGGAAGGCCGGCGTCGGCAAGGGCACGGTTTACCTCTATTGGCCCAGCAAACTGGACCTGTTCGGCGCCGTCCTGACGCGCGACGCGGCCCGGCTGGTGGCCGATCAGCTGGCCGCCATGCTGGCCGACCCGGCCGAGGTGCTGCTGCACCGGTCGCTGCGCTGGGCGTTCCTGGCGGTCATGGCGCGGCCGCTGGCCCGCGCCTGGGCCACCGCCGACCTCGCGCTGCTCGGCGAACTGGCCACCAAGACCCGCAGCGGCATGGCGTTCGCCGGCGGCAAGCGGGAGACCACCGACCGGTACCTCGCCGTGCTGCACAAGCACGGGCTGCTGCTCGACGAGCCCGATCCGCTGCTGGCCCATCGGCTGGCCGCCGCCGTCACCGGCTCCTTCGTGCTCGGCCCGCTGACCACCGAGTTCGAGATCGAGGCCCAGGCCGACGCGCTGGCCCTGACCGTGCGGCGGGCGTTCGAACCGGCGTCGGCGCCCGACCCCGCCGGGGCCGCCGCCGAGATCACCGGGCTCTACCAGGACTGGCTCTCGCAACTACGAGCGGAGTTGCCATGACACAGGTGAAGGTCACGCTGGACCGGGCGATGGAGACCTCGCTGATCACGTTGTACGGCAAGGCGATCGACGCCCGCATGACGCCGTCCATCCTGCACGACCGGATGGCCGTGGAGGCGCTGTCCCGCATCGACTACGACTTCACCCGGCTCAAGGCCATGAACGAGCGTGTCGCGCCCAACGCCGCCGCCCGCTCCAAGCACTTCGACGACTGGACTCGCGAGTTCATCTCGGCCCACGAGTCTGCCACCGTCGTGCACCTGGCCTGCGGCCTGGACACCCGGGCATGGCGCATCGACCCCGGGCCCTCGGTGGCCTGGTTCGACGTCGACTTCCCGGACGTCATCGCCGTGCGGCGCAAGCTCTTCCCGGACCGGGCCGGCTACACGATGATCGCCTCGTCGGTCGCCGACCCCGGCTGGTTCGAGCAGATTCCCTTGGACCGCCCGGTGTTCGTGGTCGCCGAGGGCCTGACCATGTACCTCACCCCGGCCGAGGGCCACGCCCTGCTCCGCGGCGTCGTCGACCGCTTCGGCCACGGCACGCTCGCCTTCGACACCCACAACCGCCTGGGCGTGTGGCTGGTCAACATCATGCTCAAGCGGCACTTCGGCCAGGCCATGCTGCGATGGCCGGTCGACAGCCGGGCCGACATCGACCGCATCGATTCCCGCCTTCACTGCATGGACGCCGTCAGCGCCCTGCTCGCCCCCAGCGCCGCCGGCCTCCAGCGCAGCACCCGGATCCTCACCAAGGTCATCCGCCCCTTCCCGGCGATCCGGGATCTGGGCCTCTATTTCCGGTACACCTTCTGAGAAGATCCGGCCATGACTGGGGAGAAAGTCGCCGTCGTCGGCGGCAGCGTGGCCGGCTGCGCGGCCGCGTTGGCGTTGTGGCGCACCGGCAACGACGTGACCGTCCTCGAACGCAGCGCCGACGGCCTACAGGACCGGGGCGTCGGGATCGGCATGCTGGGCGACTCCCGCCGCGAGCTGGTGGACGCGGGTTATCTCGACGCCGCCACTCCGTTCCTGACGGTGGCCAGGCGCAAGTGGATCACCCAGGACGGGTCGTCGTACGGCGGTCGGGTCGTCGCCGTCACGGATTTCGGCGCCCGCACCTACAACTGGGGCCTGCTGTGGCGGTCGTTGCGGGATCGGGTGCCCGCCGCGGTCGACTACCGGTCGGGCCACCGGGTGGTGTCGGTCGTCGACGGCGGCGACAAGGTGACCGTGACGCTGTCCGACGGCTCGCAGGAGCGTTTCGACGCCGTCATCGGCACGGACGGCTACCGGTCCACCGTCCGGGCGGCGATGTTCCCCGACACCCACCCCCGGTATGTCGGCTATCTGTTGTGGCGGGGCACCCTGCCCGCGTCATCCCTTCCCGGCCGGCCCGTGCCCTGGGCCGAGGACGACCTCGTGTATCTCGTGTTCCCGGGCGGACATCTCGTGATGTACCTGATTCCCGGGCCCGACGGGCCGGCCGTCAACTGGGCCGTGTACTCGGCCGCGCCGAGCGGCCGTTGGGACGATCCGACCAGCCTCCCGCCCGGCGCCATGCCGCCGGAGCTGCTCGACCACCTGGCCGTGATCGGCGAGAAACTGCCCCGGCACTGGCGCGAGGTCATCCGGGCCACGCCGGTCGACAAGCTCCTGGTGCAGCCGATCTACGAGGTGATGACCCCGGCCCTGGCCACGGGACGCCTGGCCCTGGTCGGCGACGCCGCCGCGGTCGCCCGCCCGCACACCGGGGCCGGCGCGGTGAAAGCCATGCAGGACGCGGTGGCGTTGCAGACAGTTCTCAGTGAGGGCAAGGAGTTGACGGACGCGCTGCGGTTGTTCGACCAGCGGCGAGGCCCCGTGCATCGGGGAATGGTCGCGCTGGGTCGATCGCTGGGAAAGGCTCTCGTGCTGGACACACCGGACTGGGGTCGGATGAGCGCGGACGGGTTGGCCGAGTGGTGGCGGGCCGTGGCGACCCAGGGCTAGGCGGTCAGGGAGTCCAGTAGCCGCAGGCGTTCCGCCGAATCCGATCCCGGTTCCACGCCGAAGAACAGGCAGCCGCCGGGAAACCCGGCCACGGTGGGAAACATGAGCGACAAGCAGAAAGAGCGCTGGTGACCATAGGCTCACGCGGCGCCGCCGTCGATCGGTATGACTGTGAGCGGACTCGCCGGGGTCACTTCACGTGCTTGGGGAGGAAGTCCTTGATCAGGGCGGCGATGGTCGGGGCTTGGGTCTCCAGGGCGAAGTGGCCAGCGTCTAGGAGGTGGATCTCGGCGTCGGGCACGTCGCGGGCGAAGGCGCGGGCGCCGTCGGGGCCGAAGATCTGGTCGTTGCGGCCCCAGACGGCGAGCACGCCGGGGCGGTTGTCGCGCAGGAAGGCCTGCCAGGCCGGGTAGCTCGGCGGGTTGGTGCGGTAGTCGTGGAACAACTGGAGCTGCACCTCACGGGCGCCCGGGCGGCCCAGCAGCAGGCTGTCCAGGGTGCTGGCGTCGGGGCTGACCAGCTCGGGGTCGGTCTCGCCGTGCACGTACTGCCAGCGGGTGGCCTCGTCGGAGATGGCGGCGGCGACGGGGGCCTCGGTGGCCGGGGTCCAGTTGGCCCAGAACTCCCGCAGCGGGGCCCAGAACTCGGGGACCAGGCCCTCGTCGTAGGCGTTGCCGTTCTGGCTCACGATCGCCCGCACCTGGTCCGGCCGCCTGAGGGCCAGCCGGAAACCGACCGGCGAGCCGTAGTCCTGCACGTAGATGCCGAACGTGCCCAGGCCGACCTGCTCGACGAACCTGTCGATCACCTCGGCCAGGTGGTCGAAGGTGTAGTCGAACTCCCGCACGGACGGCATGTCGGTCTGGCCGAAGCCGGGCAGGTCGGGGGCAATCACGTGGAAGTCGTCGGCCAGCAGCGGGATCAGGTCGCGGAACATCACCGACGATGTCGGGTAGCCGTGCAGGAGCAGCAGCGTGGGCCGGGCCGGGTCGCCGGCCTCCCGGTAGAACACCGACAGCCCGTCGACGGTCTCCCTGCGGTACCGGATCGCCATGACACGCACTCCTCGAATCGAAGTAACGCCCTATGCGTTACTTTGACGACCGTAGCACACGTAACGCCTGATGCGTTACCCTGCTTCGGTGACGACTTTTCCGCTGCTCGGCGAGCCCCTCGCGGTCGACCTGGCCAACACGGCCGTCCGGACGCGGGGGCGGGAGGTCGACCTGATCGCCGACGACGCCGGCGTGGCCGACTGGCTCGCGCTGCACCCGGTGCTGGGCCCGGTCGACGGCGACCGGCTGCGGGCTCTGCGGGACGCCATCCGCGAGGTCTTTCAGGCCACCGCCGACACCCGCTCGGCCGACCCCGAGGCCGTCAGGGCCGTCAACGCCGCCGCGTTCCGCTGCCTGGCCACCCTGACGTCCACTTCGGACGGTCCCGTGGTCGAGTGGGGCGGCGGGCCGCTGGCCGTGCTGGCCCGATCCGCCGTCGAGGTCGTGGCCGCCGCCACCCTGCGCGGCTGCGCCAACCACGACTGCGTGCTCTTCTTCGCCCACGGCGACGACCGCCGGAAGTTCTGCGACACCAAGACCTGCGCCAACCGGGCCCGCCAGGCCCGCCATCGCGAACGCCAGTCGCAGTCCTGAGGCGCCGCTACGGGCAGCGCACCTCGTCGGGGCGGCGGTCGGGCCGCAGGCCCCGCCAGGTCGAGTGCCGCAGCACACCGTCCACAGTGAACTTTCGGTACTCCACCTCGCCGACCCGCTCCGGCCGCAGCCAGCGCACGTTACGGGCCCGGTCCCGCGGCACCGGGTTGACGAACGGGGATTGCTTTTGCCCCAACGGTTCCAGCTCGGCGCGCAGATCGTTCAGCGCCTGGTCGGTGAATCCCGTGCCGACGTCGCCGATGTAGCGCAGACCGGTGTCGTCGTAGGCGCCCAGCAGCAGCGCGCCGATGGTGCCCTCGCGCCGCCCCTGTCCGGGCCGCCAGCCGCCGATGATCACCTCCTGGGTGTGCCAGAACGGGTGTTTCAGCCATTCGAGGCTGCGGCGGCCCGGGTGGTAGCGGGAGTCGGTGACCTTGGCGATCAGCCCCTCCAACCCGGCGTCCGCGGCGATCTGGAGCAGCTGTTCCGGGTCGACGTCGGCGTGGTCGTAGCACGGCGTGACGGAGATCCGGGGATTGCCCGGGGCCAGCTCGGCCAGCAGCTCCCGGCGCCGGCGATAGGGCTCGCCCGTCAGGTCCCGGCCGTCCAGCTGGAGCAGGTCGAAGGCGAAGTACTGGACCTTCACCGCCCGGTTCTGCAACAGGCTGAAGTCGGGCACGCCCCGGCTGTCCAGGGCGACGATCTCGCCGTCGATGACCGCCGATGCGTCCAGGCCCGGCTCGGTCACCTCGGCGTAGCGGACGGTTAAATCGTTGAGGTTGCGGCTGTTCAGCCGGGTGGCGCCGTCGGCGGCCACCCGCATGACCGCCCGGTAACCGTCCCATTTGAACTCGTACGACCAGGCCTCGCCGGTCGGCAGCGTGCCGCCGTCGGAGCCGGCCAGCATCGGCTCCACCGGATCCGGCACCGCCGACCGTCGCGCCACGACGTTCACGGTAACCCGGATGGCCTAAGCGCGCGAGGGCTTCCGGCCGACCACGGCGAAGCAGACGATCCCCGAGCAGAGCCAGTCCGCACGCTCGCCGGGAATCGTCGTGCGCTGGTCGAGAAAGTCCACATAGCACTGTGGACGGTCGCTGACCGTCTCGAATCCGCTCGGCTGTCCGGTCGCCATCACCGCACGGCACGCCCGGCGAATGATCGAATCGTCCGGTGCGGCAGGCGTTCGCGCGATCGGGCAGGCCGGACGCCTCCGGGACGGCCGAGACCGTCCCGGAGGCCGGGGCTCACCAGCCCACCGCGACCTCCAGCCACTGGGGGTTGCCGTGGGAGATGAAGGACGACTGGCCGGCCACGTCGTCGTACGGGAAGCCGTACGCGAGGTGGTTGATGCCGTGGTCGTGCCAGAACTTGGCGTAGTAGTTGGCCGGCGCGGCCTTGTAGAACTGGGTCGGGTCCTGCTGCTGCGAGGAGGGCAGCTGCGCGGTGTGCCGGTTCAGGGCGGCGCACATGGTCGGGTTGGCGGCCATCGTGTTGGCGCAGCCGAAGATGTACTGCGTGGTCTCGTTGACGCCGACGGACTGGGCGTAGCTGGTGAAGTAGTTGGCGTACTGGCCGCCCGGCTGGAACGCGGCGACGCTGCCGGGCGCGGGGATCCGGTACGGCGACTGGACCTGGGCCAGCTGCTTGAACTCGGTCGGCGCCTCGTTGACGAACTTCTGGAAGGTCGCGGTGCGATCCTCCTGGAAGGTCTGGTAGTCCTCGCCGACCTGGACGTCGTAGCCGTCGTGGGCGTGCAGCCGCATGGCCAGCTTGAGCCCGAACGCGTCGACCCGGGTGGTGTTGCCGTTGAACACCGACGGCCCGACCGTGAACTCGATGAAGTCGTAGTACTGGCTGTTGGGCGCGCCGAGGTAGAAGTACATGCGGCCGGCGGAATTGGCCGGCATGTCCACATACGGCTGCTCGGCGATGGAGTGGGTCTGGCCGTTGAAACTCCAGTACACCTGGCTGTCCGGATACTTGCCGTTGGTGCGGTTGAGGACCTTGACCGTCAGCACGTTCTGCGCGGGCGGAATGGTGCTGGTGTCACCCCAGAACGAGTCGGGCGGCGGCGCGCCCGGGCCGGTGGGGGTGCCGCCCCCGCCGCCGGTGATTGTTCCGAATACCTGGAATTCCCACAGGGAGTAGCCGTAGACGGTGCCACGCTGCGTGCCGTACATCCGTACGTAGCGTCCACTTCCGGTGACGGTGAGCGTCTGCGTGCCGCCGGCGCCGGTGGTCGTGGAGTAGAGCGTGGTCCAGGTGGCGTTGTCGGCCGAGGCCTGGATCTGGAAAGCCTTTCCATAGGCGGCTTCCCAGTTCAGCACCACCTGGTTGAGGGTGGCGGTGGCGCCCAGGTCGACCTCGACCCACTGTGGGTCGCTGAACGCCGAGGACCAGCGGGTGCCGGTGTTGCCGTCGACCGCGTTGGCCGCGCCGAAACTGGCGTTCTCAGTAGACGATGCCGTGGCGGTCTTGCCTTGCGATATCAGGGTTCCGGCGGCGTGCGCGGGGAGCGCGCCGAGGAAGGTCGCCGTCAGGGCGGCGACGAGCAGCAGCGGGCCGCGAAGCCAACGCCGCCGCGATGCGGTGATGGACATGGGTCCCTCTCCAGAGCCGGCAGGGGGCGGGGCAGGGGAAGAGAGCGCTCTCACGTGGAGGCTCATACGGTTACGGCCAGATGTCAAGGATGTTGACGCGTCTGGCGGCAGACCCCCTTGACAGTTATCGGAATCGAGGGAGATCCTCGTGTGAGAGCGCTCTCTCCCCCGCCCTGCCAGTGCCCCCTGCCTCGGTGACGCCTCCCGCCAGACGCGGTCGCCCTGTCCCCGCCCGCAAGGAGTGCCCATGTCGATCAGGGACAAGCTCCGCTCACCCGGACGACTCACCACCGGCCTGTTCGCGTTGACCCTGACCATCACCAGCGCGATCGGCCTGACCACCACGGCCGCGACGCCGACCACCCATGCCGCCGTCGCCGCGCCCGCGGCCGTGCCCGCGCCGCCCGCGGGCTTCACGACCACCTGGAGCGACGACTTCACCGGCGCCGCCAACACCGGCCTGGACACCGGAACCTGGCGTTACGACGCCGGTCCCGGCTCCAGCTTCGGCACCGGCGAGATCGAGACGACCACCACCAGCACCGCCAACGTCTACCAGGACGGCAGCGGCCACCTGGTGCTCAAGGCCCTGCACTCCGGCAGCGATCCCAACGCCGGCTGGACCTCCGGCCGGGTCGAGACCCAGGCCGACGGCTTCGGCGCGCAGCCCGGCGGCGTGGTGCGGATGCAGGCGTCCATCCAGCAGCCCAACCTCAACACCACCAACGGCGCCGGCTACTGGCCCGCGTTCTGGATGCTCGGCGCGCCGCTGCGGATCGGCCAGGTGTGGCCGGGTTCCGGCGAGGTCGACATCCTGGAGGACATCAACGGCCGCAGCTCGGTGTTCGGCACCCTGCACTGCGGGGTCAGCCCCGGCGGGCCGTGCAACGAGGGCACCGGCATCGGCAGCGGCGAACGGGCCTGCGGCGGCTGCCAGACCGGGTATCACACCTACGCGGTGGAGATCGACCGCTCGGTGTCGCCCGAGCAGATCCGCTGGTACCTCGACGGCACGCAGTACTTCACCCTCAACTCCAGCCAGGTCGACGCGACCACGTGGGCCAACGCCGTGGACCACAGCTTCTTCATCATCTTCGACCTGGCCATCGGCGGCGCCTTCCCGGCCGCGTTCGGCGGCGGGCCCACCGCCGCCACCGTCTCCGGCGGCTCGCTCAACGTCGACTACGTGGCCGTGTACAACAAGTCGCCCAACTACGGCACCAACATCGCCCAGGGCAAGCCCACCACCGCCTCCTCCTCCGAGAGCGCCCAGTTCCCGGCGTCCAACGCCACCGACGGCAACATCACCACCCGGTGGTCGTCGGCGTTCAGCGATCCCCAGTGGCTCCAGGTGGATCTCGGCCAGAACTACGCCCTCAACCACGCCGTGCTGACCTGGGAGGCCGCCGCCGCGTCGGCGTACCAGATACAGACCTCCACCGACGGCAACTCCTGGGCCACCGTCTACTCCAACAACAACTCCCCACAGGACATCCAGTCCGTGGCCCTGTCGGCGACCGCCCGCTACGTGCGGGTCAACGCCACCGCTCGGGCCTCACAGTGGGGAGATTCCCTGTACGAGCTGGCGCTCTACGGCACCCCCAGCTCCGGCGGCGGCACCGGAACCCTGCTGTCGCAAGGAAAGACCGCCACCTCGTCGTCGAGCGAGAACGCCAGCTTCGTCGCCGCCAACGCCGTTGACGGCAACACCGGCACCCGCTGGTCCTCGGCGTTCAGCGACCCCCAGTGGCTCCAGGTCGACCTCGGCGCCAGCCACACCCTCAGCCGCGTCGACCTCAACTGGGAGGCCGCCTACGCCTCGGCCTTCCAACTCCAGTCCTCCACCGACGGCGCCACCTGGACCAATCTCACCCCGGTCACCGCCGGGGCCGCCGGCACCCAGTCCCTGACCGTCTCCGGCTCCGGCCGCTACGTCCGCATGTACGGCACCGCCCGGGCCACCCAGTACGGCTACTCGCTGTGGGAGTTCCAGGTCTACGGCAGCTGAACCGCACGGTTCACGTCAACGGGTGGTGTGCGCACCACCGTTGACGTGAACCGTCTGTCCCGTGATGTGCCTCGCCCCTGGCGAGGCCAGGAACTCCACCGTCGCCGCGACATCGTCCGGGTTGCCGGCGCGGCCGGTGTGAGTGCGGCCGATCAGCGTCTCGCGCCGCTGGTCGGTGAGCCGGCCCCGGAAGAAGTCGGTGGCCTCGACGTAACCGGGCGAGATCGTGTTGGCGGTCAGGCCCCTGGGGCCGATCTCGGCCGAGAGACCGGCCGTCCAGGCCTGCAAGGCCGCCTTCGCAGCGCCGTAGCCACCGGCGTACTCCGCCCCGATCGAACCGATGTTGATGACCGTGCCGCCCGGGCGGAGCCGGTCGAGCACCGCGGTCGTGGTCAGCACCGCGCTGAGCAGGTTGGCGTCCAGATTGGCCCGCCAGGACTGCGCCACCTCGTCCAGGCTCGCCGCCTTGGGCCGGTCGAAGTCGGTGTTGCCGCCGGCCATGTTGACCACCACGTCCAGTTCCCCGACGGCGTCGGCCAACTCCCGCACCTGACGCGGATCCGCCGCGTCGCAGGCGATCGGCTCGACGTCGATCTCCTTGGCCGTCGCGGCCAGCCGCGCGCGATCGCGGCCGGTGATCACCACCGTGTCACCCGCGGCGCGAAACCGTGCCGCCACGGCCTTTCCCATGCCGCCGCTGCCCCCGGTCACCAGCACCTTGCGTGTCATCCGACGCCCCCTGACTGCTATGTTTAGCGCTAAACGTAACCGGGAGGCCGCGCCGATGTCCACCTCTCCGCTCGATGACCCGCCGTCGTCCTGGCCGGTCTCGGACATCGTCGACTCGTGGAACCGGGAACTGCCGGGCGCCCGCACCGACTCGATCGCCGTGATCACGCCGCTCTGGCGCACGGCCAAGGCGCTCGCCGACGACCGGCGGCACACCCTGGCCGACCTCGGCCTCGACTCCTCGACCCTGGACCTGCTCAGCGTCATCCGGCGCGCCGGGCCACCGTACGAGCTGACGACACGGGAGATCACCCGGCGCACGCTCGTCACCGCCGGCGCCATCTCCCAGCGCATCGCCCGGGCCGAGGACGCCGGGCTGGTGGAGCGTTCCCCGTCCACCGCCTCCCGGCGGGCCGTCGCGGTGCGGCTCACCGACGCCGGCCACCGGCTCATCGAGGCGACCGTCCGCCGGCTCCTGGAGCACGAGTCCCGACTGGTCGCCTCGCTCACCGAAACCGAACGCACCGTGCTCGCCGACTGCCTGGCCAAGATCAACGCCGCATTGGCCTGACGGCCGGGTCAGGCCAAGCCCGCGAGAATGTCGGCGACCTCGGCCGGTTGGGCGAAGAAACCGGTGTGGCTGCTGTCGATCTCGCGGACGTCCCACGGATTGTCCGGAGTGAGCGCGTTTCCCTCGGCGATGTACATGTCCTGCACGGCCGGCGGGCAGGAGTTGTCATTGCCGGTTTTGATGAAGGCGCGGGGAATGCGACCCCAGGTGTCCTTGTCGACGGTTCCGTAGCCGGGGTCCCACTGGCCGAGGGTCTCGTCGGGCTGGGTGGTGGCGAGAGTGATCATCAGGGCCGCCTCGGTGGCGTCGCCGGAGAGGCCGGCCCTGAGCGCGGCGACCTGCTCGGCGGTGGCGCCACGCCAGTTGACGCGCACGAAGCCCTGCTCGAGCGGGTTGCCGACCGCGAGCGGCGCCAGCGCCGACAGGAGGCCGCCTTTCTGGTATTCGGGCAGGTAGTCCGGGGCCGGCCGGACCGGGCACTGCGCCGCGATGTAGACGATCCGGTCGATCAGGTCGGGGATCTCGTTGGCCGCGCCGGAGATCGACAGACCGCCGAGGCTGTGGCCGACCAGGATCACCGGCCCGTGCTCGCGCACCCGCTTCACCGTGTCGACGACGTGCCCGATGGTGTCGGCGGCGGTGACCCCGGCCGCCGGCGAGGGCTGGGCCGCGAAGGCCTCCAGGTCCTGGAGGTGATAGGCGAGGGAGAACCCGGCGCCCCGGCCGGGCAGGTCGACCGCGAGCGACCGATGGCCGCGGAAAGCCAATTCCCGCTGCACCCCGGACCAGTGCCGGGCCGTGCCCGCGGAACCGTGGACAAGGACATAAGTGGGATTCACGCCACCAGCATGCCGCGTCCCCGGCCCGCAATTGCCAAAATCGCACCTTAGGGCAGAAAAAATCGCTCATCCAGGGCGCTGAAATAGCGAAAAACAAGAGACCAAAAAAGGCCGTCCCTTGACCCCGTCGAAATCATACCCGACAGGCCCGGTCCGGCGCAGCGCGGCACCGAAGGCCGCCTTCAGTGCGATGGGCGGCCCGCGCGGGTGGTGGGCGGGCAGGGTGCGCTATACATGGGGATGTCCGAATTCTGAGGGGAATCCGATGGGCGACCTGGCTGCACGCGACTACGAGCGCATGCTGGACCTGGCCGCGGCGGTGATGGACACGCCGGCGCCGGAATCGCCGTGGCCGCTGGTGGCGGGCGAACTGGCGCAGGCGTTGCGGGGCACCATGGTGCTGCTGTCGGACGTCAACGGCGCCACGGGCGCGGCCGGCATCGACGCGTGGGCGCCGGAGTGGATCGGCTCGCTACCGCTGAACACGTTGCTACGCAAGGGACTTGAGGGCGGGCATCCGCTGGCCCGGCACTACGCCCGCACGGGCGATCAGCGGCCGCTCGCCGTGACCGACGTGGTGGACATCGAGACGTGGCGGCGCACCGAGTCGTACGCGACGCTGCACCGGACCGTCGGGGCCGTCCGTCACATAGCGATTCCCTTGCCCACCATCGAACCCGGCCGTTTCCGCACCTTCGTCGTGCACCGCGACGGACCCGACTTCGACGAGCGCGAGCGTGCCTACGTCCGGCGGCTGCAACCGCTTCTGGTGAGCGTCGACCGCTTCCTGCGCCAGCTCACCGAGTGGGGCGCGGACGTCCGGACCGCCGACGCTGCCGCGGAGACCAACCTGACACGCCGGGAGATCGCCGTGCTCAGCCTGCTCGCCGATGGCCTCACCGCCGAGGCCATCGGCCGGCGGCTGGGCATCTCGGCCCGCACCGTGCACAAGCACACCGAGAACCTGTACCGGAAACTGGCCGCCACCGACCGGCTGACGGCGGTGCTGCGGGCCCAGGAATTCGGGCTGCTGCCCTAAAAACGGACTACGGCGCGGCGATCCGGTCGGTGCCCTCGGTGTCCTTCACGTACGCGACACCGCGGGCGCGCGGCACGGTGAGCATGGTGGCGACCGGGTAGTCGATGGCCCGCAGCACGTCGCCGGGCAAGGACTCGGCTGGCACGCCCACGCGCAGCAGCAGTTCCCGCACCTGGATCGGGCGGGAGCGGGTGAGCATGTCGAAGATCCCGGCGCGCAGCAACGTCAGGCGGCGCGTGAACCGCTGGATGTCCACCGGCCGGCCGCCGCGCAGGTCCCGCCAGTCGCCCTGGTGCTTGCGGGCCATCTCGGTCAGGCGCACGTAGTCGAGCAGGCTGCTGCCCTCACCGGAGCGCACCACGTCGGAGAACTCGCTGCCGTCGATCACCGCCTGCGGCCACTGCCGGTGGTAGTCGGCGGCCGAGGCGGACCGGTAGGCCCACAGGAATACATCGCCCCCGTCCGTTTGTTGCACAACCACAGAACGGCTCGGAAGGCCGTAGGCCGCGGCGATCTGGTCGGCGGCTGCGGTGGTCGACTGGGACGTGGCGCCCCGGACGTGGCCGCACCAGCCGTGAGGCGTCGGCATCGCGTCGAGCGTCGCATCCGGCAACGGCCCCCACACGGACGCGATCTCCCGCGTCCACACCGCCACGATCTCGGCCCGCTCCATGCGGGAACGATACCGCTGATGATCATGTCCTGGCGACACCGCTTGCGCGATCGTGACATCGTGCTCTACCATCCGAGGCGTCTACCTCCCGTGGGTGCGGAGCATCTCCCCCACCAGAGGAACTCTCCGCCGAGATCCAGAGCAGACGGTCGTCTGCCGATCTCCCTCCGCGGCATGTCCGCCGCATCCATCGAAGTAAGGAACAAAACCCATGAACAGCAACGACAACACTCCGTTCGAGGATGTCGACGGCATCCTCGACATCACCGGAAACCGAGCATTCCTCAGGGTCGACGGCTACCTGCCCGGCCCCGACGACGTGCCGGTGACCATGGCGCAGGTCCGTGAACACGACCTGCGCCGCGGCGACGCCGTGGCCGCAAAGGCCTCTGCCGCCGGGAAACTCGCGCAGGTCGACACCGTGAACGGACAGCGGGCGGGTTACCGCCGGCCGCACTTCATGGATCTGACCCCGTTGTACCCCAACGAAAGGCTGCGCCTGGAGACCGAGCCGCACCTGCTCACCACCCGCGTCGCCGACCTGGTGACGCCGGTCGGCAAGGGCCAGCGCGCGCTGATCGTCGCCCCGCCCAAGGCCGGCAAAACCTCGGTGCTGCAAGCGATCGCGCACGGCATCAGCAAGAACCACCCCGAGTGTCACCTGATGCTGGTGCTGGTCGGCGAACGGCCGGAGGAGGTCACCGACCTGGCCCGCGCGGTGCCGGGCGAGGTGATCGCGGCGACGTTCGACCAGCCGCCCAAGGAGCACACCGCCATCGCC
Organism: Kutzneria sp. NPDC052558; assembly: GCF_044547355.1. Classification (NCBI taxonomy): domain Bacteria; kingdom Bacillati; phylum Actinomycetota; class Actinomycetes; order Pseudonocardiales; family Pseudonocardiaceae; genus Kutzneria; species Kutzneria sp. NPDC052558. The sequence continues at coordinate 25,868 of NZ_JBIUAG010000059.1, forward strand.
GAGCTGGCCATCGAGCGGGCCAAGCGCCTGGTCGAGATGGGCAGGGACGTGGTCGTGCTGCTGGACTCGCTGACCCGGCTGGGCCGCGCCTACAACCTGGCCGCCCCGCAGTCGGGCCGCATCCTGTCCGGCGGCGTCGACTCGGGGGCGCTGGTGCCGCCGAAGAAGTTCCTCGGCGCCGCCCGCAACATCGAGGGCGGCGGCTCCCTGACGATCTTCGCCACGGCGCTGGTGGACACCGGCTCGCTCGGCGACAACCTGATCTTCGAGGAGTTCAAGGCCACCGGCAACGCCGAGCTGCGGCTGGACCGCAAGATCGCCGCCAAGCGCGTGTTCCCGGCCGTGGACGTGACCGGCTCCGGCACCCGCCACGAGGAGCTGCTGATGACGCCGGCCGAACTCGATGCCACCCGCCGCATGCGCCGCGCCCTGGACGGCCGCGACGTGGACCTGCTGCTGGACGGGCTGCGCAAGACCAGCACCAACGCCGAGTTCCTGGTCCAGATCACGCAGACCACGCCGCCGGCGCGCTGAACGTAAACTCTGCAGGTGCGGACTCGACCGACCCTGACGTGGCACGACCCCGACGCGGAACTGCCCAGAACCACCAGCCTGGACGAGGTCGTCGACGTCGTGGGGCGCGGCCGGGTCGCCGTGCTCAGCGGGGCCGGCATCTCCACCGAGTCGGGCATTCCCGACTACCGCGGCGACGAGGGCAGCCTGCGCCGCCACACCCCGATGACCTACGACGACTTCGTGGCCAGCACCGACGGCCGGCAGCGCTACTGGGCCCGCAGCCATGTCGGCTGGCGCACCATCGCCCGGGCCGCCCCCAACGACGGGCACCGGGCCGTGGCCGAACTGCAGCGGCGGGGCCTGATCACCGGCGTCATCACCCAGAACGTGGACGGCCTGCACCAGGCCGGCGGCGCCCGGGACGTGATCGAGCTGCACGGCAGCCTGGACCGGGTCATCTGCCTCGGCTGCCGCCGCACCAGCGCCCGGGACGAGCTCGACCGGCGCCTGCATGCCGCCAATCCCGCCTTCGGTGCGGTCGCCACCCGCGTCAACCCCGACGGCGACGTCGAGCTGGACGACCGTGACGTCGCCACCTTCGCCCTGGTCGACTGCGCCGACTGTCCCGGCGGCGTGCTCAAGCCCGACGTCGTGTTCTTCGGCGAGAACGTGCCGCGGCCACGGGTCGAGCAGTGCTACCAGCTGGTCGACGACTCCGATGCCTTGCTGGTGCTGGGTTCCTCGCTGACGGTCATGTCCGGCCTGCGCTTCGTGCGGCACGCCGCCCGGGCCGGCAAGCCGGTGCTGATCATCAACCGGGGTCGGACCCGGGGCGACAAGGAGGCCAGCGTCCGGGTCGACCGTCCACTGGGCGAGGCCCTGACTGAACTCGTCAGTTCAGTCTAGTTCGGAACCACTCGGACACTCCCCGATCCACCGCCGCAGCCAGCGGCAACTGGGCCGCCGGCTCGATGCCCGGCGGCTCGGCCAGCGGATGCTTCAAGCCCGGCACCGACAGCAACTCCACCCCAGGCTCCTCGGCCAGCCGCAGGGCGTCCGCCCGCAGGCCCGGGTGGTCCAGTTCCCCGCTGACCACCAGCAACGGCGTCGTGATCTTCGACGCCTTGGCCACGAAGTCCAGGCTGTCCACCGCCGCCGTCGACTCGGCGTCGTAGACGTAGTCGCCCGGGAACAGCTCCACCACCGACCGCATGCGGATCGCGGCGTTCACCACCGCCCCGGCGAACACCGGGATGTCGGTGTCCACCAACACCTTCAGTGCCACCGCCCCGCCAAGTGAACCCCCGAGTACACCGATGGGCCCCTCCCCCACCGGCAGCTGTTCCCGCAGCTCCTTCAGCGCCGCCGGGAACTCCTCCGTCGCCTGCGTCACGAAGGCGTGCAGGTACGCCATCAGTGGATCCCTTTGGGCCAGCGCCATGATCGCGTCCATGCGGCCGTCCACCATGCGGGCCCCGCACATCGGCATCCCCAGATGCACCCGCCACGCCGGCACCTCGTCCATCGGCAACGCCGCCGCGAAGGCGGCATTGCTGGCCGGGGCATCCAGCATGTGCCAGGTCACGATCAGCGGCCCTGGGCCACCATCGGCCGGCGGCAGTGCGGTGAACGGCACGCCGGCGGCAGTGCCCGTGATCGCTGGTTCCATGTCGCCAACGCTAGGGCAGGCTCTGTTCGTTGCAACCCGCTTTGCCTACGGCGAAATCCGTCTGCCCGGAGGGGCAGGGTTTCGGTGAGGTCCGGGGGTGGGTGTGCTGTGGTGGTTCGTGGGTGTGGTTGGTGGGTGCGGGTGTGGTTGTGCTTTGGGTGCCCGCGCCGCGCGGTTGCCGAGGGGTGGGGATTGCGATGAGGGGTGGGGGGCCGTTGTCCGGCCGACTCCGGGGTCAGTTTGGTTAGTGACTCCGGGTGGATTTTGCGCGGAGACCTCTGGGCGATGGCGTATCAAGGCGCTATCGGGCAGGCTCCGCCTGCCTCGATAC
>NZ_JBIUAG010000060.1:0-28309 GCF_044547355.1 Kutzneria sp. NPDC052558
GAGGCAGGCGGAGCCTGCCCGATAGCGCCTTTATACGCCATCGCCCAGAGGTCTCCACAAAAAATCCACCCGGAGCCCCCAACCAACCGCCCCACCCCACCCCCAACCGAACAAAAACCCCCACCCACAAAGCAGACCCCACCCCACCTCCAACCACACAACAACCCCCACCCCCAACCACACAAAAACCCCAACCCCTCCCCTGACCAAGGTGGGGAATACCCCACCACGACCCGGGGTCCCAGTCGGCTTAACCCTCCGCCCTAACCCTCGTAGCGTCGTCTCCAGTGAGCCGCGAACGAAACGGAGACCGCGATGAGCATCCGGAAGCTTGCTGGAACTGTGCCCGCTGACGAGGCGTTGCCCGGGCGGCTCACCGGACGCGAGCTGTTGACGTTCAAGGGCCTGTTGAACGGCCTGACTCCGCAGGCCACGGCGGCGAGGGTGGGCCGGGTGTTGACGGTGACCGGCCTGGTGGAGGTGGCGGAGCGGCCGATCCACAGCTACTCGCCGGGGATGCGCACCCGGACCGGCGTGGCGGTGGCCCTGATGAGCGAGCCGGCCCCGCTGGCCACGGCCCTGCTCCCCAAAGTCGCCTGAGCCTAAACGGTGACCATCAGCTTGCTCATGTCCACCAACGCCCGTAGCGCCGGCGACTCGACCCGGGTGTCGTAGCCCAGCAATGTCCGAAGTGGACGGTCGTAGTCGATGGGCAGGAACCGGACCTCCGGCGGCGCGTAGCGGGCGGCGCTGCGGGGGAGGATCGCGACGCTGCGGCCGGTGGCGACCATGGCCAGCTGCATCATGGTGTCGCGGACCTCGGCGAAGACCAGCGGCGTGAAGCCCTCCCGTTCGCACATGCCTTGCACGCCAAGGGGACGGCCGGCCAGCACGTCCCGGCCGATGACGGCGAAGCGTTCGGCGGCCATGTCGGGCAGGGTGAGCGGCCGCCCGGCCGAGGCCAGCGGATGCTCCTCGGGGATCGCGGCCATCAGCGGCTCGCTGGCCAGTTCGACGAAGACGATCTCGTCCGGGCCCGGCGGCGGCGCGAAGCCGGTGGTGACGGCGGCCTGGATCTCGCCCGAGGTGAGCTGGCCGAACACCTCCTCCAGGGTGGTTTCCCGCACCGTGACCTCGATTTCCGGCCGGGTCGTCCCGTAGCGGCGCAGCAGGTCCACGAGCTGGGCCGGCGGCACGGACGCGGTCAGCCCGACGGTGAGCTCGCCGGCCTCCCCGCGAGCGGCGGCCCGGGCGGCCTTGAGGCCCTGGTCGCCGGCGGCGAGCACGCGGCGGGCGTGGGGCAGCAGGCCCCGGCCGGCGTCGGTGAGCACGACGCGACGGCCGTCCCGGTGCACCAGCTGGAGATTCACGCTGGCCTCCAGGCGTTGCAGCTGCTGGCTGACCGCGGGCTGGGCGATGCCGAGCCGCTCGGCTGCCCGGCCGAAGTGCAGTTCCTCGGCGACGGCGACCAGGCAGCGCAATCCCTTGAGCGACAACTCCATAAGACCACATTATCACAGGAGCTGTATTTCGCTATTGGACATTATCGGCGAGTTTCTCTAACTTCGTGGCCAGAGGTCATACCACAGGGGAGAAACACCATGGGTCTGCAGGGAAAGGTCGCGCTCGTCACCGCCGCGTCGCGGGGGATCGGCCGGGCCATCGCCGAGCGTCTGGCCGCCGACGGCGCCAGCGTGGTCGTCAACTACCACACCAATGAGGCCGCGGCCAAGGACGTGGTGGAGACGATCAAGGCGGCCGGCGGCGAGGCCGTCGCGGTCCGCGCCGACATCGGCGTTCCGGCCGACATCGAGCGCCTGTACAAGGAGGCCCTCGCCGCCTTCGGTGGCCTGGACATCGTGGTGAACAACGCGGGCATCACCGTCGTCGGGCCGACCGCCCTGTTCGACGAGGAGGCGCTGGACCGCGCCCTGGCCATCAACGTCAAGGGCACCTTCCTCTCGCTCAAGCACGCCGCCAACCACGTGCGCGACGGCGGCCGGATCATCAACATCTCCACCGGCTACACCCGTGCGCCCAACCCGTACGTCGGCGTGTACGTCGGCTCCAAGGCCGCCGTCGAGCAGTTCGGCCACTCGCTGGCCAAGGAGCTGGGCGAGCGCAAGATCACGGTCAACTCGGTGCTGCCGGGCCTGACCGACACCGACGGCGTGGCCCCCGAGGTCCGCGCCCAGGCCGACGTCTACATCAGCCAGACGCCGCTGGGCCGCTTCGGCACCCCCGACGACATCGCCGGCGTGGTCGCGTTCCTCGCCGGTGAGGACGGCAAGTGGGTCACCGGCCAGGCCATCTCGGCCACCGGCGGTCTCGCCTGATCCACCGCACCGACAAAGGGGAGAGCCGGTTCGACCGGCTCTCCCCTTGTGCGTCACGCGGTGACGGACAGCGCGTGGTGGAAGATGTTGAGCGGGTCCCACCGCCGCTTGACCGACTGCAGCGCCGGGTAGTTTCCCTTGTAGTACAGGTCGTGCCAGGCCAGTGAGGACGTGTTCCAGACCGGGTCGGCCAGGTCGGCGTCGGCGTAGTTGATGAACGCGCCGTCGTTGACCACGTCCGGCGCCGGAACCCCGCCCGAGGCCGCGAAGATCTGCTGGTAGGTCGTGCGCAGCCAGTCGATGTGCCGGGCGTCCTCGGCCGGGTCGGTCCAGAAGTTGGCGTAGTGCACCTTGAGGATCGAGCTGCGCTGGGCCGTCGCGGTGGCCGACGCCGCCACTGAGTTGATCTTGCCGCCGAAGCCCGACAGGAACAGCAGCGTGCCCGGGTTGGTGTAGTCGTCGTTGAGCCGACGGTAGATCGTCGACAGCTGCGCGTCGGTGAAGCTGCGGCGCAGGTACGACGACTTGGCCTTGAAGCGCTGGGTGACCGGGCTGTCGCCGCCGGTGAAACCGTTCCACAGGCTGGCGTGCAGCCACGGCAGTTGCCGCCGCTCGCTCACCCGAAGCGGCGCGCTGACCCCGTTGTTCAGCGTGGCCAGGAAACTGTCCAGCAGCGCGTCGGGATTGCCGGCGCTCGCGTCGACCTGGACCGCGAGGCCGACGATGCCGGCCGCCTTGTGGAACGGCTTGATCTGGCTGTAGAGCCCCAGATTCGGCGAGTCCGGGGCGCTGTTGCGCTCGTACCAGCCGGCGTAGTTGCGCATCAGCGTGGAGAAGCTCTGCTCGGTCAGGTCGGACCAGGCCCAGGTGCCCTGGCACACCAGCAACGAGGTCGGCGGCTTGGGCAGCAGCTGCGTCGGGTCGGTGCTGTCGATGCCCGGCGTGCGCAGGAAATACCGTGTCACCACCCCGAAATTGCCACCGCCGCCACCGGTGTGGCCCCACCACAGGTCACGGTTGGGGTCGCTGGTCTCGCGCGTGGCCACGACCGCGCAGGCCTTGCCGGTCGCGTCCACCACCACGACCTCGACCGCGTACAGGTGGTCGACGATCAGGCCGTGCAGCCGGGAAAGCGGCCCGTAGCCGCCGCCGAGGATGTGGCCGCCGGCCCCGACGGTCGGGCAGGAGCCGCCGGGCACGGTCACGCCCCAGCCCTTGAACAGTGAGCGATAGGCGTTGCCCAGCGTGGAACCGGCCTCGATGACAAACGCCCGGCGGGTCGCGTCGAAGGTCACGGCGTTCATCTCGGACGTGTCGATGACCACCTTGACCGCCGGGTCGGCCACGAAGTTCTCGTAGCAGTGCCCGCCGCTGCGCACGGCGATCCGCTTGCCGGCGGTCACCGCCTGCTGCACGACGTCGACGACCTGCTGTGTGGTCCGGACCACTCGCACGTTGTCCGGGGCGCCGACGAACCGCTGGTTCGCGCCGCGGACCAGGTCCGGGTAGCGGTTGTCGGCCGGGACCACGAGGTCGGCGGCCGCCGCCGTGGTCGCCGTGCCGTCGGCCGGGGCCGCGCCGGCCAGGCCGAAACCGGGCAGGGTCAAGGTGGCGGCCGCCCCGCCGATGGTGGCCGTGCGTGCGAGGAACCTCCGCCGCGTGACTGAGTTCATCTGGTTTCCCATTCTGTGCGCTCGGTGCGCCGCGACCCTCGCAGCAGGCGGCCAACGCCCGGTCAAAGCTCGGCCCATTGGCCGGGCTTTGACCCGCCCTTGGCCCGCGGTCGTGATGCTCGGAAAGCGACAGCACTCCGGCCAGCGAGGAGATCTCCATGTCAGTCACCGACGAGCCAGCACCGGTCGCCATCATCGGCATGGCCTGCCGGCTGCCCGGGGACGTCGACAGCCCCGAGCGGCTGTGGCAGCTGCTGCTCAGCGGGGACGACGCGATCAGCGAGGTCCCGGCGCACCGGTGGCAGCAGTACGAGCAGCCGGGCACGGCCAGTGCCACGGCGCTGCGGGACACGACCCGCCGCGGCGGTTACCTTTCCGACGCGGGCGCGTTCGACGCCGAGTTCTTCGGCATCACGCCCCGCGAGGCCGAACTGATGGACCCGCAGCAGCGAATTGTGCTCGAGACCACATGGGAGGCATTGGAGAACGCGGGTATTCCGCCGCATTCCCTGGCCGGCACCGACGCGGGCGTGTTCGTGGGCGTCGGTTCGGACGACTACGGCCGGCAGATGTTGGAGGACCTGCCCCGGATCGAGGCGTGGACCGGCATCGGCGCGGCGTTCTGCGCGGTCGCCAACCGTGTGTCCTATGTGCTCGATCTGCGCGGGCCCAGCTTCGCCGTGGACACCGCGTGCTCGTCCTCGCTGGTTGCCCTGCACCTGGCGGCGCAGAGCCTGCGTGCCGGGGAGAGCACGCTGGCCGTCGCCGCTGGCGTGAACCTGATCGCGGGCCCGGGCCTCAACATGGTGCTGGACGCGGCCGGGGCGACCTCGCCCGACGGCCAGTCCAAGCCGTTCGACGCTGACGCCAACGGCTACGGCCGCGGCGAGGGCGCCGGCGTGATCGTCCTCAAGCGACTGGACGACGCCCTGCGCGACAACGACCGCGTGCTCGCCGTCGTGCGGGGCAGCGCGGTCAACCAGGACGGCCGCACCAACGGCATCATGGCGCCCAGCGGCGAGGCGCAGGCTTACGTTGCCGCGCAGGCGCTTCGGCAGGCCGGCATCGACAGGACCACGATCGGCTACGTCGAGGCGCACGGCACCGGCACCCGCGCCGGCGACCCGATCGAGGCCGCCGCGCTGGCCTCGCAGTACGGCCGGCCCGGCGAGAACCCGACCCTCATCGGCTCGCTCAAGGGCAGCATCGGCCACCTGGAGGCGGGCGCCGGCATCGCGGGCGTGATCAAGGCGGTGCTGTGCCTGCGGCACGCGGAGATCCCGCCGACGGCCGGACACCGCTCGCCCAACCCCGACATCCCGTGGGACGAGCACGGCCTGCGGGTCGTGTCGGCCCAGACCGAGTGGCCCGCGCTCGAAGGCCCCCGCCGTGCCGCGGTGTCCAGCTTCGGCTACGGCGGCACGGTCGGTCACGTGGTGCTGGAGCAGGCCCCCGAGACCTCGCCGGTGGCCGAGGATCGCAAGCCGACGGTGTTCCCGCTGTCCGGTGGCTCGGCCGAAGCGGTGCAGGGCAACGCTTCCCGGCTGGCCGACTGGCTGGAGGCCAACCCGGCCGATCTCGCGGATGTGGCCTACACCTTGGCTTCCCGCCGCTCGCCGCTGCCGCATCGGGCCGCCGTCGTCGCCGACGACCGGGAGACGCTGATCGAGCGGCTGCGGGCCTTCACCGACGTGGCGACCGGCCAGGTCGTGGGCTCGGTCCCGGCCACCCCGGTGTGGGTGTTCTCCGGTCACGGGTCGCAGTGGTCCGGCATGGGCGCGGAACTGTTGGCCAACGACGCCGTGTTCGCCGCGACGGTGGACGCGATCACGCCGATCTTCCTGGCCGAGATCGGTTTCTCGCCGCGTGAGGTGCTCGAGAGCGGGGATCTCGGTGGCGTGGACCGGATCCAGCCGATGATCTTCACCATGCAGGTGGCGCTGGCCGCGTCGCTGCGGGCCCGGGGTTACCGGCCCGCCGCCGTGATCGGGCACTCGGTGGGCGAGATCGCCGCCGCCGTGGTCGCCGGGATCTTCGACCTCAGCGCGGGCGCGACCCTGATCAGCCGCCGCTCGAAGCTGCTGCGCCGGGTTGCCGGCAAGGGCGCGATGGCCATGGTTTCCCTGCCCTTCAACGAGATCGCCGCGCGCCTGGGCGACCGGACCGACGTGGTCGCGGCCATCGAGTCCTCCACCGGCTCCTCGGTGATCGCCGGCGACATCGCCGCGGTGGACCAGGTGCGGGCCGAGCTGGAGCAGGACGGCATCCGGGTGCGCAAGGTCGACTCCGACGTCGCCTTCCACAGCCCGCAGATGGACCCGCTGCTCGACGAGTTGACTGCCGCGGTCAGCGAGCTGGCGCTGGCCGAGCCGACGATTCCGGTCTACAGCACGGCCTCCTCGGACCCGCGCACCTCCATCCCGCGCGACGGCGCCTACTGGGCGGCCAACCTGCGCAACCCGGTGCTGCTCAACACCGCTGTGCGGGCGGCGGCGGCCGACGGGCACCGCCTGTTCCTGGAGATCGCGCCGCATCCGGTGGTCACGCACTCGATCAGCGAGACGCTCTCCGACGGTGGTCTGGACGAGGCCTTCGCCATCGGCACCCTACGGCGCAACCTGCCCGAACGATCTACTTTGGACGCCAACCTGGCCGAGCTGTTCTGCGCCGGCGGCGAGCCGGCCGAGACCACCGGCAACTTGCTGTCGCTGCCGGCCCAGGCCTGGCAGCACCGGCAGTTCTGGCGCGCGCCGACCGAGGCCGGGGCCGGGGCGGTCGGCCACGACCCCGCGTCGGAGACCCTGCTCGGCTCGCGGGTGGTGGTCGCGGGCGCGCCCGCGCTGCGGATCTGGCAGACCGAGCTGGACTTCGACCGCCGCCCCTACGCCGGCACGCACCCGATCCACGGTGTGGAGATCGTCCCGGCGGCCGTGCTGCTCAGCACGTTCCTCTCGGCCACGCATCGCCGTGAGCTCAACGACATCAGCCTGCGCGTGCCGGTGTCGATGGATCCGCCGCGACGGGTTCAGGTGGTGGCCGACGGCGACTCCGTGCGGCTGGCTTCCCAGCTGGTGGAGACCGCCGACGACCTCGCCTGGCAGGTGCACACCACCGCTCGGGCCGGCGAGTCCGGCATCGACACCGGCTTCAACCTCGCCGCGGCGCGGGGCCGGTGCGCCGAGGCCCGCGAGCCCGGTTCGGTGGTGGCCCGCCTGCACGCGGTCGGCGTGGCGGACAAGGGCTTCGGCTGGGAGGTGACCGAGCTCAGCGCCGGCGACGGCGAACTGCTGGCGACGGTGGCGGCCACGGCCGAGGCCACCGACCAGTGGGGCTCCATCGTCGACGCGGTGCTGACGCTCATCCCGCTGCTCTACACCGGCGACCCGGTGCTGCGGATGCCTTCGCACATCAAGCGTTTCGCGGTCGCCGACCAGGCCCCGGCCACGGTGGTCGTGCACGTCCAGCACGGTGACGCCGGTCTGGTCGAGGCCGTGGTCACCGATCTGGACGGCACGGTGGTCTGCACGCTGGAAGGCGTCCGCTACGACACCCTGGCCGGTAGCACGTCCGATGCGCACCCGCGTCAGCTCACCCACGAGGTGGTCTGGACCGACCAGGTCATCCCGGCCCAGCGCAAGACCGTCCTGCGCACGACCGTCGTGCTCGGCGCCGGCCCGGTGGCCGAGGCCGTGGCCCGGGCCGTGCAGGAGGAGGGATTCACCGCGCACGCCATTGCCTCGGTCGACGAGTTGGACGCCGCCATGGCCGATCTCGGGGCCGGGGACGCGATTCTCGTCACCGCCGGGGACGACCCGGTCGACTCGGCCTGGACGCTGGCTCAGGCGGCGCAGCGGGTGGCGGCGAAGGCCGGCACCTGGGCCCCGAAGCTGTGGGCGGTCACCGTGGGCCAGGTGGAGGGCGAGAACCTCGGCCACTCCCCGGTCTGGGGGCTCGGCCGCGTGATCGGCGGGGAACACCCGGACCTCTGGGGCGGGGTGCTCGACCTGGACCGAAACCTCGACACCACCAGGCTGGTCGACGCGCTGCGGGGCACCGGCGAGCAGAACATCCTGGCCCTGCGGGAGGAAAAGGTCCTGGCCGCCCGGCTGCGGCCGCTCGTGACGCCGCCGGCCGAGCCGCCGGCCCGGACCACGGCGCTGAGCACCGAAGGCACCTACCTGATCACCGGTGGTCTCGGTGTGCTGGGCCTGGAGGTCGCGGCTTGGCTCGGACGCAAGGGCGCGCGGCGGGTTGTGCTGCTGGCGCGCAGCGGACTGCCCGGCCGGGTCGAGTGGGACACCGTGACCGATCCCGCTGCGCGCGAACGGATCGACGCCATCCGGGCGCTGGAAGCCGCCGGTGTCACGGTGAAGGTCGTGCAGGCCGACATCACCGACCGGGACGCGGTGGCCGCGGCGCTCGCGCCGGAACGCCTTGACCTGCCGGCCATTCGCGGGATCGTGCACGCCGCCGGCACGCTCGACAACCGGGTTCTGTCCGAATTGGACCGTGCATCGCTGGAGCGGGTGATGGCCCCGAAGGTGGCCGGCGCGCTGGTGCTGAACGAGCTGTTCCCGGTCGGCAGCATCGACTTCCTGGCCTTGTTCTCCTCGGCCGGCCCGTTGCTCGGCCTGACCGGTCAGGCCAGCTACGCCTCGGCCAACGCCTTCCTGGACGCGCTGGCCCGCAGCCGCCCCGACGCGACCAGCTTCGCCTGGACCTCCTGGCGGGGCATGGGCATGGCGGTCAGCGAGGTGGTCGACCAGGAGCTGAAGGACCGTGGTGTCGGCGACATCTCGCTCACCGAGGCCTTCGCCTCCTGGGAGCACGCGGCCCGGTTCGGCCACGCCACCGTGGCGGTGCTGCGCACGACCGAGCTGGAGCAGGGGTCGACTCCGTTGCCGCTGCTGCGTGATCTCGACTTCGCGCAGGAGACCGAGGGTGCGGTCGGGGCTGCGGTCGCCCTTCCGGACGACCCGGCCGAGCTGCGGGCGCAGCTGCTCGAAGGCATCAAGGCCGATGTCGCCGACGAGCTGCGGATGGCCGTCGAGGACCTGGCGATCGACCGGGTGCTGGCCGATCTCGGCATGGATTCGGTGATGACGCTGGCCATCCGGCGTCGGATCGAGAAGCGGGTGCGGCTCAAGCTGCCGGCGACCCTGCTGTGGAACCACCCGACCATCGCCGCGGTCACCGACTTCGTGGTCGAGAAGCTGGTCGGTGACCTGACGAACGTGGGTGGGTGAGCCGTGATCCGCACCGGAATGGCTCAGTGGCCGCAAGATCTGGCCCGGGCCTACGAGAGCAAGGACGTCTGGCGCGGGGTGCCGCTCGGTGAGTGGTACCGGCGCTGGGCCGCCGAATTCGGTTCGAGGACGGCGATTGTCGACGGGGCTCGGCGCGTGAGCTACGCCGAGCTCGCCGACGCCGCCGACCAGACCGCGCAGGGCCTGCTGGATCTGGGCCTGCGCGGCGGCGAGAACATCTTGGCGCAGCTGCCGAACTCCGCCGACTTCGTCGTCTTCCTGTTGGCCTGCACGAGGATCGGCGTCGCGCCGGTGCTGATGCTGCGGGCGCACCGGGACAACGAGCTGATCGCGGCGGCGCGGCACGTCAAGGCGACCGCGGTGGTGGTCTCGGGCGAGGACGGCGCTTACGACTTCGTGTCGCTGGGCCGCCGGGTCCGGGACGCTGTGGACACCGTCCGCCATGTCATCGCGTCCGGTGAGGGCCGGGCCGCTGACGTGGTCGGCCTCGACGCCCTCGGCCGTCCGGCCGGCGATCTTGGCTCTGTCGCGCCGGATCCGCGCGACGTGGCCCTGTTCCTCCTGTCCGGTGGAACGACCGGCCAGGCCAAGCTGATCGGCCGCACGCACAACGACTACGAGTACAACTTCCGGCGCAGCGGCGAGGTGTGCGGGTTCGGACCGGACACCGTCTATCTCGCCGCGCTGCCGGCCGGGCACAACTTTCCCTTGGGGTGCCCGGGAATCCTGGGCACGCTGGCGGTCGGCGGCACCGTCGTCCTGGTGCCATCGCCCAATCCCGAGTCGGCCTTTGCCGCCATCGCAAGGGAAAAGGTGACCGCCGTGGCCACCGTGCCGGCGGTGCTGCACCGGTGGGCCGAGCACGCGCGGTCCAACCCCGCGGACCTGTCGAGCCTGAAACTGGTCCAGGTCGGCGGTTCGGTGCTCACGCCGCAGGCCTACCGTTCCTCCCGTGACGCCCTGGGCTGCCCGGTTCAGCAGGTCTTCGGCATGGCCGAGGGACTGCTGAACTTCACCGGGCTCGACGACGACGAGCCCACCACGGCCACCACCCAGGGCCGCCCGATGAGCGAGCACGACGAGATCCTGGTCGTGGACGAGTCCGGCACGCCGGTGCCGGCCGGGGCCGAGGGCGAGCTGCTGACCCGAGGGCCGTACACGCCGCGCGGCTACTTCGACGCGCCCGAGCACAACCGGCGGTCCTTCACCCCGGACGGCTGGTACCGCACCGGCGACCTGGTCCGGTTGGCGCACGGGGGAAATCTCGTGGTCACCGGCCGGTCCAAGGACATCATCAACCGTGGCGGCGAGAAGATCGCCACGGACGAGATCGAGCAGTTCGCCGTGGCACTGCCCGATGTGGCGGAGGCGGCAGTGGTGCCGTATCCGGATCCCGAACTGGGCGAACGCGTCTGCCTGTTCGTGGTGCCGGCGTCGGGGCGGCGAGCCCCGGCGCTCCCCGAGCTGCGCGCCGCGTTCCTCGCCATCGGCGTGGCGGCCTTCAAGATCCCCGAACGGATCGAGTCCGTCGCCGAGCTGCCGCACACCGCGATCGGCAAGGTGGACAAGAAGGCCCTGCGCCGGCTCGCCGAAAAGCACACCACTTCTGTTGGGAGCGAACCCTTGCCGCACAACCTGTTGGTCTCGCCCGCCGAACCGGACACCGAGGGCCTGCCCCGCTACTCCTGGGTGGTCCAGGCCGAACGGCCGGTGGAGTACGAGGTCCGGGTGTCCCGGAACCTGTTCGACCCGGCCAACCCGTCGCTGCTGCTGGCCGGCGAGACCTCCGGCGGCATCGGCCGCCGCCGGGTCATCGTGGTCGACAGCGCCGTCGACCGCATCTACGGCGACCAGCTGCGGGCCTACCTCGCCCACCACACCGTGGACGCGCGGCTGTGCGTGCTCGACGCCACCGAAGAGAACAAGACCATGGACGCGGTGTTCCGCGTCATCGGCGAGCTCGACGAGTTCGGCATCGACCGCCGCCGCGAGCCGGTGATCGGCATCGGCGGCGGCGTGCTGCTGGACATCGTCGGCCTTGCGTGCAGCCTGTACCGCCGGCACACCCCGTACGTCCGGGTGCCCACCACGCTCATCGGCCTGGTCGACGCCGGTGTCGGCGCCAAGACCGGCGTCAACTTCGGCGGCCACAAGAACCGGCTGGGCAGCTACGAGCCGCCGGTGGCGGCCCTGCTGGACCGGGCATTCCTGTCCACTTTGGACGAGCGGCACATCCGCAACGGGCTGGCCGAGATCCTCAAGATCGCGCTGATCAAGGACGCCGCCCTGTTCGATCTGCTGGAGCAGCACGGCGCGGCGCTGGTGACCGAGCGCCTGCAAGGAGAAACGCCGCAGACCGAGGCCGCCACCCGTGGCGTGCTGCGCGCCGCCGTGCACGGGATGCTGGAAGAGCTTCAGCCCAACCTGTGGGAACACAGCCTGGAGCGGCTGGTCGACTACGGCCACACCTTCAGCCCCACCATCGAGATGCGGGCCCTGCCGGCGCTGCTGCACGGCGAGGCGGTCAACGTCGACATGGCGCTGACCACTGTGATCGGCTGGCGTCGGGGTCTGGTCACCGACCGGGACCGCGACCGGATCCTCGACGTGATGCGGGCTCTGCGGCTGCCGACCTGGCACCCGGAGTGCGCGCCGGAGATCCTGCACCGCGCGCTGGTCGAGACCACCCGGCACCGCGACGGCCAGCAGCGGCTGCCGCTGCCGGTCGGGATCGGCTCCGCGACCTTCGTCAACGACGTCACCCTGGACGAGCTCGCGCAGGCCTCCCGGGACCTGGCGGAAACGTCCACTTTGGTCGGTGAGGCGCTGTGATCAAGGTCGGCCGAGCCGACCGGCCCGCCGAGGTGCACGGCGTGCACGGGGCGGCCGGCGTGACCAACTGGACCTGCTTCTCCCGCCGGGCCGGCCTGGACGGCGACTGGGAGGCCATCGAGTGGGCCAGCGTGCCGGTGGGCGGCGTCAGCGGCGAGCACCGGCACACCCGGACCGAGGAGATCTACTTCATTCTCTCCGGCCGGGCGGAAGTGCGGCTGGACGGTGAGCCGCACGTGCTCGGTCCCGGCGGCATGGTGCTGACCTGCGTCGGCAGCACGCACGCGCTCCACAACGTTGGCGACAGCCGGGTGGACTGGCTGGTGATCGAGATGCTCAGCCCGGACACGGCGACGTCCGTGCGCGGCCGGGCCGTGACCGAGAAGAGGACGAGTATGGGCAGCACGGTGGTCGACCTCGCGCAGCTGGGCCAGTTCGACCCGCGCCAGGTGTTCGCGGGGCCGCTGGAGAACATCGCCCTGCGGTCGCTGAGCGACGGCGAGACGCTGGAGTTGAGCGCGCACGGCGTGGAGCACACGCTGTTCGTGACCGAGGGTTCCGGGCTGGGCAAGGCCCAGTCGACCGAGATCTCCTTGTCCGCCGGCACTTCCGTGACGCTGCCGCTGGGCTCGGAGCTGACCGTGATCGCCGGGCAGCCCGGCCTCAAGGTGTTCCTGGCGACCATGGCGGTGCGGCCGTGATCGTCACCCGCGCCGACGAGCAGGGGTGGACCTGCCTGGCCCGCCGGGGCATGCTGCACAGCGAATGCGAGGCTGTCGACCTGCTGGTGCTGGAGCCGGGCGAGACCCTGTCCCGCCGCGGCCGGGACGGCATCGGCGAGATCTGGTATGTGATCGGCGGCAATGCGTCCACTGTGGACGGTGCCGCGGTGACCGCGGGGGCCGCGCTGGTGATCACCCCCGACGACACCGCCAGCAGCCTCACCGCGACCGACCGGACGAGCCTGCTGACCGTGTCCACCCTGGGCGACGACACCGTGACCCGGCTGCCGCGCCGCCGACCGGACCTGCTCGACCAGCACTGACCAGGAGTAGAAAGCCATGCGATACAAGGATCTCCACGTGGCCGGCGTCGGCTCCTGGTTCCCCACCAGCGTGCCGATCGGCGAGGCCGTGGCCGACGGCCGCTACAACCCCGAGGTGCTGGCCAAGACCCAGATGGCCGGCGTGGCGGTGGCCGGGCCCTACGACCCGCAGCCGGTGATGGCCCTGAACGCCGGCCGCCGGGCCCTCAAGCACGCGGGCCTGCCCGGCCACCAGGTCAGCCTGCTGCTGCACGCGGTCGCCGGCTACAACGGCCTGGAGGCCTGGAACTGCGCCTCCTACCTGCAGAACGAGCTCCTGGACGGGCACGGCTTCTCGTTCGAGATCCGGCAGCTGTCCAACGGCGCGGTCGGCGCGGTGGAGCTGGCGGCGAGCTTCCTCGGCGCGCACGCCAGCCGTCGCGCCGCCGTGATCACCACCGCCGATGTCTTCCCGGCCCCGGTGTGGGACCGCTGGACCGCCAGCCCGGGCCTGATCTTCGGCGACGGCGCGAGTGCCCTGGTGCTGTCCAAGGACGGCGGATTCGCCAAGGTGCTGTCGGTGGCCTCGGCCTGCGACCCGGCCCTGGAAGGCATGCAGCGCGGGAACTCCCCGTTCTTCGGCTACGCCGACCCCTCGCAGTACCCGGTCGACATCCGGGCGCGCACGCACGAGTTCGCCGACGTGCTGCCGTTGCGGCAGGCGGCCAAGCGCATGGCCGAGGGCCTGCACGCCGCCGCCGACGAGGCCTGCGCGGACGCCGGCCTGCGCATCGCCGACGTGGACCACGTCGTGGTGCCGAACTTCGGCCGCGAGCTGCTCCAGGAGGAGTGCCTGGACCCGCTGGGCGTGGACGTCTCCCGCACGGTGTGGGACTGGGGCCGCGAGGTCGGGCACGTCGGCGCGGCCGACCAGTTCGCCGGGCTGGCCCGGCTCGTCGAGACCGGGAAGGCCCGGCCGGGCGAGACGGTGCTGCTGGTCGGCGTGGGCGGCGGCTTCAACTGGACCTGTGTGCTGCTGCGGATGGCGATCGAGTCGTGATTCCCACCGTCAAGGGCGTCGATCATTTCGCCTACACGGTCGCCGATCTGGACCGGGCGATCGACCTTTTCACCACGGTGTTCGGGGCGCAGATCCTGTATCGGCAGGGGCCGGTGCAGGACGCCGACGGCGACTTCATGCGCCGCCAACTCGACGTGCATCCGCGCGCCACCTGCTACGTGAGCATGCTGCGCCTGGGAAACGCCAACCTGGAGCTGTTTTCGTACACGGCCCCGGGGCAGCGAAAGGTGGCGCCGGAGCCGCGGTCGACCGGCGGGCACGAGCTGGCGTTCGCCGTCGACGACGTGCCGGCCGCGGTCGACTGGCTCGGCGGCCGGCTGGAAGTCGTGTCAGCGCAGGCTGACGTGTGCTCGCTGCGGACCGACTGGGGCATGTGGCTGCGCCTGGTCCAGACCACGCCGGTCGGGCCGCGGATCGGGGACCTGCCCGGGTTGACCGGCGTGGCCGGGGCCGCCTACACCGTCGCCGACCTCGATGTCGCTGTGCGCTTTCTCACCGGGACCGTTGGGGCGCAACTGATCGAGCGTTCGGCCGGTGGTCGCGGGGAACCGGAGCGGGCGACCGTCCAGCTTGGACCGACGCCGACCATTGAGTTGCGCGCATCCGGCGCAGTGACCGGGACTCGGCCGCGCAACAGCGATGTCGGCGGGCACCATCTCGCGTTCGCGGTCGACGACGTCGTCGCGGCGTCGGCGTGTCTCGGGGCGGCGCCGGGGGCGCGGCTGCTCGGAGATCCGCAGGTCATCGCCGAGGGCGGGCCGATCGACGGTGTGCGCTGGCAGTACTTCACCGGCCCGGACGGCTTCCAGTTCGAGCTCGCGTTCGCACCGCCGGGGCTGCCCTATGAACGCTCGACGACTGCGCGCCGTTTCGAGGTGGTTTCGCTGCGTCACTGAACACGTGAGTCGGCGGCGTTACATTGTTGTCACGCCTGCCCAGGTGTTGATGAACACTGGCAGGCGGTTCGATGATGGGGTAACGTCCGCAGTGATCCTGTCGAGCACCCGATGTCGTGTCGCTAACAGTGGGGGTTAACGGCGCTGTGGACAGGGAGGCCGGCTCGCAGTTGGTCACCAGGGGGGATCACGTGTATTTTGCCGTGTTGGGTCCGTTGTCCGTGACAAACGAAGAAATGGATTTGACTCCGACTTCGGGGATGTCACGCAGATTATTGGCTTTATTGTTGCTGCACGCGAACAGAGTGGTGCCGGCGAAAGCGATCGAGAACGAGCTGTGGGGCTGGCCGGTGCCGCCCCGGTCCCGCAAGACCATGCAGACCCACGTCTACCACCTGCGCAAGGCGCTGACCACGGTCGACGGCCCGGTCATCGAGACGCGCCCGAACGGCTACCTGATCAAGCTTCAGCCGCACGAGTTCGACCTGTGGCGATTCGAGGAGCTGGAGCGGGAGGGGCGCTGCGCGGTGCGGGCGGGCGAGCATTCCCGGGCGGCCGCCCTGTTCCGCTCGGCTCTCGATCTGTGGCGCGGGCCGGTGTTGAGCGACTCCGAGGTCGGGCCGACGCTGGCCCGGCAAATAGCCCGGCTCAACGACCGCCGACTCGAAGTCCTGGAGTCGCGGATCGAGGCCGAGCTCATGCTCGGCATGCATCGCCAGCTGCTGAGTGAACTGCTCCAGCTGGTCGACGAACACCCGTTGCACGAGAATTTCACGGCGATGTTCATGGCCGCCGCGCATCGGTCCAACCGTCGTGGAGAAGCGTTGGAAATGTATCGGCGACTACGCGATCGCATGGTCGCCGAGCTGGGGCTGGAACCGTCGGAACGGCTGCGTGAGCTCCAGATCGAAATTCTCAACGGCACCGTCGGCGGCGGGGCCGAGCCACGGGTCGCCCCGGCGCAGCTGCCGCCGGACACGCCGTTCTTCGTGGGCCGCGAGGAGGAGATCGGCAGCCTCCGGGACGCGATCGACTCGTCCGGCACGTTCCCGCCGGTGGTGTCCATCCTCGGCGCGCCCGGCATCGGCAAGACCGCGCTGGCCGTGCACGCCGGGCACGCGCTGGCCGAGCGGTTCCCGGGCGGCAGCCTGTTCGCGGAACTCCATGACCACAACGGAAATCCGGTGCCGGCGACCCAGGTGCTCGAGTCCTTCCTGGGGTCCCTTGGCGTCGTCGACATCCCGACGTCGCTGGCCGAACGCGTCCGGCTGTTCCGGTCCCTGGCCTCCACCAAGCGGGTCCTCGTGCTGCTGGACGACGCGGCCGACCTGACCCAGGTCCAGCCGCTGCTGCCGGGGTCGCCGCACTGCGCCGCGCTGGTCACCGCCCAGTCCCGGATTCCCGGCCTGCCGGCGCTGGAGACCGTCGAGCTGTCCCGACTGTCCACTGAAGACAGTGTGGAGCTGTTGGGGCGGATCGTGGGCTGGCAGCGGATCGGGGCCGAGCGGGAGGCGGCCGACCGCGTCGCCGAGCTGTGCGAGGGGCTGCCGCTGGCCGTGCACGGGGCCGCCGAGCGGCTGGTCAGCCGGGTCGGCTGGCGGCTGGCGAAACTGGCGCTGCGCCTGGAGAACGAGGAGAGCCGGCTCAGCGAGCTCGGCGTCGGCACCGTCGACCTGCGCAAGCGGCTCGACACCGGCGTCAACCGACTGACCGCGCGGGCGCGCCAGGCGCTGGTGACCATCGGCCCCCGGGTGGACGGTCCGTTCGACCTCGCCACCGCCGCCCGGATGCTGGGCATGGACGAGCTGTCGGCCGAGATTCCCATCGGCGTCCTGGTCAGTAGCCACCTCCTGCGCGTGGTCGGCACCAAGCCCTGCGGCGCCGCCTGGTTCGCGTTCCCGGACCTGGTCCGCCTCTACGCCACCGAACTGGCCCGCACCGCGCACGAGTCGGTTGACTGTCAGGGAACGCTCGGCTGTCCTGTGCTCGTGGCATAGACGCCCGAGCCCACCTCACTATGATCAGCCTGGCTGTGTCGTCGTGGGGGAGGGATGGCCATGTCCAACCACGCAGAGCCGGACTATTCGACGGTCACGGGCGAGCAGATCGCCGAGGCGTGCCAGGCGGCGATCGCCGCCTGTGACGCGCAGGTGGCCGAGATCCTCGCCGTGCCCGGTGGTTCCCGCACCGCCGCCAACACGCTGTTCGCGGTGGAGACGGCGGTGCGGGACCTGGCCGACGCGGATTCGGGCTGGACGTTCCTCAAACACGTGTCGCCGGACGAGGCGGTGCGGGACAGCGCCCGGCACTGGGGGCTGGAGCTGGAGAACCGGGCGATCGCGCTCAAGTTCGACGAGGGCCTCTACCGGGCTGTCGTCGAGTTCGCCGGCACCGAGGAAGCGGCCGCGTTGACGGGCGAGGACGCGCGGCTGCTGGAGTGGATGCTGCGCGACTACCGGCGTGACGGCCACGAGCTCCCGGCCGCCGAACGCGAGCGGCTGCGGGCGCTGTCCGAGGAGCTGGTGCGGCTCGGGGCCGACTTCGCCCAGGGCATCGCCGACTGGGACGACGGCATCGAGGTCGACCGGGCCGAGCTCGACGGCCTGCCGGAGGACTACATCGCCGGGCTGACCCGGTCCGGGGACCGGTACCGGGTGTCGCTGGACTATCCCGAGCTCCGCCCGTTCCTGGCCAACGCCCACTCGGCCGAGCGCCGGCGCGAGCTGCTGGAACGGGAGCTCCGCCGGGGTGGCCCGGACAACGTCGCCCGGCTGGAGCGGGCGATCGCCGTGCGCGCGGAGATCGCCCGGATGCTGGGCCACGACTCGTGGGTCGACTACACGACGGAGATCGAGATGACGGGCCGTCGCGCCGTCGTCGCCGATTTCCTCGACGAGCTGCGGGAC
This sequence comes from Kutzneria sp. NPDC052558, assembly GCF_044547355.1. NCBI lineage: Bacteria > Bacillati > Actinomycetota > Actinomycetes > Pseudonocardiales > Pseudonocardiaceae > Kutzneria > Kutzneria sp. NPDC052558. The sequence continues at coordinate 18,016 of NZ_JBIUAG010000060.1, forward strand.
CTGGTCGCCCCGCACGCGGAGCGGGATGTCCAGCTGCTGCTGGAGATCCATGACGGGCCCGAGGTCGCGCCGTGGGATCTGGCCTACCTCACCAACCAGACGCTGCGGACCCGGTACGACGTCGACGACCAGGAAGTCGCCCAGTACTTCCCGCTGGACGCGTGCCTGGACGGCCTGTTCCACATCGCGCGGCAGGTGTTCGGCGTGCGCTGCGTCGAACTGCCGGACGCGCCGGTCTGGCACCCGGACGTGCGGGCCTACGCGGTCGAGGAAGCGGCCACGGGCGTCCCGGTCGCGCGGTTCTACCTGGATCTGTTCCCGCGGCCGGGCAAGTTCACCCACGCCGCGGCGCTTGAGCTCCGTTTCGGCCGCCGACTGCCCGACGGCTCGTACCAGCACCCGGTCAGCGCGGTCGCCGCCAATCTGACGCGGCCGACCGAGACCCGGCCGTCGCTGCTGCGGCACCGCGAGGTCGTGACCCTGTTCCACGAGTTCGGCCACGTCCTGCACGACTCGCTGATGGCCGTCGAGCACGGGCGGTTCTCGGCGTCGAGCACGGAGCGCGACTTCATCGAAGCGCCGTCGCAGATCATGGAGCGGTGGTGCTGGGACGCCGACGTGCTGGCCGCCTTCAGCCGGCACCACGTCAGCGGCGAGCCGCTGCCGGCCGAGCTGCTGGCCCGGATGATCGAGGCCAAGAACGTGGCCGCCGCGATCGCCACCCAGCGGCAGATCTTCTTCGCCTCGCTCGACCTCGCCTACCATTCGGCCGACTTCGACGGCGACTCGACGGCCGCGCTGCGGGAGGCCTACCGGCGCAACGGCCTGCCCTATCCGGAGGGCACGCATCTGCAATCCGCGCTGCCGCACATGTTCGGCTATGACGGCCGGCTCTACAGCTATCTGTGGGCCCGGGTCATCGCCGACGACATGTACACCCGGTTCGAGGAATCCGGGCCGATGGATCCGGCCACCGGCGCGCGTTTCCGGGAAGCCGTGCTGGCTCCCGGCGGCAGTGCCGCCGGGAGCCAGCTCGTCGGCGATTTCCTCGGCCGAGAAACCAACTACGACGCCTTTCTACGCAACCTTGGACTGATCCCCTGACCACTGCGGTTGTGCGGCGTCGCCGGGCGGATGTCGCGATCGTCCGGCCCGGTGCGACCTCGGCGGCGGCACCCCTCTGACCGCCGCATCGGCCGCTGTGCCAGGTTTAGCGCAGATGGACTGTCCGATGTCACGATCCGGCGTCGGACAAACAGGGTCCGGACAACGCCACGACCTGGGGGTGTGACGATGCCGCGCTCCGAGCAGCCGCTCGGGTCCGGGGACGATCCGATCACATCGTTCGCGCGTGACCTGCGGAAACTGCGGGCCGACGCCGGCAGCCCGACCTATCGCGAGCTCGGCCGGCGCACCCACTACTCGGCGTCCACGCTGGCCGAGGCGGCCAGCGGCAAGCGCTTGCCGAGCCTGGCCGCCACGCTGGCCTACGTGCGGGCCTGCGGTGGCGACACGGGCGACTGGGAACGGCGCTGGCATTCGATCGTCGCGGCCGACCGGGTCGATCCGCCGGAAAGCGACGAACGGGCGCCGTACGTGGGACTGGCCGCCTTTCAGGCCGAGGACGCCGATCGTTTCTTCGGCCGGGAAGAACTGGTCGAACAATTGCTGGCCCGGGTCGCCACGCAGCGTTTCCTGGCGGTGTTCGGGGCCTCCGGCGCCGGAAAGTCGTCCATTCTGCGAGCCGGCCTCGTCGCCGGCCGAAACGACGCGCCGGTGTTGCTGTTCACTCCGGGCCGGCATCCGGTGGAGGAATGCGCGATACGGCTGGCCGCGTGGATCGGCTGGTCCTCGGTGTCGCTGCGCACCGAACTGGCGGCCGATCCCGAGGCCCTGCACCTGCACGTCCGCCAGGCCCTCGCCGACCGGGACGACAACGCCGACCTGCTGATCGTCGTCGACCAGTTCGAAGAGGTCTTCACGCTGTGCCAGGACCCGGCGGAGCGCGAGCAGTTCCTGGCCGCCCTGCTGCACGCGGCCCGGGCCAGGACCAGCCAGGTCCGGGTCGTGCTCGGCGTCCGCACCGACTTCTACACCCACTGCGCGGCCCATCCCGAGCTGGTGGCCGCCCTCCAGGACGCGCAGGTGCTGGTCGGCCCGATGACCGCCGAGCAACTGCGGTCGGCCATCAGCCGGCCCGCGGTCGACGCCGGGTTCCGGCTGGAGAACGCGCTGATGGCCACGATCATGGCCGAGACCGCCGGCGAGCTCGCGGTGCTGCCGTTGGTGTCGCACGCGCTGCTGGAGACCTGGCGGCGGCGCCAGGGCACGACCCTGACCCTGGCCAGCTACCACGCGGCCGGCGGCATCGCCGACGCCATCGCGCGCACCGCCGAAGGCACCTACGCCGAGTTCGACGCCACGCAGCAGGCGCTGGCCCGGGACCTGTTCCTGCGCCTGACCGCGCTGGGCGACGGGACCGAGGACACCAAGCGCCGGGTCTACCGCCGGGAGCTGGACACCGGCCCGGACCTGGAGTTCGTGGTGGAGCGCCTGACCCAGGCCCGCCTGGTCGCCGCCGACCGGGACGGCCTGGAGATCACCCACGAGGCGCTGATCCGCTCGTGGCCACGGCTGCGCGGGTGGCTGTCGGACGACCGGGACAGCCTGCGGATCCACCGGGCGCTCACCGACGCCACGGACACCTGGGAGTCGCTGGACCGCGACCCGGCCGCCCTGTACCGCGGCGTACGCCTCGACCAGGCGACCACGTGGGCGGCCGACGGCCGGGCGGCGCTGACCGCGCGGGAGCAGGAGTTCGTGCAGGCCAGCGTCCGGGCCCGTGACGAGGAGGAGAGCCGCACCCGCCGCCGGACCCGGCGGCTGCGCCAGCTCGTCGCCGCGGTGGTGGTGTTCGCGGTGCTTGCCACATCCGCGGCGGCGGTGGCCTTCCAACAGTGGTCGACGGCTATCCACCAGCGTGACGACGCGGTGTTCGCGCAGGTCCTGGCCGAGGGTGACCGCCTGCGGGACGGCGACCCGTCGCTGTCGGCGCAACTCGACCTCGTGGCCGATCGCTTGCGTCCCAACGATCCCGACGTCCGCACACGGCTACTCGGCACCGAGAGCGCGCCGCTGGCCGTGTCGGCCCACGGCCATACCGGCGAGGTGTACCTGACGTCGTTCAGCCCCGACGGCAAGACCCTGGCCACCGCCAGCGAGGACCACACGGCTCGGCTGTGGGACGTCCACGACCCGACCCGCCCGACGCCGCTGGGGAAACCGCTCACCGGCCACACCAGCTGGGTGAGTTCGGCGGTGTTCAGCCCGGACGGGCACACCCTGGCGACCGCCGGCGACGACCACACGGTCCGGCTCTGGGACGTCAGCGACCCGGCCAACGCCAAGCCCATCGGCGGCCCGCTGGACGGCGGCGGCACGATCTACCTAGTGGCCTTCAGCCCGGACGGCAAGACTCTGGCCGCCGCCAGCGAGGACCACACCGTGCACCTGTGGCACGTGGCCGATCCGGCGCACCCGGCCCCGCTGGGCCAGCCGCTGGCCGGGCACACCGGGCCGGTGCGCTCGGTGGCGTTCAGCCCGGACGGGCGGCTGCTGGCCGCCGGCAGCGACGACGCGACGATCCTGCTGTGGAACGTCGCCGACCCGGCCCAGCCGACCCGCGTCGGCCCGGCCCTGACCGGGCACAGCGGCATCGTGCACTCGGTGGCGTTCAGCCCGGACAGCGCCGTGCTGGCCAGCGGCAGCGACGACCGGACCATCCGGCTCTGGACCGTGGCCGACGGGTCGGAGCTCGGCGATCCCCTGACCGGCCACACCGCCGCGGTCTGGTCGGTGGAGTTCAGCCCCGACGGGCACGTGCTGGCCAGCGGCAGCGACGACAGCACCGCCCGGCTGTGGAACGTGTCCGACCCGGCCAGGGCCGTGCCGCTCGGATCTCCGTTGGCCAGCAACGGACATGTCGTGTTCGCGGTCGGCTTCAGCCCGGACGGCCGCACCCTGGCCACCGGCAGCGCCGACAGCGTGGTCCGACTCTGGTCGCTGCCGACGGCCATGATCGGCTCCCGCTCAGCGGTGAACTCGACCGCCTTCAGCCCCGACGGCCACCTGCTGGCCGCCGGGGCCAACGACAACACCGTGCGGCTGTGGAACACCGCCGATCCGCGTGCTCCCCAACCCCTGGGCCAGATCCCGGCCACACCCGGCTATCTCCAGTCGTGCAGCGAATGCGCCACCGCCGTCGCGTTCAGCCCCGACGGGAAGGTGCTCGCGGTGCTCAGCTACGCCAAGATCGCCCAGCTGTGGGACGTCTCCGATCCGGCGAAGCCTCGCCAGCTCGGGCCGACCCTGGTCCTGGACACCCGGTACTCCGCGTTCCTGGCGTTCAGCCCCGACGGCCGGACCCTGGCCACCAGCTGGGACGACCAGATCGGGCAGCTCTGGGACGTGTCCGATCCCGGCAACCCCAAGCGGTTGGGCCAGTTGCCCGGGCACACCAGCTACATCAACTCCGCGGCGTTCAGCCCGGACGGACGCTACCTCGCCACCGGCAGCAGCGACCGCACGATCCGGCTCTGGGACGTGACCGACCGGAGCAAACCCAAGCCCCTGAGCCAACTTCCCGGCCACACCAGCGGCGTCAACTCGGTGGCGTTCAGCCCGGACGGCCAGCGCCTGGCCAGCGCCAGCACCGACCAGACCGTCCGGCTCTGGGACGTCACCGATCCCGCCCGCCCCAAGCAGACCGGGCAACTGACCGGGCACTCCAACGGGGTCCTGGCCGTCTCGTTCAGCCCCGACGGCCGGACCATGGCCAGCGCCGGCACCGACCAGACGATTCGCTTGTGGGACACGGAAAATCCCGGGCCGCTGGGCCAGCCGATCAGCACCCTCGGCGGCACCGCGTTCAGCGTGCCGTTCCGTCCCGACGGCGCCTTCCTGGCCACCGCCGACGGCGCGAACGGGGTGCGGTTGCTGGACCTGAACGCCGACCACGCCGTGCGGCGGATCTGCGCGTCGACCCGGGGGCTGATGACCGAGAAGCTGTGGCAGGAGCATCTTCCCGAGCTGCCCTACGACCCGCCTTGTTCCGGCTGATCACGCCGACGGCGCGTCGGGCAGCTCCAGCCACTCCAGGTCCATCGGCACCAAGGTCGTGGACAACACCAGCTCCCGCAACAGGTTCACGGTCAGCGTCAGCCCCACCGGCTCGCCGACCTCCTCCCGTCGCAGCCCGTGCACGCCGGCGTCGGAAAGCCGTTGCCGCACGCGGGAAACGATGTGCTCGACGCGCTTGACCGTCCAGTTCTCCGACGGCCGGCGCTCGGCCAGCTCGGCGGCGGCCTGTTGACGTGACAACGGCAGCGGCTGGGGGTCGTAGCCGAGGTAGCGCTGGCCGACCACGGCCAGCACCAGGTGCTCCTCCGGCGAGAGCCGCCAGCGCTTGGGCGGCGCGGTCGGATGCGTGGGTCGGCGGGCCGTGGACTCGTCGTCGCCGTCGGACACCAACAGCTCCAACACGTGCTCGCGCGATCCCCGCAGGAACACCGCGGTGTAGCCGGTGGCCAGCGGCAGCGGCTCGCTGTCGCCGTGCAGCAACACGCTGTCGGACAACCGGATCGGCGAACGGCCGGTGTTGCTGAGCCACCACCGGTCCCGCTCGCGGACGAGCATGCCGTGCACCCTGCTGATGCGCAGGTCCTCCTCGCCGACGCAGACGTCGACCTCCAACCGGTTGCGCCCGAAGCTCACCCGGCGGCCGGGGGACGGCGGGACCGCGACCCCGCCGGTGACGGTCAGCGCGCTCAGCGTGCCCGGCACAGCGCCGGTCACGCCGTGGCGCAGGCTGCGCTGGTGTTGGGGGTTGAGACGCACGGCTACCTCCGCTCGTAGGCGCCGATGTCGAATCCCCTGCCGGCCGGCCTGGGGTGACCGTCGAGGTCGCACGCGGGGGCGAGCACGGGGCTGCCGGCGTCGACCGCGGCCGAGCCCGCCACCAGGTGGTAGTCGCCATGGGCCGGATCGGCGAAGCCCGGGTCCCCGACGAAGTTGTGGTCGGCGGCGAACGGCCCGGCGGTCACCGGTCCCTCGCCGAACACATTGTTGCGCAGGATGTTGGTTCCGGCGAACCGGTCGGCGTCGATCCGCACCGAGCCCGTGGCGTTGCCGGCGAAGGTGTTGTTGACGATCGTGAGGTCGCGCATGGTCCCGGTGGACTCGACCCACAGGCTCAGGCCGGCCTGCGCGTTGCCGGTGGACAGGTTGTCGAACACCCGGACCCTGGACAGCAGCCGGGTCTCCGAGTAGTCCTCGACCGCGAGGCCGATGCCGGCCTTGGTCTCGTTGTGGGCGCCGCTCACGACATTGTCGTAGATGTCCACAATGGACGAAGAGTCGACGTAGATGTTGGGGCCCCGGTTGCCGGTCACGATGTTGTTGTGCACGCGGACGTGGGCGTTGTCGTCGTACTTGACGTCGATGCCCTCCTCGCCGTTGTCGTGCACCCGGCAGCCCGACACCTCGACATCCTCGGAGCCCGAGGCGATGCTCAGCGCTTCGTGGTCGGCCGAGGTGCCGCGGGAGTTCGTGCCGTGAATGTCGCAGCCGGTGATCCGCACATGCTTCGACTCGACCAGGACCAGCCCGCCGTCCTTCGACCCGTCCACACCGAACCGGTCGAACACGAGGTCGTGCGCACCGTCGGCGTAGACGCCGAAGCTGGTCGAGCCGGCCACGGTCAGGTTCCGGAACTCCAGCCAGCCGTGCCCGCCTATCGCCAGCGGACCGCTTTCCCCGGTCAGGACGGCGGTTCCGCCGACACCGGTGAACCGGATCGGCCGCCCGGCCGCGCCGTCGTGGTGGATGGTGAGGCCACCCGAATAGGCGCCGGCCTCGATCGCGACCGTGTCCCCGGGACGGGCCGCGTCGGCTGCGGCCTGAACGGTGGCGTACTCGCCATGCTGACCGACATGGAGCGTCCGCGGCCCCGGTCCGGCGGTCCCCTCCGCCGTCGGCGCGGCCATGGCCGCCACCAGAAGCACCACGCCGGCCAGCACGCGCATCGCCACCCTCTTCGTTCCGTCCGGCCGGCGATTCCGGTTCCGGCCACGTCCTTTTCTAACGGAGGGCGTGGGGGACCGGTCCCCGCGCTACGACGGCAGCCGGCCGGCGATCGCCGTGGCCAGCGACCGCGCCGTCCCGCAGAGCGCGTCGCCGTTGACCGCCGAGGTGTCCTCCATCGTGACGGTGGCGATCTCCTCGCGGTTGGGATCTGTGCCTTTCAGGACGCCGTACGGCGCGTAGAAGTGGCTGATGATCTGGACCCGGCACTCGGGGTGGCCGCCCGGCACCGTGGTGATGACGGCAGCCTTGGCGCCGACCTTGATCCGCTCGCCCGGGAAGTCCTCGAAATCGTTCTCGATCGGCCATTCCCGGCTGTACCGCAGGGTGATCGTGCGGGGATCGTGCTCCCAGGTGCAGCCCCAGCCGCCGAGCTCGTGGTCCGGGGCCTTGTTCTCGCCGAGAGCACCCGTGATCTCGGTGGTGCTGAGCAGGCCGCAGGCCTCGACGTTGGCCAGCGACCACGACGCGAACGGCTGGGTGCGGCGCGGCAGCGGCCCGTTGGCCAGCATGAGCACCGCGTCGGTGATCACGGCCTCCGAGATGGTGCACAACGGCGTGTTCTTGGCGTCGTCAAGGGGATGCGAGGTGACGACGATCCGGTTGGTGTCGGCCAGCGAGATCGCGCGCTGGCAGGTGCCGTCGTGCGGGTCGGGCCGTTCGATGTCGCCCATCTGACCGGGCACCGGTGGCCGGCTCGGATAGCGCTCCGGGCCGGTCAGGTCCAGCACGGTCTGCACCTGGCCGGTCTTGTCGGCCAGCGTGGTCGTGACCACGCAGCTGCCGAAGTCGAGCTCCTCGGGGTCGACGAACGGCTCCCCGTACGGCACGAGCGCCTTGGTGTCGATCACCTTGCACGGATCGATCGCCGCCGGATCGGAGCCGAGGGTGTAGTTGCCGGTCAAGGAGGCCGACACGAGGCGGGTCACCAGAAAACCCGCCGCCAGCACCACCACGACCGCCGCCGCGACGCCGATCAGCAGGCGTCGGCGCAGCCGCCGTGGCCGCCGGATCTCCGGATCGTCCACAGTGAGCATGGTGACGACGTCCGCCGCGGTGGGGCGGTCGGCCGGGTGCCGGGCCATCAGCGCGGTCAGCACCGGCTCGAACTTCCCCGCCCGCTCGGCCGGGAGCGGCTTTCCCGCGGCGGCCCGGCGCATCTGCGCGAACGGGCCGTCCTCACCGGTCCCCCACGGCGAGCGGCCCTCGATCGCCGCGTAGAGGGTGGCGCCCAGGGAGAAGACGTCCGACGCCGGCCCGGCCTCGCCGCCGTCGGCCACCTCCGGCGCGACGTACCCGAGCGTGCCGGTGAGCTGGGCCCCGCCGGTGCGCGTGACCTCCGTCCACCGGGCAATGCCCATGTCGGTCAGCTTGGCCACGTCGTCGGCGGTGACGAGGACGTTGCCCGGCTTGATGTCCCGGTGCACGATGCCCCGGGAGTGCATGGCCGCCAGCGCCCCGGCCAGCTGCGCGCCGATCTTGCGGACCCGGTCCTCGGGCAGCGGACCGTCGTTGTCGATGAGCTCTTCGAGGCTGCGCGCGGCCAGGTACTCGGTCACCAGCCACTGCGCGTCGCTGTCCACGACCGTGTCGAACACCGTGACCACATTGGAGTGCAGCAGCCCGGCCCCGATCCGCGCCTCCCGCCGGATCTGCCCGACATCATCGCCCAGGGACCGTTTCAGTGTGACCTGCCGACCCAGTTCGAGGTCGACCGCTCTCCAGACGACACCCATGCCGCCCCGGCCAAGCTCTTCTTCCAACCGATAACGGTCAGCTACGACGCGACCCCTGCGCACTGAGGGAGTGTACGAAACAGGGTGACACGACGCACACCCCCCGTCATCGAGGCGGCGGGCCGAACCGGTTTTCCCCCGGCTGTCCCCGTTCGGTCCAGAACGCGATCAGCAGCAGCCAGCCGATGACGGAGATCATTCCCAGGGACCACCAGCCGTTGCGCCCGATGTCGTGCAGGCGTCGGATCGAGACGCTGATGAACGGCAGCAGTCCGACCAGGTAGACCGCATAGCCGAGCGCCACCAGCCAGTCCTGCTCCAGTGCGCTCGCGGCGATCACCGACACCGCGAACAGGCCCCAGTAGGCCAGGAAGAAGAACCAGAACTCCCGCCGCGAAGCCCGCCCCCGCTTGCGGAAAGTCAACTGCAGCGCCCGCAGCACCGCCGGCCCGAAGCCGATCGACCGGGTCGGCTCGCCAATGAACTGCATGCGCCGAGCATGGACGGCCTCTGCGGGGACGGGTCCCCGCAGAGGCCGCTTCAGCGCTTCGCGGTGATCAGACGTCGGTCACGCAGGTGGCGGGGAGGTAGCCGTCGATCCTGTTGTCCAGGGTGACGTCGACCGGAATCCAACTGGTCGCCCCGACCACGCCGCACAGCGAGTAGCGGTCGCCCCCGCTGGCCGGCCAGCAGCTGACGTGGTCGCCGCGGTACACCGTCTTCACGACCCGGAATGCCGTGCCCGCTCCGGTGTAGACGTTCACGGCGGAGGTGTTGACCCGCACGTAGCCATATCCCGCGCAGCTGCCGCTGGCCAGAACGGACTGCGCCGACGCCGGCGCCGCGCTGGCTGTTCCCGCCGTCACCACGCCGGAGACCAACGCCGCCCCCACGGCGACCGCGGCGAAAAGCTTCTTCATCTCTGCCCCTTTGTCATCGACATTCCCCCGGCGGCGATGCCCCCGGACGGATCCCACCGTGCGGGGGGCCGTCCTCGTCCCGTCCTCGCCGCGTCACACGACGTGGAAGTGGCTGGTAGGAGCCGTGCCTGGAAGCGGTCGCGCGGTTGCCGGGGGGTGGGTATTGGCTCGGGGGGCCTGTTGTGGGTGGTTGTGGTTCTGGTGCCCGCGCCGCGCGGTTGCCGGAGGGTGGGTTTTGTGTTGAGAGGTGGGGGTGTTGTGTGGCTGAGGGGTGGGGTTTGTTTTGTGGGGTGGGGTTGTTGTGTGGTTGGGGGCGGGGTGGGGCGTTTGGTTGGTGGCTCCGGGTGGATTTTTTGTGGAGACCTCTGGGCGATGGCGTATCAAGGCGCTATAGGGCAGGCTCCGCCAGCCTCGATACGCAAGAAGCTTATGCCAACGCCCCCCACCACACAAAATCCACCCTCCGATTGTCGAAGCGGAAAGTCTGTGTGGCCGACT
>NZ_JBIUAG010000061.1:0-25364 GCF_044547355.1 Kutzneria sp. NPDC052558
CCGCATGGCCATTCGACCATCCCGCAGCCACCAAGATCACCATCAAAGATCAACGGTGGATCCAGGTTCAACGTCAGTATGGGGCCCTTCATGACACAAAAAGCGCAGGGAAAGGGCCGGTCGCCGGGGCCAGCGGCGTTGCTGGCGTTGGGTCAGCCGCGGGTGGCGTCCATCTCCCGGGCCAGCACCTTGGCGGCCCGGCTCAGCAGCGGCACCACCTCGTCCACGGCGATCAGGCCCATCCGGGTCTCCGGCCCGCTGATAGAGATCGCGGCGTTGGACGGGGAGCCGGGCACGGCCACGGCCAGGCACCGCACGCCGATCTCCTGCTCGCCGTCATCGACGGCGTAGCCCTGCTCGCGGATGGCCGCCAGCTCGGCCCGCATCCCGTCGACGGTGGTGATCGACCGCTCGGTCTGCGGCTTCATCTTGGCCCGGGCCAGCACCTGCTCCACGGTCTCCGCGGGCAGCTGGGCCAGGATCGCCTTGCCCACGGCGGTGCAGTGCACGTCGACCCGCCGCCCGACCTCGGTGAACATGCGCATGGAGTGCCGGGACGGGGCCTGGGCCACGTACACGACCTGGTCGCCGTCCAGCACGGCCATGTTGGAGGTCTCGCCGGTGACCTCGGTCAGCTCGGCCAGGTAGGGCCGCGCCCACGCGCCGAGGGTGCGGCTGGCGGTCTCGCCGAGCCGGATCAGCCGCGGGCCCAGGGCGTAGCGCCGGGACGGCTGCTGCCGCACGTAGCCGCCGCCGACCAGGGTGCGCATGATGCGGTGGATGGTCGGCAGCGGCAGCCCCGAGCTGGCGGCGAGCTGGCTGAGCGCGACCTCGCCGCCGGCCTCGGCCATCAGCTCCAGCAGCTCGAAGGTGCGCTCGACCGACTGCACACCGCCCTTGCCCCCGCCCTCCACGTCACCCATGACTCGGCCCCTCACCCTCGCCGTCGCTCGTCGTGCGATCAGCGTCTCCCTGTACTTGGCTGGACCCCAAGGGTAGCGTGCAGGACGACCGTTCTGGAAGAAAAACTCCACGATGAGGAAAACCGTGCCTGAGATCCTGACCCCGGAGGCGGTGGATTTCGTCACCGACCTCAACCGGAGGTTCGCCCCCCGCCGCGACGAGCTGATCGCCGCCCGCGCCGCCCGGCGTGGCCAGAAACTGGACTTCCTGGCCGAGACGGCCCACATCCGCGACGCCCAGTGGCAGGTGGCCGAGGCGCCGCCGGCGCTGGTCGACCGCCGCGTGGAGATCACCGGGCCGACCGAGCGCAAGATGGCCATCAACGCGCTCAACTCCGGGGCCAAGGTGTGGCTGGCCGACCTGGAGGACGCCAACACCCCGCACTGGCACAACGTGGTCTCCGGCCAGGAGAACCTGTACGACGCCGTGCGGGGCACCATCGTGCACACCTCGCCCGAGGGCAAGCACTACGCGCTGCGCTCCGACGTGCGGCCGGCGACCATCGTGATGCGGCCCCGCGGCTGGCACCTGGACGAGCGGCACATCGACGTCGACGGCCGGCCCGCGGTCGGCGCGCTGGTCGACTTCGGCCTGTACTTCTTCCACAACGTGCGGGAGCTGCTGGCCCGCGGCAGCGGCCCCTACTTCTACCTGCCCAAGATGGAGAGCCATCTCGAGGCGCGGCTGTGGAACGACGTCTTCACCTACGCGCAGGAGAAGCTGGGCATCCCGCACGGCACCGTCCGCGCCACCGTGCTGATCGAGACCGTGCCGGCCGCGTTCGAGATGGAGGAGATCCTCTACGAGCTGCGCGACCACGCCTCCGGTCTCAACGCCGGCCGCTGGGACTACCTGTTCAGCCTGATCAAGACCTTCCGGGACGCGGGCGAGGAGTTCGTGCTGCCGGACCGCAACACGGTCACCATGACCGCGCCGTTCATGCGGGCCTACACCGAGCTGCTGGTCCGCACCTGCCACAAGCGCGGCGCGTTCGCCATGGGCGGCATGGCCGCGTTCATCCCCAACCGGCGCGACCCCGAGGTCACGGCGGCGGCGCTGGAGAAGGTCCGGGCCGACAAAAGCCGCGAGGCCGGCGACGGTTTCGACGGCTCGTGGGTCGCGCATCCCGACCTGGTGCCGGTGTGCCAGGAGGTGTTCGACGAGGTCCTGGGCAAGCGCCCCAACCAGTTGGACAAGCTGCGCCCCGAGGTGAAGGTCACCGCCGACCAGCTGCTGGACGTCAAGTCCACGCCCGGCGAGGCCACCTTCGCCGGCGTCCGGTCCGCGGTCGACGTGGGCGTGCGGTACATCCAGTCCTGGCTGTCCGGCAACGGCGCGGCCGCCATCCACAACCTGATGGAGGACGCCGCCACCGCCGAGATCTCGCGGTCGCAGCTGTGGCAGTGGGTGCACAACGGCACCGTGCTGGCCGACGGACAGGTCGTCACCGCCGAACTGGTGCGGGAGGTGCTGGCCGAGGTCAAGGCCACGCTGTCCGGCGACCACCTGGACGAGGCGAGCGACCTGTTCGAGCAGGTGGCTCTGGACGACGAGTTCGTGGACTTCCTGACGCTGCCGGCCTACGCCAAGATCGACTGATGGATCTCGACAAGCTGGTGTCCGAACTGGACAGTCAACTGTCCGATGTGGACGCCTTGCGGGACCGGCTCTATCCGGGCGCGACCGGGGTCCGCCAGCCCGTGCACACCGTGTACGTGCCGGCGGACCAGGTCGGGCCCGGCCTGGTCCGGTCCTGGGGTGCTCGGGCGCTGGGGGCGCTCGACGAGTTCGCCCCCGACGCCGGGGCGCTCACCGACGCCACCGGGGTCGATTCCGTTGGCGTGTACGACCTTCTGCGTTCGAAGCTGGCCCGCGAGCCGATCGAGGATCTTCGGATCGACTTCGAGGACGGCTACGGCTCGCCGGCCGACGAGGTCGAGGACGCTCATGTGCTCACGGCCGCCTCGGTGCTCCGAGAAGCGGCCAGTCCGTTCTCCGGCATACGTGTCAAGGGGTTCGAGCCGGCCGGGCGTCGCCGGGGCGTGCGGACGTTGGCGTTGGTGTTGGAGGCGCTGGATCCGTTGCCGCCCAACTTCGTCGTCACCCTGCCGAAGGTCACCTCCGTGGAGCAGGTCGAGTCCATGGTGTGGCTGTGCACCCAGCTGGAGCGCTTCCCCGGCGAGCTGCGCTTCGAGCTCCAGATCGAGACCACGCAGGCGGTTCTCGGTCCCGACGGCGCGGCCACCGTCGCCCGGATGATCCACGCCTCCGACGGCCGCTGCGCCGGATTGCACTACGGCACCTACGACTACAGCGCCGCCTGTGGTGTCACCGCCGCGCACCAGTCCATGGAGCATCCCGTCGCCGACCATGCCAAGAACGTCATGCTCCTGGCCGCCGCCGGCACCGGCGTGCAGATCTCCGACGGCTCCACCAACATCCTCCCGGTCGGCGACGCCGCCGCCGTCCGCGCCGGCTGGCGGCTGCACACCCGCCTAGTCACCAGGTCACTCGAACACGCCATCTACCAGGGCTGGGATCTGCACCCGCACCAGCTCCCCACCCGCTTCCTCGCCACCTTCTCCTTCTACCGCAACGCCTTCCCACAGGCCGCCGCTCGACTCCGGGCCTACCTGAGCAAGACCGCCGGCGTCTTCCTCGACGAGCCGGCCACGGCCCAGGCCATGAGTGCCGCCTTGGTTCGCGGCATGGACTGCGGGGCCTTGACGGTGGCCGAGGTGGAGGCCGCCGTCGGCGTCGACCGCTCGGTGCTGGACGGCTTCGCCCGCCGCCGGGTGGGCTAGCGGCTCAGTCGGCCAGCACCGCGCGCAGGCTGTCGACCAGGGATTCGGTGGGTGGCATCGTGTCGGGCTGCTGGGTCTCGCACAGGAAGACTCCCGTGCTCAGGGCCAGTATCGCCCAAGCCATCCCGGAGACCAGGGCCGGGCGGCTGTCGGGATGCAGCCGCGTGACCAGGGCCGTGACCGCCTCGTGCAGGGCGGCCGTGGCTTTCCGGTAGCCGGACCGAATGTCGGGATTGCTGGCGGCCTCGGCCCAGATCTGGATGATCAGCGGCGCGGTGTTGTCGGTTTCGGCCAACTCGCGGTGGATCAGGTCGATGATCTCCGCGGCCCGCGGCGGCGGCTGGGCGTCGACCGCCTTGCGCAGGGCCCCGACCACCCGGTGCAGCGCCGTGTCGGCAAGGGCCTCGATCAACGCGTGCTTGCCGGGGAAGTAGCGGTAGACCGCGCCGGCGGACAGTCCGGCCTCGGCGAAGATGTCGGGCATCGTCGTCGGGTGGAAGCCGTTGCGCGCGAAACAGGTCGCCGCCGCGTCGAGGATCTGTTGGCGGCGCGCGTGGAGGTGCTCCTGGGATACGCGAGGCATGGCTGAGCCTAGCTTGACGGTCGGGAGGACGACTGGCCATAATAAAGAACGAACATTCTTTTTCTTTGGGCGAGTGTCACTGGGGAAGGGACACGGCATGACCAACCGAGTTCTCATCATTGGCGCGGGCCTGACCGGCCTTGCGCTGGCCGCGGGACTGCGCCATCGCGGCGTGGAGCCGGTCGTCGTCGAACAGGCCCCAGAGATCATGGAGGCGGGCTGGGCCATCGGGCTGACCGACCGCCATCTCACCGCGCTGGACCGGGTCGGACTCGTGGACCGGGCCGGGTGGCCGGGCGTGCGTCCCGAGCGGCACCTGTTGTTCGATCTGCGCACCGGGTTGTTGGAGCACGTCAACGAAGCCCAGCTGCCTCTGGTGTTCTCCCGCTCGGAACTGCAACTGTCGTTTCTCCAGCCGGTCGCCGACCTGGTGCGCACCGGGGTCCGGCCGGCGGAGCTGGTCGACCTCGGGGATGGCGTCCGGGTTCGCTTCGACGACGGCAGTTCGGCGACGTTCGACGCGGTGATCGGCGCCGATGGCATCAACTCGTGGACTCGCCGGGTGGCGTTGGACGGTCCCGAGGCCGGTTACACCAGCTGCGGGGTCGTGCGCTTCCATGTGCCCAATGTGGACAGTCTCCGGGTGGCCGCGCTGGGCATCGGCGACGGGGCGGCGCTGGCCTACTTCGTCATCAACGGCGGGAAGACGCTGCACGGCATCGTGTTCCTGCCCGGGCCGCCCGGCAACCGCGCGGAGCTCGGTCTCGCCGAGTTGGCCGACCTGTTCCCCGGCGCTCCCGGGCCGCTGGCCAGCCTGTGCCGGCTCATGCGAACGGACGCGCGTGCCTTCTACACCAACATCAACGAGGCGGTCGTCGAGCGCTGGACCCGCAACCGCGTCGCGGTGATGGGCGATGCCGCGCACGCGATGTCGCCCATGCTGGGCCAGGGCGCCGGCGTCGGATTCGAGGACGCCGCGCTGTTGGCCGACCTGCTGGCCATGCCTGACCTGCCCGTCCCGCAGGCCCTGGCCAGCTATGAGCGGATCCGCAAGCCCGCGGCGCAGCGAGTGCAGCGGCTGGCCCGGCACACGACCGAGATCGTCGGTTCGGATCCCGACAACTACTTCAGCACGCTGCTGAGCAGCGTCGACCCGAAAGCGGTGTCCGTGTGAAGTTCACCGACATGAACCCGAAGGTGATCGCCCAGTTCCGGGGCGGCGGGAAGATCGACGGTCTGCCCGAAGGAGCCCGGGAGGGCCTGCTGTTGCTGACCACCGTGGGACGGCGCAGTGGACGCCGCCACACCACGCCGCTGGGCCGGTTCATCCGGGACGGTGAGATCTACCTGGCTGCCGGCAACGGCGGCGAACCGGGCGACCCGCACTGGTACCTCAACGCCAAGGCTGATCCGCGCGTCACCGTGGAGACCAGTCGCGAGACCTACCGGGCGACCCTGGTCGAGGTCGACGACGAGCATCGAGCCCGCCTGTGGCCGAGCTTTGTCGCCGAGCATCCCCAGATCGCCGGCTACGAGGAGACCTCGGGACGGGTCATTCCGATTCTCCGGCTGGCGCGGGTCTGAGCCTGCCCCGACGCCGATGACACTTAGCCTCGTGGCTCAGTATTCGGCTCAGGTGGACGAGGTGTTCGTGGCGTTGGCCGACCCGACGCGGCCGGCGGCGCCGGCCCCGGTGGCCTGCACGGCGACGATCACGCTCGCGGATCATCCGGACGGCACCGACTACCGGGTGATCGTCCGGCACGGGGACCCGGAAGTCCGGGCCCTGCACGAGAAACTGGGCTTCGAGGAGGGCTGGGGCACGGTCACGGCCCAGCTGGCGGCGCTGGCCGATGGCTAGGAATCGGTGGACCGCCCCAGGTAGGTGAGCACGCCGGCGTCGGGCACGTCGATCACGTGGAAGCCGAGCCGGTCGTAGAACGCCCGCGCGGCCACGTTCGCCGTCACCATGCCCAGGTGCACGGCCGGCGCCCCGCGGCCGGCCAGCGCGGCCAGGAACGCGGTCATCAGCTCGCGGCCCAGACCTTTGCGTTGGTACGCCGGCAAAAGGTCGATGTGCAGGTGCGCGGGATAGGCGGCCAGCTCGGGGACGATCATCCGCTCCGGGGTGTGCAGCAACGCCAGCATCTCGTCGCTGGGCGTGTCGATCGCGGCCGGCGCGGGGTAGCGGCCGGCCACCGTGGGCAGCCATTCCTGCCGGCACCGCCGCACGAACTCCCCGGTGTCGGCGGTGCCGATGATGTAGCCCACGGCCCGGGACCCGTCGTCGACGACAAAGGCGAGCGACGGGTCCAGCGCCACGTACGGGGCGAGGAAGATGGTCGGCATCAGATCCTGGTCGGGATACAGCTGCCGGGCGTCCCCGCCCGCGTCGGCCGTCCGCACGCAGACGTCGTACAGCGACGGCAGATCCTCGGGCGCGAAGGCTCGTAACCTCATGCCTGCATTGTGCCCAGTCCCGCCTCTCGCGCGAGCACGATCGCCTCGGCCCGCGATGCCGTGCGCAGCTTGGTGAAGATGGCCGACAGGTGGTTGCTGACGGTCTTCGGCGACAGCCGCAGCTGCCGCGCGATCAGCTGGTTGGACAACCCGGCGGCGACCAGGTTGAGCACCTCGCGCTCGCGCCCGGTCAGGCCCGGGAACGGCATCGTGGCCACCCCGAGCGGCCGCGACACCAGCCCCAGCAGCCGGTCGGCTGCGGCCCGGCCGAAGATCATCTCGCCGGCGGCCACGCCCTGGATCGCCCGCACGATCTCGTCCCGGGTGGCCTCCTTGTGCAGGTAGCCCCGCACCCCGGAACGCATCGCCGCGCGCAGCGAATCGTCGTCGTCGTTGGACGTCAGCGCCAGCACCGCCACGTCCCGCGCCGACCGTTGCAGCTCGGCCAACACCGTCTCGGCGTCGACCAGGTCGAGCACCAGCACGTCGGGCCGGTGCAGCAGCACCTCACGCACTGTGTCCCGCGCGGTGGCGGCCTCGGCCACCACCTCGAAGGCGTCGCACAGCACCCGCAGCCCGAGGCGCACCACCGGTTCGCTGCTGGCCACGGCCACCGTCAACCCCTGTGTGACGGTGCGCCGTGCCGGTAGCGTGAGGACGGCTCCCGCGGCCGCCCTGTTGCTCATCGCCATGTCGTACCCCCAAGTCCCTAGCGAGCTTGACGCTAGGGCAAGGCGTTCATATCCCGTTCAAATCCATCGACGGGGCGTATGAGCGGCAATTTTCGGGATGACCGTTTGCGGGGCCTGACCTGGGACTTTACCATTCTTTGGGCATTTTATCGGCATTGCTGTCGGGCCGTTGATTCGAAGGCGTCCCTGGCCGCCATGACCTCCTCGACGCCGGCGCCGCCGGGCCCGAACCCGTGCGCTCCACCCGCGTCGCCCGCGCCTACCCCGCCGACAACGACGCCCACACCCGCGCCGGCGTCCGCGGCAAGGTCGTTCTCACGTTCTGAGCAGGCAGGTCAGGGCCAGCGCGGAGCGGCGGAAGTACTCCTGGTCGACCGTGCCCGGCTCCAGGACGGCGCGGTTGACCAGGCCGCCGAGCAGGGCGGCCAGGGCTGGGGCCAGCTGCTCGGCCTGCTCGGCGGTGACATGGCCGTCCCGGCCGACCAGGAGCTTGGCCAGGCGGTCGGACGTGGTCAGGGACATGACGGTGGGGTCGCGCAGCATGAGGCCGGCCAGCTCCAGCTCGAAGGCGAAGCGGCGGCGGGCGTCCGACGCGGTGGCGACGAGGTAGAAGGCGTCGGCGCAGCCGGTGAGGACCTCGTCCAGGGACAGGCGGGGATCGGACAGCTCGGCCAGCAGGCCGTCCAGCTCGTCGGCGTGGCGGGCGACGACGGCCAGCAGCAGGTTCCGCTTGCTGCCGAAGATGGAGTAGACGGCGCCGGTGGTCAGGTCGGCCCGTTCGGCGATGTCGTCCAGCCGCGCCTGCTGGTAGCCGCGGTCGGCCATCTCCACCAGCGCGGCGTCGATCAGCGCGTCCCGGTTGCGCTGCCGCGACTGCGACCGGGTCAACCGCATGATGCCAGCCTTCGCACCACCGCCAGCGCCGCCTCGGCCTGCACGGACACCAGCTGCCGCACCGGAAAGGCGTCCTGCGACAGCTCGCTCTCGGCGGCGGCGCACCAGGTGTCGAACAGCTCGTCGAGGTGTCGCTTGACGGCGCGGGACTCCGGCGGCTGGTTGCCGGCGGCGTGCTCGACGGCCAGCTGCCGGCGCATCATGCCGCTGGCCCGTAGCCGCAGCATGTGCACAACTGTTGACGCCGCAAAGACTTCAGCCACGGTCGCCGGGCGCGCCGGGGTGCGCTCGGCCATCACGTCGTTGGCGGCGGCCGCCGACGCGGCGGTGGCCAGCTGGTCGGCGATGGAGGTCCGCATCGGCGACGGCACCACCAGCAGCGGCCGGATCTCCTCGTACAACTCGGACAGCACAGCCCTATCGTCCCGCAGTTCGGTCGCCGTGTGTCGGAGACTGTCCGCGTAGGACCGGCCGGAATCGGAGACGTCGTCGGACCGGCGGTCGCGCCAGAACGGGACCTCGGTGATCAGGGTGGTCGTGCCGTGCCGCTCGGCGTAGTGCGCGCTGGAACCGCCGTGCCGCACCGCGTCCCGGGTGCCGCGGGCCGCGACCTCGATCAACGTCTCGGCCGGCGGCATCAGGTAGACGGCCGGGGCGGCGGTGGCCCAGCCCAGCGTGTCCACCGGTCCCAGCGACAGCGGCACGCCCTGCTCGGCCGCCACCGCGCCGAGATCCTCGGCCATGCCCGGCAGCCCGCCGTTGAGGATGAAGAAGACGCCGCCGAAGTCGGCGTTGTGCAGGGAGTACTGGAACCGCGGGCGTAACTCGTCGATCACCCGGGCCAGCGCCTGGGTCTCGGGCAGCATGCGGTCGAAGAAGGCCCGCTCGTCCAGCACCGGGAACGTCCATTCGGGCTGGTCGACGTAGGCCGGGCGGTAGAAGTTCTCGTGGTAGCTGCGAATGGTCAGCGGCCCGGGGAACCAGCCCTCGTTCAGCCGCGTGCCGTCCGGGTCGATGCAGGGCACGAAGTGCCAGCTGAAGTCCAGGCCCTCCCGCAGGCCCGGCGTCGTCGCCACCCTTGTCGCCAGCTCCAGCACGGTGTGCAGGCCGATCGGCTCGTTGGGGTGCGGGCAGCCCACCACCAGGGCGTTGCGCGTGCCGTGGCCGACCGACAGCATCCGCAGCGGCTCGCCCAGCCGGGAGGTGCCGATACGCCGCGTGCGGCACACCTCCGGCAGGTCGGCGGCCAGCTTCTCGACCTCGGAGACCACCTGGTCGACGGTCGGGATCACGAGCCACCTCCACGGTAATCCGACTACTGCCGTAATCACATTACCGAGGACGGGGTGGCTCCAAAACCGTGCGATGATCACGGCGAAGTCCTGTTAACCAGGGGGATCCGGTCCAACCTAGTCGTCGCCGCCGCCATCGCGACCCTGCCGGCGCTCGGCATAACCGGTTGGCCTAGGGCGTCGGTCCTGGGCGCCCGGGCGATGGTGCTAGCGCTTGCGGGCGACGCCGACGTAGAGGCCTTCGGGGCCGGGCTCCGGGCGGCCGGCGTCGGGCCGCCAGATCGGGGAGTCGACCAGGCCGGGCTCGACGAGCTCGAAGCCGTCGAACAGCGCCAGGGTGTCCTCGTAGCTGCGGAAGTACAGGGGATCCTGGCTGTTCTTCATCACCTCGACGACCCCGGCCATGGCCACGGGATCGTGGTCGGCGGTCAGGTGGGACAGGGCGAAGTAGCTGCCGGCGGGCAGGGCGTCGCGGTAGGCCGCGACGACGCCGCGCGGGTCCTGATCGTCGCGCACGTAGATAAGGGAGGCGATCATCAGCAGCCCGATGGGCCGGTCGAAGTCCAGGAACTCCCGGGTGAGCTGGTTGTCGAGCACGTCGCCGGGCCTGGTCAGGTCGGCGTCGAGAACGGCGGTGGCGGCGTTGTCGGCCAACAGCATCTGGCTGTGGGCCACGGCGACCTCGTCGTAGTCCACGTACAGCACGCGGCAGGCGGAATCGGCATCCTGGGCGATCTCGTGCACGTTCCCGTAGGTCGGGCTGCCGGAGCCGAGGTCGAGGAACTGGGTGATGCCCTGCCCGACGAGATAGCGCACGGCCCGCCGCAGGAAGGCGCGGTTGGCCGAGGCCACCTGCCGGGCGGTCGGCAGCAGCTGGATCACCTGCTCGGCCAGGTCGCGGTCGACCTTGAAATTGTGCGCCCCGCCGAGCAGGTAGTCGTACACCCGGGCGGCGCTGGGCAGGGTGACGTCGACGTCCTTGGGGCCCCAGCCGGCCTCGTTGGCAGACACCGTTCACCTCTCGCAATCGTCGGCGCTGCCCGGCAGCCTACAGCTGGCCCAATCCAGACCAATCAGGGTCGCCCGGATGGCGGCATCGATCGCAGACGGTAGCGTTGCACCTTGCCGGTCGCGGTGCGGGGAAGGGCGTCCACGAACACGACTTCGCGCGGGTACTTGTACGGGGCCAGGGTGCGTTTGACGAAGTCCTGCAATTCGCCGGCGGTCACCGTGCTGTCCGCACGCGCCACGACGAAGGCCTTGACCACGGCCCCGCGCTCGGCGTCGGGGGCGCCGATCACGGCCACGTCCACCACGTCGGGGTGGTCCAGCAGTGCGGCCTCCACCTCGGGCCCGGCGATGTTGTAACCGCTGGAGACGATCATGTCGTCGTTGCGGGCCTCGAACCAGTAGTAGCCGTCGGCGTCCCGGTGATAGCTGTCCCCGGTCAGCGTCCATCCGTTGTGGACGGTGGTGCGCTGGCGCTCGTCGGACAGGTACCGGCAGCCGGTCGGCCCCTTGACGGCCAGCCGGCCGGACACCCCGTCCGGCACGGGATCGCCGTTCTCGTCCAGGATCACGGCGTGGAAGCCGGGCACCACGCGCCCGGTGGCGCCGGGGCGGATCTCCTCGTCGGCGGCGGCGATGTAGATGTGCAGCATCTCGGTGCCGCCGATGCCGTTGATGATGCGGATCCCGGTCTGGGCCAGGAAGTCCTGCCAGGTGGCGGTGGGCAGGTGCTCGCCGGCCGACACGCAGCGCCGCAGTCCGGTCAGCGCGGAAGCCTTGCCGGCGGCCAACATCGCGCGATAGGCGGTCGGCGCGGTGAACAGCACGGTCACGTGGTGCTCGGCCACGGCGTCGGCCAGCTCCACCGGGGTGGCCCGCTCCAGCAGCAGGGTCGAGGCCCCGGCCCGCATCGGGAACAGCACCAGGCCGCCGAGGCCGAAGGTGAAGCCGATCGGCGGCGAGCCGGCGAACACGTCGTCCTGGGTGGGGCGCACGATGTGCCGGGAGAAGGTGTCGGCGCAGATCAGCAGATCCCGGTGGAAGTGCATGGTGGCCTTGGGTTTGCCGGTGGTGCCCGAGGTCGGCGCGAGAATGGCCACGTCGTCGGCGGCGGTGGCGACGCTGGTGAACGTGTCGCTTGTGGACGATGCCAGCGCGGTCAGGTCCTCGGGTCCCGGGCCGCCGTAGCCGAGCACCGGCAGCTCCGGCGCGCCCAGCGTCAGCTCGTCGAGGAAACGGTGATCGCAGATGGCCAGGTCGGGCTTGGTCAGCTCGACCAGGTCGGCGATCTCGCGGGACCGCAGCAGCGGCATCGTGGTCACGGCCACGCCGCCGGCCTTGAGCACGGCGAACCACGCCGCCACCAGCCACGGATTGTTGGGTCCCCGCAACAGAACGCGGTTGCCGGGTCGTAGTCCACAGTGGTCGGTCAGCACGTGCGCGGCCCGGTTGGCCGCGCTGAGCAGGTCGCCGTAGGTCCAGACGCCGGTCTCGGCGCGCAGGCACGGCCGGTCCGGGCCCAGCCGCCGCACGGTGTCGTCCAGCAGCGAGTCGGCGCAGTTGAGCCAGTCGGGGTAGTGCAGCTCCGGACGGTCGAAGACCAGGTCCGGCCAGGCGTCGCCGGGCGGCAGGTGATCCCGGCAGAAGGTGTCCTCGTGCGCTGATCTGATTACCCGCATCGGCAGCACCTCTTAGGTGGGGGTGACACCAGTATGCATCGCCGCTGACGACAGTCAAGAGAACGCGATAAAGCTCAGGCGATGGCCGCCTCGACATGCGCCCGCGCGCCGTCCTCCAGACGTTCACGCATGGCGAAGAACAGGTCGGCCGCGCGCGTGCCGACCCAGTCCACGGGCAGAAGTTCCGCCGGCAGACCGGGATCCAGGTACGGCAGCCGCCGCCACGACGTCAACACGCGCACGTAGTCCACGAACGCCTCGCGGCCCTCGCCGGACCGCTTGCGCCGCCACCGCTGCCACACCGGCTCGTGCTCGTCCAGGAACGCCGCGTACTGCCGCTCCAGCTCGTCGAAGTCCCACCAGTGCCGCATCTTCGCCGCCACGTCGCCGAAGGACAGGTGGTCGGCCCGGAACAGATCGGCGTAGCCGTCCAGGTCCTGCTGCCGCAGCATCGCCGCGGTCGCGTGGTGCAGGTGCGCGGGCGCGATCCACACGCCGGGCGCGGCCGTGCCGAAGCCCAGCCGGGTCAGCTGGGACCGCAGCACGTGCCGCTTGTTGCGCTCCGACTCCGGCACCGAGAACACGGCCAGCAGCCAGCCATCGGCCAACGTCGAGCGGTCCCGGCGGAAGATCCGCTCGTCGCCCTCGCGCAGCACGGCGAGGCCCTCCTCGGACAGCGCGTAGCCGGCGGCGCCGCCGCGCCGCTCGGCCGCGAGAATGCCGCGCCGCTTCAGCCGCGAGATCGAGGAGCGCACCGCCGGCTCGTCGATGTCCAGATCCGCCAGCAGTGCGATCAGCGACGCGACCGACAGCCACCCGCCGTCCGCCCGCGCGTACAGGCCGTACACGGTGACGATGAACTGGCGCGGCTGCGCCGACCGCGCGCCCTCACCGTCGGTGAAAGCCTCCCCAGCCGCTGTGATCGCCATGCCGGCAAGATAGCAGCGGGGCTGTCAACGTGCGTCCACGACAGGATTTCGCAGCGTCCCGATGCCCTGCACGGTCGCCTCCACGACGTCCCCGGGGCGCAGGAACTGCTGCGGCGTGAAGCTCGCGCCCACGCCGGCCGGGGAACCCGTGGAGATCACGTCGCCCGGCTCCAGGGTCATGCCGGCGCTGATGTCGGCGATCAGTTCAGGGATTCGGAACAACATGTAGCGGGTGTTGGACTTCTGCTTCACCTCGCCGTTCACCCGCAGCGACAGGTCGAGGTCGTGCGGGTCGGCGACGTCGTCGGCGGTGCGCACCGCCGGCCCGAACGGGGCGTAGGAATCCTGGCCCTTGGAGTAGAACCACTGCCCGGACCGCCGCTGGTCGCGGGCGCTGATGTCGTTCATGACGCTGTAGCCGAAGACATACGACAGCGCGTCCTCGGGCCGGACCCGGCGCGCGGTGCGGCCGATGATCACCGCCAGCTCGCACTCCCAGTCCAGCTGCTGGGTCAGGTCGCCGTTGTGCTGGATAGGCTCCTCGGGGCCGACCACCGCGGTGGCCGGCTTGCTGAACAGCACCGGCCGCTGCGGCAGCTCCTTGTCGGTGTCCAGGGTTCGGGCCGACTCGGCGACGTGCTCGGTGTAGTTCAGCCCGATGCCGACGATCTTGCCCGGCCGCAGCGGGGCGTGCAGCGTGACATCGGCCAGCGGGTGTCGGACTCCGGTCTCGGCCCCACAGTCCAGAATGGACTCGCCGGCCGTCTCGAAGACTTCGTTGTCCCTGAGGACTCCGACCCGTCGCCGGCCGTCGATCGAGTACGTCACTAGCAGCATCGGATTCCCCTATTCGACGGGCTGGTGGCCGTTGTTGTCCGGATAGGACTCCTCACGCCAGAAGGCGAGCGAGCGCATCACCGGGAAGTCGTTGTAGGAGAACAGGACGGCGTCGTCGGTGACGCTGCCGTTAGCGTGCTCGTGCCACGCCCACGACGGCACGCAGAACACGTCGCCCTCCTGCCAGTCGTATCGAGTGCCGGCGATCACCGAGTGCCCGCTGCCCTTGGCCACCGTGTACATCACGGAACCGGTGTGGCGGTGGGCCTTGGTGGCCTCGCCCGGCCGCAGCAGCTGGAGGTGCGCGCTCATGGTCGGCATCACCGAGCCGCCGGTGAGCGGGTTGCTGTACTCCAGGATGATGCCGTCGTAAGGAGATCCATCGCTGGCCGCGGCGACGTCCAGCAGTGCTGGATAGGTTCGCTCCCACGGATAGGCGAACAGCGGCGAGTACCGCTTGTCCCACGTCTCGTAGCCGAAGGGCCGCAGCTGCCCGTGGCCGTAGGTGAGCAGCGAGGAGTTCACCACGTCGCCCTGCTTCTGGTACACGTCCGGGTGCACCTCGTAGAAGCCGGCGTCGTGCGCGTTCACGAGCGGGATGTCCAGGCCGTCCTGCCAGATCACCGGCTCGTCCGAGCCCTCGTTGCCGTGCTCGTGCCAGGTCCAGTTGGGGGTGATCGCGAAGTCGCGCGGCCCCACCTTGAGCTTCTGCCCGTCGACCACGGTCCACGCGCCCTGGCCTTCGAGCACGAACCGCAGCGCGGCGGCCTGGTGCCGGTGCGCGGTCATCGACTCGCCGGGGCCCATCACCTGCAGGCCGCTGTAGAGCAGGCCCACCGACGCGGAGATGTCCTTGCGCCCGGGGTTGACCAGCATCACCACCCGGCGGCCGGCGTCGTCCCCGCTGACCAGGCTCAACGCCTCCAGCACCAGCGGCCGCAGCTCCCGGTACGACCAGAGCGTCGGCACCGACTTGGGCTGCGGGTACCAGGGTTCGATGTCGTTGGCGACCGTCCACAGCGCACCGGCCTGGTGCGTGTCGAGTTTCGCGTAGTACGTCTTGAGATCGTCCGTGTCGACCACCCGCGCGCGGCCGAGCACGTCATCGCTGAGGGTCATGCCGTTATCTCCTTGTCTTGACGGTCGTCATCGTCGCGCTATACCGTGAGGGTGTCAAGGGAGGCGTGGCATGCCCGAAGTGACGATCGAACGCACCGTCGAGTGGTACGACACCGACGCGGCCGGCCACCAGCACCATTCGGTGATACTGCGCTGGGCCGAGGCCGCCGAGGCCGAGTTGTTGCGTCAACGGGGCGTGGCGTGGCTGTTCGGCCGCACGCCCCGGGTCCGGCACGAGGTGAACTACCGGTCCCGCCTGTGGTTCGGCGAGGCGTGCAAGACCCGGTTCTGGGTGGACAGCCTCGGCCGCACCTCGCTGACCTTCGCCTTCGAGGTGCACGGCCAGAACGGCTTGGCCGCCAACGGTTCCGTGGTCGTCGTGCACGCGGAACCCGACCAGGGCAAGGCGACGCCGTGGCCGGACGAGGTCGTGGAAGCCCTCGGTTCGATCGACGCGGGAGGCCGGTCGTGAGCAGGTACGCGGTCATCGGCGGCGGCCCGGCCGGGCTGTACTTCGCCGCGCTGGCCAAGAGTCTGGACCCCACGCGCGAGATCACCGTGTGGGAGCGCAACGCCGCCGACGACACCTTCGGCTTCGGCGTGGTGTTCTCCGACGAGACCCTGGACGGCATCGCCGCCGCCGATCCGGTGATCGCCGCCGCGATGGAGGCGGAGTTCGCGCGCTGGAGCGATATCGACATCCACTACCGAGGGCGGGTGGAGACCTCCGGCGGGCACGGCTTCGCGGCCATCGCCCGGATGCGCCTGTTGCAGATCATGCAGCAGCGCTGCCTCGACCTCGGCGTGGACGTCCGGTTCCAGTCGGTCGCGCCCACCGCCGCCGAGCTGTCGGCGGAGTACGACCTGGTGGTGGCGGCCGACGGCGTCAACTCCCTGACCCGCACGGCGTTCGCGGACGTTTTCCAGCCCTCGCTGGACATGCGCGACTGCCGCTACATGTGGCTGGGCACCGACCGGGTGTTCGAGGCGTTCACGTTCATCATCGCCGAGACCCCGCACGGCCCGATGCAGGTGCACGCCTACCCGTTCAGCAACGAGCGCAGCACGTTCATCGTCGAGATGACCGAACGCACCTGGGCCGCCGCCGACCTGACCGACGAGTGCGGACCTGCCCGGCTGACCGAACTGCTGGCCGATCATCTCGGCGGGCACAAGCTGATCACCAACAACTCCAAGTGGCTGCGCTTCACCACCGTGCGCAACCAGACCTGGCGGCACAACAACATCGTGCTGCTCGGCGACGCCGCGCACACCGCGCACTTCTCCATCGGCTCCGGCACCAAGCTGGCCATGGAGGACGCCCTGGCCCTGGCCGCCAACATCCAGCGCCACAACGACATCGCGACCGCCCTGGAACGCTACGAGGCCGACCGGCGGCCGGTCGTGCACTCCACCCAGCGGGCCGCGCAGGCCAGCCTGGAGTGGTTCGAGACGATCGAGCACGCCGTGGGCAAGGAGCCCGAGCAGTTCGCCTTCAACCTGCTCACCCGCAGCCGCCGCGTCACCTACGACAACCTGCGGCAGCGTGATCCGGCCTACGTGTCGCGTTTGGACAACTGGTTCGGCGACGGCAACCCGCCGCTGTTCCAGCCGTATCGGCTGGGCGATCGGCGGCTGCGCAACCGAATCGTCAGCGCGCCGATCACTCTCGACGCCGCCGTCGACGGCGTGCCCGGCGACGTCGAGTTCGCCCACCTCGCCGGCAAGGCCCTGGGCGGCTCCGGGCTCGTGCTCACCGGCCGGACCGCCGTCGAGCCCGAGGGGCGCAAGACCGTCAACTGCACTGGTCTGTACAGTTCGGAGCAGGTCGATGCCTGGCGGCGGATCACCGACTTCGTGCACGAGCACACCGGCTCCCTGATCGGCGTCCAGCTCAACCACGGCTCCCGCGACCTGAACCGGCCGGTTCAGGAGATCGCCGCCGCCTTCGCCCGCGCGGCCCGTCACGCCGCCGACGCCGGCTTCGACGTCATCGAACTCCAGGCCGGACACGGCAACCTGATCTCCGCGCACCTGTCGCCGCTGACCAGCCCACGCATCAACCGGGAGTTTCCCTTGCGAGTGCTGGAAAGCATGCTGGGCGAGCTGCCGGTCATCGTGCGGATCTCGGCCGTCGACTGGGCTCCCGGCGGCACCACCATCGAGGACGCCGTCGAGACCGCCGCCGCCTTCATGGCCGCCGGGGCCGCCGCGATCGACGTCTCCAGCGGCGAAGTCGTGCCGCACGAGAAACCCTTGTACGGCCGCAGTTACCAGACCCCGTTCGCCGAGCGGATCCGGGCCGATGTCGGCGCCCCCACCATCGCCGTTGGCGGCATCTCCTCGGCCGACGACGCCAACTCCATCGTGCTGGCCGGCCGGGCCGACCTGGTCGCCATCGGCCATGCCCAGCTGCACGACCCGTCGTGGCCGCTGCACGCCGCCGCCTCGCTCGACTACGCCGGCGAGGGCGCGTTCTGGCCGGCCATGCACCGCGCCGGCAGCGGCCGCCCGCCGTCGGCCGGCCGGGCCCGCCCGCAGCTTTCCCTTCGGGACAAAGAGGATTCGTTGCACCGACGCTGGAGGACCAATGGATGAGTTCCCTCGGTTCACCGCTGCCGCCGTGCAGGCCGCCCCGGTCTACCTGGACGCCGCCGCCACCGTCGACAAGGCCGTGTCGCTGATCCACGAGGCCGCGCGCAACGGGGCGTCCCTGGTCGCGTTCCCCGAGGTTTTTGTGCCCGGCTACCCGTACTGGAACTGGACCATGAACCCGGTCGACGGTTCCCCTTGGTACGAACGGCTTTACCGCTCCGCCATCGACGTGCCCGGCCCGCACGTCGAGACCCTCTGCTCCGCTGCGGCGGCCGCCGGCTGCACCGTCGTCATCGGCGTCAACGAACGCGGTCCGCACAGCCTCGGCGTGCTGTACAACAGCATTCTCACCATCGGACCCGACGGCGCCCTGCTGGGCGTGCACCGCAAACTCGTGCCCACCTGGGCCGAGAAGCTCACTTGGACCAACGGCGACGGCAGCTCGCTGCGCGTGCACCAGACCCCGATCGGCCCGCTCGGGGTCCTGGCCTGCGGCGAGAACACCAACACCCTGGCCCGCTTCACCCTGCTGGCCCAGGGCGAGCTGGTCCATGTGGCCAGCTACATCTCGCTGCCCGTCGCCCCCGCCGACTACGACATGTCCGAGGCCATCGCCATCCGCACTGCCGCCCACTGCTTCGAGGGCAAGCTGTTCTCGCTGGTCTCGTGCTCCACCATCACCGAGGAGATGATCGAGATCGCCGCCGGCGACAGCCCTGTCATCGCCGAGCGCATGCGCCGCAAGCGCAGCGCCCTGTCCGGCGTCTTCGGCCCCGACGGCCGCCCGCTGGTCGACCCCCTCGTCGACGAGGAAGGCATCGTCTACGCCGAGATCGACCTGGCCCGCTGCATCCAGCCCAAGCAGATGCACGACATCATCGGCCACTACAACCGCTTCGACGTCTTCAACCTCACGGTCGACACCACCCCCCGAGCGCCGATCACCTTCACGACATAGGGTCGGTTGTATGACCACAACCATCGGTTCGCTCTCGGTCGGGCCGCTCTGCCTGGGCACCAACATCTTCGGCCGGGCGGTGGACAGCCCGGGGGCCGGGCGCATCCTGGACGCCTTCGTGGCCGGCGGCGGCGACTTCGTGGACACGGCCGACCTGTACGGGGGCGGCCTGTCCGAGACCTACATCGGCGACTGGCTGGCCGCGCGGGGCGGCAGGCACGACGACGTGGTGATCGCGACCAAGGTGGGCTACCCGCAGAACGAGGTGTACAAGGACCTCAAGCCGGCCACCATCCGGGCCGCGGTCGACGACAGCCTTGGCCGGCTGCGGATCGACACCATCGACCTGCTCTACACCCACCACGACGACGAGACGGTCAGCGTGGCCGACATCATCGGCACCCTGGACGACCTGGTCAAGGCGGGCAAGGTGCGGGAGATCGCCGCCTCCAACGTCTCGCCGGAACGGCTGACCGAGTTCATGGAGTTCTCGGCGGCCGAGAGCAAGGCGGCCTATGTGGCGTTGCAGCCGCACTACAGCCTGATGTCCCGGGACACCTACGAGGGCCCGCTGGCCGACGTGTCCGAGAAGTTCGACCTGGCCGTTTTCCCGTACTTCGCGCTGGCCATGGGCTTCCTCACCGGCAAGCACCGGCCCGGCGTGACGGTGGACGACTCGGTCCGCACCAGCGGCGTCGCCCAGTACGTGAACTCCGAGCGGGGTGCCAAGGTCCTCGCGGCCCTGGACGCCATCGCCGCCGACACCGGCGCCGAGCTGGCGTCCATCGCCCTGGCCTGGCTCAGCTCCCGTCAGCAGGTGGCCGCCCCCATCGCCAGCGCCCGCAAGCTCGACCAGCTCCCGCCCCTCCTCGCCGCCTCCTCCCTGACCCTCACCCCCACCCAACTCGACTCCCTCACCACCGCCTCCGCCTAACCCCCGTTTTGACGCTTGGAAGGGGGCTTTCCTCCACTCCGAGTGGAGGAAAGCCCCCTTCCAAGCGTCGGTGGTGGCGCGGAGCGTGCTGGATTGACAAGGGGGGTTGCCGAAACTGCAATGGGGGGCATGAGCGACGAGCTGGAGCAGGTGCTGATCGAGGTGGGGCCCCGGCTGCGATCCCTGCGCGAGCGCCGCAACATCACGCTGGCGGCGCTGTCCAAGGCGACCGGCATCTCCGTCAGCACCCTGTCCCGGCTGGAGTCGGGCGGCCGTCGCCCCAGCCTGGAACTGTTGCTGCCGCTGGCCAAGGCCCACCAGGTGCCGCTGGACGAGCTGGTCGGCGCGCCGCCGACGGGGGACCCGAGGGTGCACCTCCAGCCGATGCGGCGCGGGGACGAGACGGTGATCCCGCTCAACCGCCAGCCGGGCGGCCTGCGGGCGTTCAAGCACATCCTGCCGGCCGGCAGCCGGCTCAAGCCCGAGCCCCGCACCCATGAGGGCTACGAGTGGCTGTACGTGCTGACCGGCCGGCTGCGGCTGGTCCTCGGCGAGCACGACGTGGTGCTGAAGGCGGGCGAGGTGGCGGAGTTCGACACCCATGTGCCGCACTGGTTCGGCAACGGCGACGAGCGCCCGGTGGAGTTCCTCAGCCTGTTCGGGCCGCAGGGGGAGCGGATGCACGTCCGCGCCGCGCCCAAGGGTTCTGGAGTGGATGGTCGGTAAACTGGGAACATGCTGACCGCCAAGGGACAGGCGACGCGCGACCGGATCGTCACGGCCGCCTCGGAGCTGATGTTCGAGCGGGGCGTGGCCGGCACCAGCACCGAGGACGTGCAGGCCGCGGCCGGCGTCAGCACTTCCCAGATCTACCACTACTTCCGGGACAAGAAG
Source organism: Kutzneria sp. NPDC052558 (assembly GCF_044547355.1). Classification (NCBI taxonomy): domain Bacteria; kingdom Bacillati; phylum Actinomycetota; class Actinomycetes; order Pseudonocardiales; family Pseudonocardiaceae; genus Kutzneria; species Kutzneria sp. NPDC052558. The sequence continues at coordinate 20,642 of NZ_JBIUAG010000061.1, forward strand.
GCCCTGGTGCGCGCGGTGATCGCGCACCAGACCGAGGTCGTGGTGGGCCACCAGGAGGCGCTGCTGGCCGAGCTGGACTCGATCGCCTCCCTGCGGGCGTGGGCCGACGCCATCGTGCAGATCCAGCAGGGCCTGGGCTGCAAGGGCGGCTGCCCGATCGGCTCGCTGGGCGCCGAGGTCGCCGAGCACGACGCCGAGGCCCGCGCCGACGTCAAGAACGGCTTCGAACGGTGGGAGCGGGCGATCCGGGACGGCCTGCACAGCATGCGGGACAAGGGCGAGCTCAGCCGCGAGGCCGACCCGGAGCGCCTGGCCGTGGCCCTGCTGGCGACGTTGCAGGGCGGCCTGGCCATGACCCAGGTCCGGCGCGACACCGTGGTGCTGGAGATCGCGCTGGACCAGGCGATCGATCACATCGAGACGTTCACGCGGTGATCGAGTCGAGTGCGGCGAGGATGTCGGACACCTCGCTGCGGGTCGTGTAGTTGGGGTGCACGTCGATCCACCGGATCACGCCTTCGGCGTCGAGCACGACCGTGGTGGGCATCGGCAGCGTGGTGGTGCCGTCGGCGTTGACGGCGGTCAGATCCAGGCCCATGGCCAGCTGCGACTCGCGGGCCCCGTCGCTCGGCGCGGTCAGGATGCCGAGTTGGCCGGCGATCTGGTTGCCGGGGTCGGACAGTACTGCGTAGTTCAGTTCGTTGGCCTCCTGCGCGCTCAGCGAGCCGTCCGGCTTCTGCGGGCTCACCGCGACCAGGGCGGCGCCCCGCGATTCGAGCGCCGGCACCAATTCCTGCTGGTACGCCCGGAGGGCGAGGTTGCAGTACGGGCACCAGCCGCCCCGGTAGAACACCACGACCGCCGGCTTGCCCGCGGTGGCGGCGGTGAGCGTGGTCGGCGTGCCGTGGGCGTCCAGCAGGTCGCCGTCGGGCATCGCCGAGCCCGGCTTGGCCACCTCGGCCGGCGTGCCGGCAGCGTCCAGCGCGGCCTGCTCCTGCGCGAAGCGGGCGGCGACCTCCTCCGGCATCCGGCCGGCCATGCCCTGGTGCATCTCCTCGACCCGTGACGCGATCGACGTCATCGTTCCCCAGCCTTCCATTTTTGGAGTGTCCGCTCCATTCCACTCCGTCGACTTTTGGAGTGTCAACTCCAAAATCTTTCGGGTTGCTTACGCTCAGCAGGAGGTCTGGAAGACCAGGGCCTTCACGCTGGCCGCCCACTGGTAGGGGATCTGCCGGAACCAGTCCCACCATGGCAGCGGCGCGGACGCGACCGAGATCGTGCCCGGGAAGCAGCGGCTGACCCGCAGCTGGGCCCGCAGGGCGTGATCGGGCGTGGTCACGATGATCACCGACTGCCAGTGCCGCTGGGCCGCGATCTCGCCGATGAAGCGGGCCTCGCCGACCGTGGTGCCGGGATCGGGGGTGAAGCAGAGCACCTCGACGCCCGAGGTCGCCGGCAGGCAGCGGCTCGTGCCGGCCTCCGAAGGCACCGTCGACTGCGCCACCACCGGGGCCCGGCCGGCCCGGACCAGCGCCATCGTCGTGGCGTCCCGGTTACCGGGGCCGGCCAGCTCGATGATCGCGTCCGCGCGGGCCGGCAGCGGGGCCAGATCGGGCAGCACGAACAGCCGCACCGTCGCCACCGTGAACACCACCAATGCCAGCACCGCGACCACGGCCAGCTTGCGACGCCAGGTGGTGACCGGCTGCTCCATGTCCGGTACATCGCCGCGACGACGCCGGCCGCTACCCTCGCACCCGTGCGCCGTGTCGTGGTCAAACTGAGCGGGCGGGCCATCGCCGGCCCCGACGAGTACGGGTTCAGCGCGGCGGCGCTGGACCACCTGGCGTCCGAAGTGGTGTCCGTGCGCCGCCTCGGCATTCAGGTGGCGGTGGTGGTCGGCGGGGGCAATGTGTTCCGGGGCAACCGATCCGAGTCCTGGGGCATCGACCGGGTCGAAGCGGACAACATCGGCATGCTCGGCACGGTGATCAACAGCCTGCTGCTGCGCGGCCGGCTGACCGCCCTGGGCGAGGACGACGTGCGGGTGATGACCGCGGTGCCGATCGACGCCGTCGCCGAGCCGTACATTCGGCTGCGGGCCGTGCACCATCTGGAGAAAGGGGCCGTGGTCATTCTGGCCGGCGGGATCGGGCAGCCGTTCCTGACCACGGACTATCCCAGCGTGCAGCGGGCCGTCGAGATCGGGGCGGACGCGCTGCTGGTGGCCAAGCACGGCGTCGACGGCGTCTACGACAGCGACCCCAACAAGCATCCCGAGGCGCTGCGCTTCGACCGGCTCACCTACGCGCATGTGCTGGACAAGGAACTCGGCGTGATGGACCAGTCCGCGTTCATCCTGGCCCGCGACCACAAGCTGCCGCTGCACGTGTTCGACATCGAGCGGACCGGCGTGATGGCCGCGATCTGCGGCGGGCAGCGCCTGGGCACCTACATCGGGCCGGATGTGGATCGTTCGGTGCACGCGCGCGATCGGCGGTAGCCTGGCTCCCGTGGCCGACCTCGGCGAGTACCGGCGGAAGCGGGATGCGCGGCGCACCCCGGAGCCGGTGCCGGCGGAGGGGCCGTTGCCGGCCGGCGACGACGATGTTTTTGTGGTGCAGGAACACCATGCCACCCGTCTGCACTACGACGTGCGGCTGGAACGGGACGGCGTGCTGGTGTCGTGGGCCGTGCCCAAGGGGCTGGTCATGAGCCCCGGCGCGGTGCGGCTGGCCGTGCACACCGAGGACCATCCCATGGAGTACGCCTCGTTCGAGGGCGAGATTCCGCGCCGGGAGTACGGCGGCGGGCATGTGTCCATTTGGGACCGCGGCACCTACGAGACGCACAAGTGGACCGACCGCGAGATCGACGTCACCTTCCATGGTTCCCGTTTGGACGGACGATTCGTGTTCATCCACAAGGAGGACAAGGACTGGCTCGTCCGCAAGCGCGGCAAGCAGGCGTCGACCTCCACCATGGTCGAGGTCGAGGGCCGGCGGCTGAAGCTCACCAACCTGGAGAAGGTGCTCTATCCCGCCGACGGCTTCACCAAGGCCCACGTCATCGACTACTACCGCCAGGTCGCCCCGTACCTGCTGGCTCATCTCGCCGAGCGGCCGGTGACCCTCAAGCGCTTTCCCGACGGCGTCGACGCCCCGTCCTTCTTCGAGAAGAACGCCTCCCGGCAGGCGCCCGAGTGGCTGCGCACCATGACCCTGCCCACCCCCGGCAGTTCCAAGGGGGCCGAGACCCTCGACTTCGCGATGCTCGACGACCTGCCCGGCCTGGTCTGGGCGGCCAACCTCGCCGCCCTGGAACTGCACGTTCCACAGTGGACCGTCGGCCCCCGTGGTGGCGTCCGCGACCCCGATCTGCTGGTCTTCGATCTCGACCCCGGCCCCGACACCACCGTCGTCGACTGCTGCCGGGCCGCCGAACTCATCCGCTCCCTCGTGGAGGCCGACGGCCTCACCGCGTTTCCCAAGACCAGCGGTTCCAAGGGGCTGCAACTGTACGTCCCGGTACGGGTAGGCAACCCCGAACGCACCTCCGCCTACGCCCGCGCCATCGCCCAGCGCCTCGCCGCCGAGGACCCCTCCCGCTACGTCGCCGTCATGGCCAAGGCCCGCCGCTCCGGCCGGGTTTTTGTGGACTGGAGCCAGAACAACCCCGCCAAGACCACCATCGCCCCCTACTCCCTGCGGGCCCGCGAACACCCCACCGTGTCCACGCCCGTCACCTGGCGCGAGGTCGAACGCTGCCGCCACCCCTCCGACCTCACCTTCACCGCCCCCGATGTGCTCGCCCGCCTGGACAAACACGGCGACCTGCTGGCCGACCTGCACAAACAGCCGGGCCGCCTCCCGCGCTGAGGTGGTGCAGCTGGCGGTGCGTGCGTGAGTGGGTTATTCGCTTCTGTCGGCCAGCCAAGCTGTTCAGGTGCATTGCCGCTTGGGGGTGGGGTTGTGGTTTGGGTGCTTGTGCGGCGCGGTTGCCGGGGGTGGGGTTTGCTTTTGTGGGGTGGGGGCGTTGTTCGGTTGGAGATGGGGTGGGGCGGTGGGTTGGGGGCTCCGGGTGGATTTTGTGTGGAGGCCTCTGGGCGATGGCGTATCAAGGCGCTATCGGGCAGGCTCCGCCTGCCTCGATACGCAAGAAGCTTATGCCATCGCCCCCCTCCACACAAAATCCACCCTCCGATTGTCGAAGCGGAAAGTCTGTGTGGCCGACTGCTTTTGCGGGTTGCCGGCTTTGTGTTGTTGGAGGGGTGTTTCGGTCCGCTGTGGAATTGTCAAAGAACAGGCGCGGTAGGCGGTAGGGTGGGACTGCGTGGTGGTCAGTACTGGTGGGGTTGGGTGGTGTAGTGGCGGCCCTGGGGAGTGACCCAGTGCAGGGTGCCGTCGTCGTCGAGGGTGACGGTGTGGTCGGCGTGCTTGAGGTGGTGGTGGTGTTGGCAGTAGCCCTTGAGCTGGTCCGGGTTGGTTTTGCCTTTCGGCCAGGGGATGGTGTGGTCGATTTCCTGGATGGGGTTGACGCAGCCGGGGGCGCAGCAGGTGCCGCCGTCGCGGAGCTTGGTGAACTCCCGACAGCGGGCTGGGGGCTTGTAGAGGTGGGTGGCCATGGCGGCGGCCCGCTGGTACTCATCGAGCAGGACGCCGCGCCAGGGGCCGAGCATGGCGAGTTCGCGGGCGGAGTCGGCGCTGATGGGGCCGTAGCC
>NZ_JBIUAG010000062.1:0-24362 GCF_044547355.1 Kutzneria sp. NPDC052558
ATACGCCATCGCCCAGAGGCCTCCACACAAAATCCACCCGGAGCCACCAACCCACCGCCCCACCCCACCCCCAACCACACAACAACCCCCACCCCTCACCGCAAACCCCACCACCCGGCAACCGCGCGGCGCGGGCACCAGAACCACAACCACAACCCCACCCGCAACAGAACACACCCCAGCAAGAGTCACCCTGCCGAAAAGGACCACCCCAGTCCGACGCGGCCACTATCCCTCTCCCCGCCAACCGGAGGATCGAGACTTCGCGCGGAGCCCGCAAGCCGGTCAAGACCATCACCGGCCCCACCGGCCCGACGGACTTCCCGGTCAGCCCTCAGCCAGGAATCCAGACCCGCAAGGCCGCTGGCCCGCAAGGCCGCTGTCGATCTCCTTACCCGTCAGAGCGTGGGCGTGGGGTTGACCGTCGACTGCGTGATGCCGGTGCTCTCCACGCCCCACTTGGCCAGGATCTTGCCGTAGTCGCCGTCCTTGATCAGCTTGTTCACGGCGTCGCTGACCGCCTTGGCCACTGGGGAGCCCTTGCCGGTGACGAAGCCGACCGGGGTGGAGCTGAACTGGCCCAGGAACTTGGTGTTAGGCACGTGGGTCTCGTCGTACTTCAGGCTCAGCGTGGGTCCGAAGTAGACGTCCACCTTGCCGTTGGCCAGGCCCAGCCAGATCGGCGCGGAGTCGGAGAACAGTTGCACCGTATAGGGTTTCTTGCCGGCGGCGGCGCACTTGTCGGCCCCGCTGGTGAGGATCTGCTGGAACGTGGAGCCCGGGCTGGTCGCCACGGTCAGCCCGCACAGGTCCTCGAGCGTCTTGACGCTGCTCGGCCCGTGGTCGGCCGGGCCGAGGAACGACTGGCCGTCGCTGAGGTAGGTGGCGAAGTCCACCACCTTCTCCCGGGCCGCGGTGACGCCGAAGTTGTCCTGGCCGATGTCGTACTTCCCGTTCTGCACCCCGGGAATGATCGTCTCGAACGTGCCGTTCTGCACCGTCCAGGTGATGCCGAGGACCTTGGCCACGGCATTGCGCAGGTCCACGTCGAGGCCGACGTACTTGCCGTCGACCTGGCCGGAATGCGGCAGGCCGGCCGTGCCCGGGGCCAGGGTGGTGCCCAGCGTGAGCGCGGTCGTGCCGGCCGGAAGTTCGGCCCGCAGCGTGGAATCGGCCTGAATCGCCGAGACGACGTCCTGCGTCGGATACGTCACCGACGTGGTCGGCGCGGCCGGATCGGCGGCGGTGGCCCCGCCGCAGGCGGCCAGCGCGAGCGCCGATGCGGCCAGTGCGGCGGCCAGAACACCTTGTCTGAACACAGGGAAAGTCCTTCCAGTTCTCACAGCACCGCCGACAGGAACGCGCGCGCCCGGTCGTGGCGGGGATTGGCCAGCACCTCGGCCGGCGGCCCGGACTCGACGATCCGGCCGCCGTCCAGGAACACCACCGTGTCGGCGACCTCGCTGGCGAAGCCGATCTCGTGGGTCACCACGATCATCGTCATGCCGCTGGCGGCCAGATCCTTCATGACGGCCAGCACCTCGCCGACCAGTTCCGGGTCGAGAGCGCTGGTCGGCTCGTCGAACAGCATCAGCCGGGGCTGCATCGCCAGCGCCCGCGCGATCGCCACCCGCTGCTGCTGGCCGCCGGACAGCTGGCGCGGATAGGCCTGCTCGCGGCCGCCGAGGCCGACCCGTTCCAGCAGTTCCCGGGCCCGGCCACCGGCGTCCTTTTTGGACAGCTGGCCGGTCGCGACCGGTCCCTCGACGATGTTCTCCAGCACGGTCAGGTGCGGGAACAGGTTGAACTGCTGGAACACCATGCCGATCCGGGCCCGCTGCCGGGTGATCGACCGCGCCCGCAGCTCATGCAGCCGGTGGCGGGCGTACCGGTAGCCGATCACGTCGCCGCCGACCTCGACGAAGCCGGCGTCCGGCTTCTCCAGGTGGTTGACGCACCGCAGCAGCGTGCTCTTGCCGGCCCCGGACGGCCCGAGCAGCACCGCGACCTCGCCCTCGTGCACGTCCAGGTCGACGCCGTCCAGCACCACGTTCGAGCCGAAGCTCTTGCGCAGACCGCGAATCCGCACCAGCGACGTCATGAGATGCCCGCCAGGTTGTTCCGGAACAACGGGATGTTCGCCCGCGCGATCGTCCACAGCCCGCGCGGATCGCCTCGGCCGCTGCCGCGCGCGTAGTGCCGTTCCACGTAGTACTGGCCGATCGACAGCACGGTGGTGAGCAGGATGTACCAGATCGTCGCCACCAGCAGCAGCGGGATGATGAGGAAGTTCTGGTTGTAGATCAGCTGCACCGAGTACAGCAGGTCCTGCACGGCGATCACGCTCACGATGGACGTCGCCTTGAGCATGCCGATCAGCATGTTGCCCGAGGCCGGCACGATCGCCGGCATCGCCTGCGGCAGCACAATTCGCCGGAAGATCCGCCATGGCCCCAGGCCCAGCGCCTGCGCCGCCTCCACCTGCCCCTGCTGCACCGACAGGATGCCGCCGCGGATGATCTCCGAGGAGAACGCGGCCACGTCCAGCGTGAGGCCGACGAACGCCGCCAGCAGGCCGGTGAACAGGTGCGCCGTCTGCACCGTGATGAACGCCGGCCCGAACGGAATCCCCAGCGACAGCTGGGGATACAGCGACGCGAGCTCGTACCAGAACAGCAGCTGCACCAGCGGCGGCACCGACCGCACCAGCCACACGTAGCCGAAACTCACCGATCTCAGCACCGGATTGCGCGACAGTCGCATGACCGCCAGCACGACACCCAACACGTAACCGCAGATCATCACCGCCGCGGTCAGCCACAGCGTCAACAGCAGCCCGCGCAGGATCGGCCCGGTGGTGAAGTAGCTCCACACGATCGGCCACTGGAACCGCGGGTTGGTGAACAGCGTGTGCACCACCATGGCCAGCAGCACCACAACCACCGCGGCCGACAGCCACTGGCCGGGCCGGCGCAGCGGGACCAGCCGCGCCGACAACAACTCGGCATCCGACACGATTCTGTCGGACACCGAGTCTTCTTGCCGCGCAAGGGAACGGGTCACGGCACCATCATGGGCGGTCACGCCGGTCAACCGTCAACGTGTTCCACTGGGTGGACGTCCGAGCCGAGAAATTTTCCGCGACATACGGTTGGGTCATGTCGAATTCCGGCCTGCACCTGGCCATCGAGATCGACGGCGACGGCGCGCACCCGGCCGCGTGGCGTCGCGCCGCCCACGCGCCCGCCCACCTGCTGACACCGGGGCGGGTCCGCTCGGTCGCCGCCGTCGTGGAGAACGCCGGCTTCACACTGGCCACAGTGGACGATGACCTGCTGCCGCCGGGCAGCGGCCGCAACCCCCTCGGCCGCATCGGCGCGGTGGAGCGCGCCGCCTTCATCGCCGCCTCCACCAGCACGCTCAGCGTCGCGCCCACGGTGTCGACCACCTACACCGAGCCGTTCCACGTGTCCTCGCAGCTGGCCTCGGTCGACCACATCTCGGCCGGGCGGGCCGGCTGGGTCGTCGGCCAGACCGCGGCCGCCGAAGCGGCCCGGGCCTGGGGCCGGCCGCTGGTCGACGACCGCGCCCGCGAGGCCCGCGACTCCACCCGCGTGGTCCGCGACCTGTGGGACTCGTGGGAGGACGACGCGGTCATCCGGGACGTCGCCACCAGCCGCTACCTGGACCGCGACCGCCTGCACTACATCGACTTCACCGGCGAGACCTTCGCCGTCAAGGGGCCGGCCATCGTGCCCCGGCCGCCGCAGGGACAGCTCGTGGTGTTCGCCCCCGAGGGTTTGTTGCCGGCCGATCTCGTCGACGTGACATTCACCAGCGCCAGTGCCCGCGCCGCCACACCATTGACCTTCACCGAGATCGAAGTCGCCCTGGACACGCCGGACGCCACGGCCGGGCAGCGCATCACCGACCTCGGGCCGTGGCCGAGCCGCGGGCGCCTGCGCTTCGCCGGGCCGGCCGACGGCCTGGTCAAGCTGATCACCGGCCTGGCCGGCCAGGTCGACGGCGTGCGGCTGCATCCGCTGGTGCTGGACGAGGATCTGGCCGTGCTGTCCCGGCTGGTCGTGCCGGCCCTGCTGCGCAGCCGGATCGCCGCCCGCCCCGTTCCCGGCGCGTCGCTGCGCGCCACCCTCGGGCTCGCCCGCCCGGCCAGTCGCTTCCAGGAGTCCGCGTGAGCATCATCGACGACGACGTCCCCTACCCCGACGCGATCCTGCACTTCGGCGTGTTCTTCCAGGGCGTCAACCACTGGACCGTGTGGTCGGCCCCGGACAGCGGCTCGCAGATCGACCCGGCCTCGTTCCGCCGGGTGGCCCAGACCGCCGAGCGCGGCCTGTTCGACGCCTTCTTCCTCGGCGAGGGCCTGCGGCTGCGCGAGGTCGACGGCCGCATCCACGACCTCGACGTGGCCGGCCGCCCGGACGCGATCACCCAGCTGGCCGCGCTGGCCGCCGTGACCGAGCGGATCGGGCTGGTCAGCACCTCCAACACCACCTTCAACGAGCCGGCCGACCTGGCCCGGCGGCTGTCCGGGCTGGACCTGCTGTCCGAGGGCCGGGCCGGCTGGAACGTCGTGACCACCGACAACGCCTGGACCGGGGCCAACTTCCGGCGTGGCGGCTATCTCGACCACGCCGACCGGTATCGCCGGGCCGAGGAGTTCCTCACCGCCGCGCGGGCGATCTGGGACGGTTGGGCCGACGACGCCGTGGCCACGTCTCGGGAGGCCCAGGCCTGGTCGGCCCCGGTGACGCCGGTTCGTCAGCGCAGCAGCCAGTTCGACATCGAGGTCACTCCGACGCTGCCCCGCAGTGCGCAGGGCCATCCGGTGATCTTCCAGGCCGGCGACTCCTCGGACGGCCGTGACTTCGCCGCCCGCAACGCCGACGTCATCTTCTCCGCGCACGGCAACGACTTCGACGACGCGCTGGCCTTCGCCGAGGACATCCGACGGCGGCTGCGCGCGGCCGGGCGGCCCGAGGACGACCTGCGCATCCTGCCCGGCACCGAGATCATCATCGGGGCGACCGAGCAGGAGGCGCGGGAGAAGGCCCGCTGGGTGCGGCTGGAGCAGGTCACTCCGGCCACCGCGCTGAACATCGCCAGCCTGGTCTGGGGTTTCGACCTTTCCGACCGTGACGCCGAAGGCCCGGTGCCCAAGGAGGACGCCGTCGTCGTGGAGAACACGGGCGCCTTCGGCGCTCGGCGCGTCGCCGATCCCCAAGCCGTGGTCACGAAGTGGCGTGAGCAGGCCGAGGCCAACGGCTGGTCGCTACGGGAAACCGCCATCGCGCTCGGCCCTCAGCGGGGCCACGTCGGCACTCCCGCCGCCCTCGCCGACAAGTTCACCCGCTTCGCCCGCCACGGGGCCGTGCACGGGTTCAACATCACCCCCTACATCATTCCCGACGGCCTCAACGACATCGTCGACCTGCTCGTGCCCGAGCTCCAGGAACGCGGCGTCTACCGCACCGAGTACGCCGGCGCCACGCTGCGGGAGCATCTCGGCCTGCGGCCGCCGCTGACGCGCCGGGGCGACCTGACCGAGCGTGCGTCATGAAGTTCCTGGCCATCACGCTGATCGTGCACGCCGACCAGACGCCGACGCGCCAACGGTTCCGGCAGGTGCTGGACAACGCGCTGCTGGCCGAGGAGCTGGGCTTCGACGGGTTCGGCGTCGGCGAGCGGCACGAGCGGCCGTTCATCTCCTCCTCGCCGCCGGTGGTGCTCAGCCACATCGCCGCGCTGACCTCCCGGATCCGGCTGTTCACGGCGGTGACGACGCTGAGCCTGCTCGATCCGGTGCGGGCCTACGAGGATTACGCCACCCTGGACAACCTGTCCGGCGGCCGGCTGGAGCTGATCATCGGCAAGGGCAACGGATCGGCCCAGCGGCAGCTGTTCCACGTCACCGAGGACGACCAGTGGGACCGCAACTCCGAGTCCTACGAGCTGTTCCGCCGGCTGTGGCGGGAGGACAAGGTCACCTGGACCGGCCGGTTCCGGCCGTCGCTGGTCGAGGCCGAGGTGTGGCCGGAGCCGTTGCAGCGGCCGATCCGGGTCTGGCACGGCAGCGCCACCAGCCGGGAGTCGGTGGACCTGGCCGCCCGCTACGGTGATCCGCTGTTCTCGGCCAACGTGACCAATCCGATCGAGCCGTATGCCGAGCTGGTGCGCTATTACCGGGAACGCTGGGAGTTCTACGGGCACGACCCGGCCGCCGCGGTCGTCGGGGCCGGCACCGCCGGCTACTACGCCACCCCGAAGTCCCAGGACGCCATCGACGCCTACCGTCCCGTGTTCGAGGCCGGCCTGGCCCTGCAACGGAAGATGGGCCTCACCCCGGTGTTCACGTCGGTCGAGGACTTCGCCGACCGCAGCTCCGCGCTGATCGGCAGCCCCGAGCAGGTCATCGACAAGGTCCACCGCTACCACGAGCAGTTCGGGCACACCGTGCTGCACCTGCACGCGGAGCCCGGCGGCCTGACCGACGCCCAGCACCGGGAGTCGATGGAGCTGTTCCAGCGGGAGATCGCCCCGGTGCTGCGCAAGGACATTCCCGATCCGCCGTGGCCGAGCGCGGAGGTGGACTGACATGGCCGACACTCCGCTCACGGTGCTCGACCTGGTGCCGATCTCGTCCGGCTCGACCGCCGCCCAGGCGCTGCGCAACAGCGTGGATCTGGCCCAGCAGGCGGAAAGATTCGGCTACGCCCGCTACTGGTTCGCCGAGCACCACCTCAATCCGGGCGTGGCCGGCACGTCGCCGGCGGTCGTGCTGGCGCTGACCGCCGCCGCGACCTCGACCATTCGGCTCGGGTCGGGCGCGGTGCAGATGGGGCACCGCACGGCACTGTCCACTGTGGAGGAATTCGGGCTGCTCGACGCCGTGCACCCGGGTCGGTTCGACCTGGGCCTCGGGCGATCGGGCGGACGGCCCCGGACGCCGGCGCCGGTGCTGGAACCGGCGGCGCCGGTGTCCAACGGTTTGCTGATTCCGCCCCGGTTCTCCTATGCCCAGCTCCTGGCCTCGCCGCGCATCCCGTTGCAGCGCCGGCTGTTGCAGCTGCCCAACGCCGAGCCCCAGGACTACACCGAGCAGGTCGACGACGTGCTGGCCCTGCTGGCCGGCACCTACGAGCTCAACGGCGAGCAGGCTCACGTCGTGCCGGGCGAAGGAGCCGAGCTGGAGCTGTGGATCCTGGGCACCAGCGGCGGGGAGAGCGCGACCGTCGCCGGCCATCGGGGCCTGCGGTTCGCCGCCAACTACCACGTCAGCCCGGCCACCGTGCTGGAGGCCGTCGCCGGCTACCGCGCCGCCTTCCGGCCGTCGGCGGTCCTCTCCCGCCCCTACGTGAGCGTGTCGGCCGATGTTGTCGTCGCGGAAACCTCGGACGCGGCAAGGGAACTGGCCACCGGTTACGGGCTGTGGGTGCGCAGCATCCGCACCGCCGAGGGCGCGATCCCGTTCCCCACTCCCGAGCAGGCCCGCGCCCACGTGTGGAGCGACGCCGACCGGGAGCTGGTCGCCGATCGCGTCGACACCCAGTTCGTCGGCACGCCGACGCAGGTGGCCGACCAGCTGGAGCTGCTGCGGGACGCCACCGGGGCCGACGAGCTGATCGTCACCACCATCACCCACGACCACGCCGACCGCGTCCGCTCCTACCAGCTGCTGGCCCAGGAGTGGCAGCGGCGCTCATCTCGTCCCATTCGTCCCACCTGATGGACAGGCTGTCCGATCGCCGCCGGCGGTTCTACAGTTCCGCTGCCGCCACAGCGCGATCGTCCACAATCGACAGTCCTCGGAGGCAGACATGGGCTCCTCACCCGAACGCGGCAACCCGCTCGCCCGGATCGGCGCCGACTGGGCGGCGGTGATCGTCGCCGGCGTGCTCGTCGTGCTGGCCGCGACCGGTCTGCTCCCGGCGATCTCCTTCCTGGTCAAATGAGCACCACCGAGAGCCGGACCGGCGTCCCGGTGCTGCGCTACCTGCCGGGCCTGCTGCTGCTCGCCGCCGTCGGCATTCTCGGCACGTTCGCCCAGAACGGCCTGCGCAGCGTGGGCAAGGCGACCGGCGTCGCGCTGCCCGACATCGAGTACGTGCTGTGGGCGATCCTCATCGGGCTGCTCATCCGCAACGTGATCGGCCTGCCGGCGCTGTTCCGGCCGGGCGTGGCCAGCTACGAGTTCTGGCTCAAGACCGGCATCGTGCTGCTGGGCGCCCGCTTCGTGCTCGGCGACCTGGCCAAGCTGGGCGGCTTCAGCCTCGGCATCATCCTCATCGACATGGCCGTCGCCACCGTGGTGATCCTGCTGGTGGGCAAGGCCTTCGGGCTCGGCGGCAAGCTGTCCACGCTGCTGGCCATCGGCACCTCCATCTGCGGGGTGTCCGCGATCATCGCCGGCCGCGGCGCGATCGACGCCGACGACGAGGACTCCGGCTACGCCATCGCCGCCATCCTCGCGCTCGGCGCGGTGGCCCTGTTCAGCTTCCCGGCCATCGGCCACCTGCTGCACCTGTCCGACACCCAGTTCGGCCTGTGGGCCGGGCTCGCCGTCGACAACACCGCCGAGACCACCGCCACCGGCGCCGCCTACTCGGCCCAGGCGCAACAGGTCGCGGTCGCCGTCAAGAACACCCGCAACGCCCTGATCGGGCTGGTCGTGCTCGGCTACGCCGCCTACTGGTCCACCCGGGGCGGCCGGTCGGTGGCCACCACCCTCGGCGGCCGCGCCGCCTTCGTCTGGCGCACCTTCCCCAAGTTCGTGCTGGGTTTCATCGCCGTGTCCGCCCTGGCCACGGCCGGCGTGTTCGCCAAGGCCGACGTCACCAGCCTCGGCAACCTGTCCAAGTGGGCGTTCCTGCTCTGCTTCGCCGGCGTCGGCCTCAACTTCGACCTGCGCGAGCTGGCCCGCGCCGGCCTGCGCCCGCTGATCGTCGCCGCCCTGGGGCTCGTCGTGGTCGCCGGCTGCTCCCTCGGCCTGGTCCTGCTGACCTCGGGCTTGCTCACCTGAAACCCAGCTGCGCCATGACCTCGCGGAGTTCTTCGCGCGCCCCAACGTGATCACCGGTGGCGACGGCCTGGACGAGCAGGCCCCGCAGGGACCACACGAGGGCGTGCGCACGGGCGCGGGCGGCGGTCCGGGGCAGGCCCTCGCGGACGCCGAGGGTGGTGTAGACGGTGGTCCAGTCGTCGAGGGTGTCGAGGAACTCGCGGTAGGTGTCGGGGTCCTGCACCGCCAGGCCGAGCACGTAGAAGAACGCGGGGGTGTGGGGACTCTCGGCCTGGTCGAGGAACATCTGGTCGAGTAGGCGCAGGCCGTCCTGGTAGGCGGCCTCGGTGCCGAGCGAGAGGATCCGCCGCTGCTGCTCGCGGCGGATCTGGCTCAACAGGGCGGCCAGCAGGCCGTCGCGGGAGCCGAAATGGTAGATCAGCATGCGGTGGCTGGTGCCCAGGGCGTCGGCCAGCTTGCGCAGCGTCAGATCGCTGAGCCGGCCCCGGTGGTCCAGCAGTCGCCGAGCGCCGTCCAGCAGCTTCTCCCTGGGCGTGTCAGCCATCGAGCCAGGTGCGCGCGGCGACGACCAGGGCCTCGACGCCGGTGGTCAGGGTCGGCTCGATGACCGGGGCGAACTCCGGGGAATGGTTGCTGGGCCTGGCATCTCCGTCCATGCCGCCCCAGAACCAGAACACGGTCGGCACGCCGATCGCCTGGCCGTAGACGCCGACGTCCTCGCTGGCGGTCTGGCGGGGCACCTCGGTCACCCGCTGTTCCCCGAAGTGCCGGACGAAGGCGTCGACCGTTGTCAGAGTCGCGTCGGGGTCGTTGACCATGACCGGGGCGCTCACGGTCCAGTCGAAGTCGGGTTCGCGTTCGGCCCGGCTGGCGGCGGCCTCGGCGCGGACGATGCGTTCGATCGCGGCCCGCACCTGGTCCCGGACCTCGGCCGAGTAGGCGCGCAGGTTGATCCCCAGCTCGGCGGTGTCGGGGATGATGTTGTCCTTGGCGCCGGCCCGCAACCGCCCGACGGTGACCACGGCGGTCTCGGCCGGCGGGACTTCGCGGGCCACGATCCCTTGCAGGCGCGTGACCACGTTGGCCGCCATCAGGACCGGGTCGATGGTCTGGTCCGGCATCGATCCGTGGCCGCCGCGGCCGTGCAGCGTCACCTGCACGGAGTCCATGGCCGACATCACCGGCCCGGTGGCGTAGCCGATGACGCCGGCCGGGATGTTCGTGACGTGTTGGCCCAGCACGATGTCCGGCTTCGGGAACCGCTCGAACAGCCCGTCCGCCACCATCGCCCGGGCGCCCCTGGCCAGCTCCTCGGCCGGCTGGAACACCACCAGCAGCGTGCCCGACCAGGTCTGGCGCTCCGCCGCCAGCCGCCCGGCCGCGCCGATCAGGCAGGTGCTGTGCATGTCGTGGCCGCAGGCGTGCATGAGCGGCACGTCGTTGCCGTCGAGATCGGTCCCCCGCGCGGTGCTCGCGTACGGCAGGCCGGTCTTTTCCTGCACGGGCAACGCATCCATGTCGGCCCGCAGCATCACCACCGGGCCGTCGCCGTTGCGCAGCACGCCCACCACGCCGTGGCCGCCGACGCCGGTGGTCACCTCATACCCGAGCGGCCGCAACTCCTCGGCCAGCACCCGGGCCGTGCGCACCTCCTGCAACGACAGCTCGGGGTTGCGGTGCAGGTCCTGGTAGAGCTCGATCAGGTCGGCCACCACGTCAATGTACCATTGGTACACGAGTAGAGCAGGGGCAGGCGAACGTGCCCCCGCGCACCCGGAGTTCCGTGACGGTCCGCGCTCGCGTGAGAGACTCCCCCGCATGCGTTTTCAGCTGCTCGGGCCGGTCGAGGTGCGGGACGACGCCGGCACGCCGGTGGCGTTGCCGGGCGCCCGGGCCCGGGCGATCCTCGCGATGCTGGTGCTCGCGGGCCCCGAGGCGGTCAGCCCCGGGCGGCTGTTCGAGACCGGGCGCAACGCCAAGGACCCGGTGAACGCGTTGCACGTGCAGATCGCCAAGCTGCGGGCCGCGCTGCCCGAACCGAGGCTGGTCTCCGAGCCCGCCGGCTATCGGCTGGTGACCAAGCCCGGCGAGGTCGACGCCACCGTGTTCACCGAGGCGTGCGAACGCGGCCGGCAGCTGGCGGCGGCCGACCAGCACGAGTCGGCGGCCAAGGTTCTCCGCGAGGCGCTGGCGGGGTGGCGGGAACCCGAGCCGTACGACTTCGCCGAGGCCTGGCTGGCCCGGCTGGCCGAGGTCCGGCTCACCGCGCTGGAGACGGTGATCGACGCGGAGCTCGCGCTGGGCCGGGCCGAGGACCTGGTGGCCGAACTGACCGGGCTCACCGCGGCACACCCGTTGCGGGAGCGGTTCGCCGGCCAGCTCATGACCGCGCTGCACCGGGCCGGCCGCCGCTCCGAGGCGCTGACCGTGTTCGCCGAGCTGCGCGAACGGCTCGCGGACGAGCTGGGGACCGACCCCTCGCCCGAGATCATGGCGCTGCACCTGGAACTCCTGCGGGATGAGCCGGTGCGGCCCGCCGGCAACCTGCCGCATCCGGTCGGCACGCTGATCGGCCGCGACGCCGACCTCGCCGACGTGCGCCGGCTGCTGGCCGAGCACCGCCTGGTCACGGTGATCGGCCCCGGCGGCGTGGGCAAGACGCGGGCCGCGCGCGAGCTCGGGCACCTGCTGCGCGACCGCTATCGGGACGGGGTGTGGCTGGTCGAGCTGGCCCCGATCGCCCGGGACGCGAGCGCGCTGGACGCGGTCGCGAGCGCGCTGGGGTTCGAGGAGGACGATCGGCTGCTGGCCTACCTGCGAGGCCGGGAAGTCCTGCTGGTGCTGGACAACTGCGAGCACGTCATCGAGGACGCGGCGGCCCAGGTCCGGTTCCTGCTCGGCGCCTGTCCCGGGGTGAGCGTGTTGGCCACCAGCCGCGAACCGCTCAACGTCGAGGGTGAACGGCTGGTTCCGTTGCCGCCGTTGGCAATCGAGGCGGCCATGCGGCTGTTCCGCGACCGCGCGCCGTCGGCCCGGGACGACGACGCGGCGGTGGCGCAGCTGTGCGCGCGGCTCGACCGGCTGCCGCTCGCGCTGGAACTGGCGGCCGCCGGCGCCCGGCTGTTCTCGCTCGACCAGATCGAGTCCAGATTGGACGGTCTGGCCAACGTCTCCCGACACGCGCCGGCCCGACACCACTCGCTGCGGGCGGTGCTGGACTGGAGCCACGAACTGCTGTCGCCACAGGAGAAACGAGTGTTCGCCGCGCTGTCGGTGTTCCGCGACGGCTGCACGTTCGCCGATGCCGAACGGGTGTGCGGCACCACGGTCGGCGTGCTCGCGCAGCTGGTCGACAAGTCCCTGGTCGTGCGCGGCCCGGACGACCGGTTCCGGCTGCTGGAGACTGTGCGGGTGTATGCCGAGGCGACGGCCGACGTCAGCGAGTTCCGCGACCGGCAGGCCGCGGCGATGCTGGCGTTCGCCCAGGAGATGTTCACCGGCCTGACCGGGCCCCGGCAGCACGAGCTGATGCGGCGGATGACGCCGGAGCTGCCCAACCTGCGGGCCGTCACGACCTGGCTGCTGGAGCGCGGCGACGGGGCCGGCGCGATCACCCTGCACGGCCTGCTCGGCTACTTCTGGTACATCAGCGGACGCGAGGCCGAGGGCACCCGTTGGCTCGGCCGGGCCGTGGAATGCTTCGACGCCAAGCCAACTCCCGGCGTGGAGACGATGCTCGCCACGGCGTTGGGCTGGCACAGCTACCTCGGCCGCATGTCCGGCCGCAGGCCCGACACCTGGCGGTCCGCGCAGCGCGTGCGCGATCTCTACCGGTCAAATCCCGACGGGTTCCGGATCGGGATGCCGGCGGTGGCGGCGGTGGCCGTGTACGAACGGCCCGGGGCCGAGGCGCGACAATGCCTGGACGACGCCGAGGAGGCCATCGTCGGCCTGGACGAGCCATGGCTGCGCGGCGTGCTCGACGCCGTGTGGTCCGAGCAGCACCGCCGCGACGGCGACCTCGACGCGGCGGTCGAGGCCGCGCGGTCCAACCTGCGGTACTTCGAGGAGCTCGGCGACCCGTTCGGCATCCTCTACTCGCAGCTACGACTCGGGGACGCCGAGGAGCACGCCGGGCACCGCGACCGGGCCCGGGCCCGGTGGGAGCGAGCCCGGGACGGCGCACGCGCCGCGTATGCGCCGGTCAAGTGCGGCTACGCCGAGCTGCGGCTGGCCTACCTCGACCTCACCGACGACCCCGCCGCGGCCGGCGCGTGTCTGGAGCGGGTCCGGGCGCAGGCACGGGACCTGGCCGCCGAGGATCTCGGCGCAGCGGCGGGCAATCTGCTGGGGCTACATCTGCTGCGCCAAGGGGATCCCGAGGCGGCGGCCGCGTGTTTCCGGGACGTGGCCGGCTACGCCCGCCCGGTCCGCACCGCCGTGGCCGCCGCCCATCTGGCCACTTTGGACGGTCCACTGTGGATAGACGACGCCGTGCGGGCGGTGGAGTGGATCGTCGATCCCCTGCATCTGGCCGCGCTGCACGCGTTGTTGACCGAGATGAAGGGGATCGACGAGGTGCTGGCATTGCTGCCGGCCCAAGCGGGGGCCACCCCGTTGGCGGCGTTGATCTAGACCCTCGCCCCGACCAGCCGCTCGATGTGGTCCGCGCTCAGCACACCGGCGTCATGCGCGCGGTACTCCGCCGCCAGCCGCTGTGCCTGCCGGCGGAACGCCTCCCCGTCGAGCACCTGGCGGACAGCCTTGCGGATGGACTTCTCGGACGGCGTCGACGTGCGCAGGTTCAGCCCCGCGCCGGAACGCTCGACGCGGGCGGCGACCTCGGGCTTGTCTTCCGTGGTGCCGGCGACGACCAGCGGCACCCCCTGGGCCAGCGCCAACTGCACGCCGCCGAATCCGCCGTTGGTGACCATCACCGAGGTGATCGGCAGCAACTGGTCGTATGGCAGGAAAGGTGCGGTGAACACGTTGGCGGGCAACGGGCCCAGGTCGTGCGAGCCGGTGCTGGCGACCACCGTGACGTCCTCCTCGGCGAGCGCCCGGATCGTCGGCCGCACCAGCTGGCCGAGGTCCGTGTCGGCGACGGTGCCCTGGGTGACGTGCACGACGGGCTTGCCCCGGGCGATCATCCGCTCCCACCACTGCGGCAGCGGGACCGCGGTGACGGGGTCGACGAGCGCGCCGACGAACTTGACCTGCTCGGGCAGGTAGGCCCGGGGGTGCTCCAGGCCGGCGACGCTGTTCTGTAGGTGCAGGTGCGGGGACACCGCGGCCAGGCCGCGCTCGCCGGCCGGCAGCCCGAGGTCGCGCAGGATCCGGTCGCGGTGCTCGTAGACCGGCTTGAACACCACGTTGTCCAGCAGATACCGCACGGCGCGGTCGCGCAGCCGCGTCAGCGGGTCGGAGCCGGGCTTGAGGCCGGGCCCGAACGGCGGCACGTCCGGCGCCGGCAGCATCATCGGCGTGACGCCGACGCTGACCACCCGCGGCCCGCCGAGCCGTTCGACGATCTCGGCCCCGGCGAACGCCGCGTCGTGCAGGATCAGGTCGGCCGGCTGCCGGTCGAGCTCCCGGCGCAGGCCCTCGACCTGGGCCGGGATCGGGTCGAGGAACACCGCCCGCATGTCGTAGCGCAGCTTCGCGATGCCCTTGAGCCGCACCCGCTCCGGGAACAGCTCGTCGACATTGCGGCCCTGGTGGTCGATCGACGGGTCCATCGCGACGAACTCCGCGCCCGCCGCGGCGATCCGGTCGGCGAACACGCGGCCCGTGTACCAGCGCACCCGATGCCCGCGGGCCGTCAGCTCACGGGCGATGGGCAGCAGCGGGACGACGTGGCCGGGCACGGGCATGGTCGCGAACAACAGGTCGATCGGCATGGGCTCAGTCGACCGGACTGCCCTTTCCGTTCCCTGTCCGTGCCTGGTCAGGGGGCATGTGAGCGCCGTGTGCGCATGCGGTGAGCGGGCGGCGTCAGCCTCGGGACATGACGATCACGCTTCGGCCGGGCGGCACCGTGGTGTTCACCGGCGGGCGGCAGGACTCGCCCGTGCACCCGCAGCTCATCGCCGGCGAATGGGGTTCCGGCACCCCTCACGGCCGGTGACCTGGGTCTACGCCGGGATCGCCGCCAACAAGACCGCTGCTGCCCGCCGATGACATGTTCGCCCGGCTCGGCGGCGAGCCCGAGCACTGGTCCGAGGACGGCGTCCACCCCACGCCGCCCTCGCCGACGCGTGGCTACGCCTCGTGGACTGATTTCGCCAGCTGCCGGTAGGCGTCGGCGAACTGGCGCATCGTGTAGTGCTCCAGCACCGTGGCGCGGGCTCGCCCGCCGAGCTCGCGCCGCAGGGTCGGGTCGTCGAGCAGGCGGCGTAGTTCTTCCCGGACGCTGCCGATGTCGGCCGGATCGACCAGGATTCCGTTGTGCCCGTGGGTGATCTGCTGCCGCAGGCCGCCCACGTCGGAGGCGATCACCGCCTTGCCCTTGATCATGGCCTCGGTCACGGTCAGGCCGAAGCCCTCTTGAAGGCTCTTCTGCACCACGACATCGGCCCGGCGCTGCAAGGCGTTCACGATGAGCGCGTTGCGATCCTGGTCTCGCATAGAGATGTTCACCAGGTGCAGCCGCCCACGGTCCACTTCGGACAGTTCGGCGAGCACGGCTCGGACCTCGGCCAGCACGGCCAGGCCCTCCGGGTCGTCAGGGATCTCCGTGGGGTTGGTGCCGGCGAGCACCACGTGGGCGTCCCGGGGCAGGCCGACCACGCAGCGGGCCACCCCGGGCATGTCCTTGAGCGGGTCCCAGCGTGACACCTGGAGCACGACCCGGGAGTCGGGCGGCAACGGCTTTTCGTGGGTGATGGCCACGTCTGGCGCGATCCTGTCGCTGGTGAGGCCGATCTCCGCCAGTAGAGCGTCAATCTCTGTCGCGCCGAGGTCGCGGTTCTTCACCGCCGAGGGGTCGACCGCCGGCGGGATCAGGAACAGGTTTTTGGTGTTCGGCGGTGCGAACTCGGGGAGAGTGGTCACGACCGCGTCGAGTGCGTCGAACTCTGGCTCGAACGCCTGCCACATCCTGGCCGGGCCGCGTTCCGGGTCGATCGTGGCCCCGATGTGGCAGTGCCATACGGGTTTTCCGCCCGCGGCCTTGATCGCCGGGGCCAGGCCGAGGGTCTGCGGGTCATGGAGGACCACCACGTCGTCCGGCCTGATTTGGTCGGCGAACCAGGCGTGCTGGGGTTCGAGTGTGGCGCGGTAGGTCCGTATCAGGGCGGGGTCGTCGAGCCGGGTCGGGTCGGCCTGGCCGTGCAGGAGGTGGTGGAGGTATTTGGTCACCGCGTAGAAGTCGGCGTTGCCGGCGATCACCGCCCAGCCGGCGGGCTGGTGGCGCAGCAGGTTGCGGAGCAGTTCGGAGACCCCGCCGCCGGTTGCCGTGGCGTTGACATGGGCGAGCAGGGGCGATTCGCGAGGCGGGTCGACTTCCCATGTCGGTGTGAGCATGGCACTGGCTCCCCCCAGGTTGCGTGGCTCTCACCCTGCCAGGGGATGCGGTTCGCTGGCAACGGCCTCCCACCGCGGTCAGGACAGCAGGTGGGTGCGGAAGAAGTCGGTGGTGAGGCCTATGACCTCTTCGGTGTACCACGGGAGAGCGCCTTCGGGGTCGCCGAGGAGGATGGCGACGTCGCCGTGACCGGCGCCGGGGAGCACGTAGCGGGTGGAGTCGACGCCGGCCGAGCGGAGCGCGGTGTGCAGGCGGAGGGTTTGCGACGGGGAGATGATGCCGTCGGCGAGGCCGTGCCAGAGCTGGAAAGGCGGGGACGAGGGGGTGATGTGGTTCAGGGGGCTGGCGTCGGGAATGGGGTCGTGCACGGTGCGGCCGGTGCCCTCGCCATGGAGGTACAGGGCCAGGGGGAGGTCGGGGCCGGTCTGGGAGGCCTGGGTCTTGGAGTCGAAATCCTCGGTGATGCTGCCGAAGTCCACAATGCCGAACTTGTTGACGACGGCGCGGACGGCGTTGGCGGGGTCCAGGCCGGCCATGGTGGCGAGGTAGCCGCCGGCGGACTCGCCGAGCAGAGCGACGCGGGTGGGGTCCAGGTCGTACGTGGCGGCGTTGGAGCGCAGGAAGGCGACGGCCTCGCGGACGGAGGCAACGCCGTCGAGGTAGGTGGCGCCCTCCCATACGGTGAGGTACTGGATGCTGGCCACGGCGAAGCCGGCCACGGCGAGGCAGGTGCGCAGCAGGCGGCCGTTCTCCTTCTCGGCGCGGATGAAGCCGCCGCCGGTGATGTAGACGATGAGAGGCTTGGGGCCGGAACCGGGGGGCACGAGCAGGTCCAGCAGGAGGGAGCGGTTGGGGCGGCGGGCGAACGGGACGTTGAGGTGAGCAGTGAGGTCGATGCCCTTGGCGGAGACCTGAGGGGCGCGGGAGCCGGAGAGCACGATGCTGGTGCTGATGTCGCTGTGGGCGATGCTGGCGGCCACGCGAATCTGGGGCTGGGTCATGGCGAATCCCTGAGGAACAGCTATTCCGGTCATGGTCAGTCACGCCCCTCGACCTTGGCGGCCACCTCGCGCATCTCGGAGATCCGGCCATCGACGAGCGTGAAGTTGGCCATGACCCGGACCTCCTGGCGGTCGGTCTCGCCGGTGGCGATGGCCACCGCGCCCTGCTTGAGCTCGCCGACGATGTCGTACTCGATGGCCACGTCATCGCCGGACTCGATGTAGCGACGGAAGGGCACGAGGATCTCGACGGTGCGATAGCGTTGGGGGAACAGCTCGAAGTGGGCGCGCAGCGCCGAGACGCCGGCGGCCTCGACCCGGCCGTTGGTGACCATCCGGCCGTCCTCGGTCCAGAAGCGGCGGACCTCGTCGTCGGTGGCCTTGGCCTGGCCTGCGCACAGGTCGGCACACCACGTGAACAGGGCGTGGAAGAACTCCTGGTGTCTCACGGTCTTCTCCATTCGGCGAGCGTAGCAGCTTGGGGACAACATTTGTTGCCTGTGTGACAACTCGGGTCAGAGCAGGGCGAGCCCGGGGGTGCGCAGGACGTCGCCGACGTCGGCCAGCAGGCGCGAGCCCTGGGCGCCGTCGAGGACGCGGTGGTCGAAGGAGAGCGCGAGCTGGGCGATCGAGCGGGGTTCGATGTGCTCGACGCCGTCCGGACCGGTCACGACCCAGGGCATGCGGCGGATCGCGCCGACGGCGAGGATGGCGGTCTCCCCCGGGTTGAGGATGGGCGTGCCGGTGTCGACGCCGAACACGCCGACGTTGGTGATCGTCACGGTGCCGCCAGTCATGGCCGACGGGGCGGTGCGGCCGGCGCGGGCGTCGGCCGCCAGGCGGGTGATCGCCTCGGCCAGCTCACGCAGCGACAGCTGCTCGGCGTCCCTGATCACCGGCACGACGAGGCCACGGTCGGTGGCGGCGGCGATGCCGAGGTTCACCTGGCGCTTGACGACGATCTCCTGGGCGGCCTCGTCCCAGGTGGCATTGGCCTCGGGCGTGGCGCGCAGGGCCAGTGTCAGGGCCCGGGCGACGATCGCCAACGGGGTCACCTTGACGTCGCGAAACTCGCGCCGGGCCCGGATGGTGTCCAGCAGCGCCAACGTCTGGGTGACGTCGACGGTGAGGAACTCGGTGACATGCGGGGCAGTGAAGGCGGACGCGACCATCGCGGCGGCCATGTGCTTGCGGACGCCACGGATCGGGATGCGGGTCTCGGAGGAGGAAGAAGAAGAGGAGGAGGAAGAAGAAGTGGAAGAAGTGGAAGCGGGTGGCGCCGCGGCGGCCTGCACGTCGGCACGGCTGATGGTGCCGTGCGGGCCGGTGGGGCTGAGGCGGGTCAGGTCGACGCCGAGGTCCTTGGCCAGTTTGCGCACCGGAGGCTTGGCCAGCGGCCGATTGTCCACAACAGCCGGCGGCCGATTGTCCACTATGGATGGAGCATCTTCGGCGGGCGGACCGTAGCCGACGAGCAGGGCGGCGGGTTCGTCGGTGTCGTCGGTGGTCGGCGGGGTGCCGACGGCGGCGGGTTCGCCGGTGTCGATGGTGATCAGCGGAGTGCCGACGGCGGCGGTCTCGCCCTCGGCGATGTGCAGTGCGGCGACCACGCCCGCGTACGGCGACGGCAGCTCGACGGCGGCCTTGGCGGTCTCGATCTCGACCAGGATCTGGTTGACCTCGACCTCGTCCCCCGGCTTGACCGACCAGCGCAGGACCTCGGCCTCGGTGAGTCCCTCGCCGACGTCGGGCAGGAGGAACTGGCGTGGCTGTGACACGGGAACCGTCCCTTGTGGTCAGTGACCGAACGTGCGGTCGACGGCGGCGAGAACCCGGTCCGTTCCGGGCAACCAGGCCCGTTCCAGGCGGCTGGGCGGATAGGGCGTGTCGTAACCGGTGACCCGGGCGACGGGGGCCTCCAGGTGATAGAACGCCTCATCCTGGATGCGGGCGGCGACCTCGGCGCCGACGCCGTGCGAGAGCGACGCCTCGTGCACGATGACGGCCCGGCCGGTGCGCCGAACGGAGCCGAGAACCGTGTCACTGTCCAAAGGGGACAGACTGCGCAGGTCCACGACTTCGACGCTGCGGCCCTGGGCCGAGCACTGGTCGGCCACGGCGAGGCAGGTGGCGACCGAGGGGCCGTAGCCGATCAGGGTCAGGTCCGTTCCCCCGCGAACGACACGGGCGCGCTCCAGGGGGAGGTCGTCGTGCTCGCCGACCTCGCCCTTGACCCAGTAACGGCGCTTCGGTTCCAGGAACACGGTCGGATCCGGGGATCGGACGGCGGCCTGGATCATCCAGTGCGCGTCGTGCGGCGTGGCGCAGGTGACGACCTTGAGCCCGGCGGTGTGGGCGAAATACGCCTCGGGCGACTCGGAATGGTGCTCGATGGAGCCGATGCCGCCGCCGTAGGGCATCCGCACGACCACGGGCAGGGCCAGCGCGCCGCCGGAGCGGTGGCGCAGCTTGGCCAGCTGCGTGACGATCTGGTTGACGGCGGGGAAGGTGAAGCCGTCGAACTGGATCTCGCAGACCGGCCGGTAGCCGCGCAGCGCCAGCCCGACGGCCGCGCCGACGATGCCGGCCTCCCCCAGCGGACTGTCCATCACCCGGTCCTCGCCGAAGTCCTTGCGCAGCCCGTCGGTGACCCGGAAGACCCCGCCCAGCTGGCCGATGTCCTCGCCGAGCAGCAGCACCGACGGATCGGTCTCCAGCGCCCGCCGCAGCCCGTCGTTGAGGGCCCGCACCATCGACACGCTCATGCCGCACCGCCTCGGTAGTCGCCGAGCTGCCGGCGCAGTTCGGCGTCCGGCTCGGCATACGTGTGCAGGAAAGGACTGTCGGGATCGGGTTCGGGCAGGGCCCGGCAGGCCGCCCGCAGCCGCTCGGCGAAGGCGTCGGCCTCGCGCTCGATCTCGTCCGATGGACGGAGATGGGCCCGCAGCCGGGCGATCGGGTCCAGGGCGGCCCAGCGGCGGGTCTCCTCCTCGCCCCGATAGCGGCCGTCGTCGTCGGCGGTCGTGTGCGCGTTGACCCGGTAGGTGACGGCCTCGATCAACGTCGGACCGCCGCCGGACCTGGCCCGGTGCAGGGCATCCCGGGTGGCGGCGTAGCAGGCGAGCACGTCGTTGCCGTCGACGCGAACGCCGGGGAAGCCGAAGCCGGCCGCGCGCTGGGCCGCCGGCACGCGGCTCTGCGTGGCGTACGGGGCGGAAATCGCCCACTGGTTGTTCTGGCAGAAGAAAACCACCGGCAGCTGCTGGACGGCGGCCCAGACGAAGGCCTCGTTGGTCTCCCCCTCGCTCAGCGCGCCGTCGCCGAGGAACGCCAGGACGGCGGTGTCCCGACCAGGATCCCCGTTGCCCACGGCCCCGTCGCGGGCCACACCCATGGCATAGCCGACGGCGTGCAGGGTCTGAGCGCCGATCACCAAGGTGTACAAGTGAAATCGTGCGGCGCGGGAGTCCCAGCCGCCGAGCGTGGTGCCGCGGAAGATGCCGAACAGGGCCGACGGGTCGATGCCGCGGCACAGGGCGACGCCGTGTTCACGGTAGGTCGGGAAGACCATGTCCTGCGCGGCGAGCGCGTGCGCGGCCCCGACCTGCGCCGCCTCCTGCCCGCGCAGCGACGGCCACAGGCCCAGTTCTCCTTGGCGCTGCAAGGCGATCGCCTCGGTGTCGAGCCGCCGGGTCAACACGAGATCTCGGTACAGGGCGGTCAGGTCGACCTCGCCGGGCGCCAGGGGCAGCTCCGGGCACTCGGTCACCGTCCCGTCGCTGTCGAGGATCCGCAGGCTGGCAGTGGTCATGCCGAAAAGTCGACCGGACACCGGCGCGGCCGGCAAGGAACTCGCGACTTTCCCCGCGAACGGGGTGGTTTCCACCCCGGCCGGCGGCCGGCGCGCGAGAAACACGCGCGCGGCCCGACGGCCCTACATTGCCTGAATGACAACTTTTGTTGCTCCAGGGGTTGCCACGGGCCGAGGCGATGGCCCATGCTTCGAGGGCGACCGAAGGAGGGCGACCATGACCGCGGCCGACCAGGACATCCCGCAACTGGACATCCCCGAACTGGACGAGTCCGGTTCGCTGGCCGAGGAGCGCGAGCGCCGCAAGCGGGAGCTGGCGATCACGTTCCGGCTGTTCGCCCGCTACGGCTACGACGAGGGCATCGCCGGCCACGTCACGGCCCGGGACCCCGAGTTCCCCGACCGCTTCTGGGTCAACCCGTACGCGGTGCACTTCTCCCGCATCAAGACCAGCGACCTGCTGCTGATCGACGAGCAGGGCCACGTGGTCGAAGGTGGCCGCCGCACCAACAAGGCGGCGTTCTGGATCCACTCCTCGATCCACCGGGCCCGCCCGGACGTGGTCGCGGTGGCCCACGCGCACACCATCCACGGCCGGGCCTTCTCCGCGCTGAGCAAGCCGCTCGCGCCGATCGTCCAGGAGTCCTGCGCCTTCCACGACGACCACGTGGTCTTCGACGAGTACAAGGGACTGGTGCTGGAGAAGAGCGAGGGCGAGCGGATCGCCGAGCGCCTCGGCGGCCGGCGGGCCGCGATCCTGCGGCACCACGGGCTGCTGACCGTGGGCCACTCGGTGGCCGAGGCGGCCTGGTGGTTCATCACCATGGACCGCGCCTGCCAGATGCAGCTGCTGGCCGATGCCGCCGGCACGCCCCGGATCATGACCGACGAAGAGGTCCGGCTCGCCCACCGGCAGTTCAGCAACGCCACCATGGCCCGCCACAACTTCGCCCTGCTCGCCGACCTCGTTGTCGAGCAGGAGCCGGACGTCCTCGACTGACGGGAGCCCCCCATGACCACGTACGTGCTGGTGCACGGCTCGACGCTCGGCGGCTGGTCCTTCGCCGCGCTGCGCGAGGAGCTCGAACGCCGCGGGCACCGGGTGCTCGCGCCCAGCCTCACCGGGCTGGCCGACCGCGCCCATCTCGCCGGCCCCGACACCGGACTCGTCCTGCACATCGAGGACATCACCCGCCTGCTGCACTGGGAGGACCTGCACGACGTGGTCCTCGTCGGCTCCAGCTACGGCGGCATGGTGATCACCGGCGTCGCCGGCGAGGTCCCGGAACGCGTGCGGCACCTGGTCTATCTGGACGCCTTCCGCCCGCAGCCGGGGCAGTCCTGCTTCGACCAGCTCCCCGACCTGCCCGCGCGGCTCGGCGACCCGATGCCCGAGCAGCCGTGGGCCTGGCCGCCGTTCGCCGACTACGGGCCGTTCGGGGTCACCGATCCCGAGCAGGTGGCCTGGCTGGAGGCGCAGTCGACCCCCATGCCGACGCTCACCCACCGCGAGCCGCTGCCCGAGCCGAAGCACCCGGTGTCCACGCCGGCCACCTACGTGCAGGGCGCGGCCTGGCGGTCCTTCGACGAGGTCGCCGAGCAGGCCCGCCGTGACGGCCTCGACGTGCACATCTGGACGGGCTCCGGCCACCTGATGTACGTCACGGAAGCCGAGCGGGTGGCCGACCTGCTGGTCAAGATCTGACCGCCGTGGACGCCACCGACCACACCATCGTCCGGCTGCTGGTCGAGGACGGCCGACGCACCGTCGCCGACATCGCCGCGCAGGTCAACATGTCGGCGTCGCCGGTGAAGCGCCGTATCGAGCGGCTGGAGCGGGCCGGGATGATCACCGGCTACACCGCCGTTGTCGACCACGACCGGCTCGGGGCCGGCTTCGAGGCGTTCGTGGAGCTGCGGTTCGCCGGCGACACCGAGGTCGAGCAGATCACCGCCGCCGCGGCCGGGGTGCCGGAGGTGTTGGAGATCTTCACCATCGCCGGCGACCCGGACGCGCTGGTGCGGGTCCGGGCCGACGGCGTGCACCACCTGCGGTCCATCATCAACGAGCTCCGCAAGCACGGCGCCGTGCGCAGCACCAAAACGCTGATGGTGCTGGGCTCCTGGCGGCGCGGCGGCGCGACCATGCCCTGAGGGCATTCGACATCACCTCCAGGACAACACCGTGTACCGTGCCTTCGTGGACGACATCGACCTGCGCGTGAGCGAACGCCTGCGCGCGCTGCGCGGCGAGCGCGGCATCACCCTCAGCGTGCTCGCCGAGCAGACCGGGATCTCCGCGCCCCACCTGTCCCGGCTGGAGAAGGGCGAGCGACAGCCGTCGATCGGGACGCTGCTCCAGCTCGCCCGAGTGTACGGCGTCTCCGTCAGCCAGCTGGTCGAGGAACGGGCCGAGGACGACCTGCACATCGTGCGGGCCGGCGATGCCCCCACGCACCAGGGCCAGGACGGCCGCTACACCGTGCTCAGCGGCGCCCGGGCCACGATTTCCGTGGTGCGCGTGGAGCTTTCGCCCGGCAAGCCGACCAGGGTCGCCGAGCACGTCGGCGAGGAGTGGCTGCACGTGGAGTCGGGCACGGTCCGGTTCACCGTCGACGACCGCAAGGAGACCCTGGAGGCCGGCGACTCCGTGCAGTTCGACTCCGCCCGGCCGCACAAGCTGTCCGCGGCCAACCGCCGGTCCGCCACAGTGCTGATCGCCTCCACCGCCGCGA
The DNA here is from genome assembly GCF_044547355.1 of Kutzneria sp. NPDC052558. Taxonomy (NCBI): domain Bacteria; kingdom Bacillati; phylum Actinomycetota; class Actinomycetes; order Pseudonocardiales; family Pseudonocardiaceae; genus Kutzneria; species Kutzneria sp. NPDC052558. Next base: position 24,113 of record NZ_JBIUAG010000062.1, read on the forward strand.
CCGTGCCGATGCGACACCCGGTCCCGCGCTAGACGGGACCGTCGGTTTCACGCCAGGCGGAGCGGGGCCTTGTCGGGGTCGAGGCGGTAGGGGCCCTCGCCGGCCAGGGCGCAGCGGACAGCGGTGGCGACCCGCTGGCGCACCTTCTCCACGAGGAACCTGGATCCACCGTTGATCTTTGATGGTGATCTTGGTGGCTGCGGGATGGTCGAATGGCCATGCGGTCCTGACGCAGGCGCGTCAGGACCGC
>NZ_JBIUAG010000063.1:0-22139 GCF_044547355.1 Kutzneria sp. NPDC052558
GCATGGCCATTCGACCATCCCGCAGCCACCAAGATCACCATCAAAGATCAACGGTGGATCCAGGTTCAACGTCAGTATGGGGCCCTTCATGACACGGTTTTCTAGCGTGGCCAGAGGGCCAGGGAATGCGCGGTGACGAGGGCGCTGATGCGGGCCAGGGCCTCGTCGACGGAAAGCGGGTCGAGGCGGCGGCCGTCGCGCAGCCGCAGGGCGACCTCCTCGTTGGCGACCTCCTTGGCCCCGATCACCGCCTGGTACGGTGCCAGCCGCGACTCACGGATCCGCGCGCCGAGGGAACCCCGTTCCGCCCCAACGACTTCCGCCCGCAGACCGAGATCCAGGCAGCGCTGCTCCACGACGGCAGCCGCCGCCAGCTCCTCGTCGCTCACCGGCAGGATCGCCAGCTGCACGGGGGCGAACCACGCCGGGAACGCGCCGCCGTAGACCTCGATGAGATGGGCCATGCAGCGCTCCATGCTGCCGATCAGGCTGCGGTGCACCATGACGGGCCGGTGCCGGGCGGAGTCGGGCCCGATGTAGCTCAGGTCGAACCGCTCGGGCTGGTGCAGGTCGATCTGCACGGTGGAGATGCTGGACTCCCGCTCGGCGCTGTCGGCGATCTGGATGTCGATCTTCGGACCGTAGAAGGCGGCCTCGCCGACGGCCTCCTCGTGGTCGATGCCGGACAACACCTCCCGCAGCAGGTCCTCGGATCGTTGCCACATCGAGGGATTGTCCACGTACTTGCCGCCGTCGCCCCGCAGCGACAACCGGTAGCGCACAGGCTTGATGCCGAGATCCCGGTGCGCCCGCTGGATGAGCTCCAGCGCGGCCCTGGCCTCGTCGAGCACCTGGTCGGGAGTGCAGAACACGTGTGCGTCGTTGAGCTGGATGGCCCGCACCCGCGACAGGCCGCCCAGCACGCCGGACAGCTCGGCCCGGTACATGCCGCCGATTTCGGCCATGCGCAAGGGAAGTTCACGGTAGCTGTGCGCCCGTGACCGGTAGATCAGGGCGTGGTGCGGGCAAAGACTGGGCCGCAGCACCATCTGCTCGCCGCCGACCTCCATCGGCGGGAACATGTCGTGGTTGTAGTGCGACCAGTGCCCGGACTGCTCGTACAGCGCGCGTTTGCCCATGATCGGCGAATGCACGTGCCGGTACCCGGCCCGGCGTTCCAGGTCCCGCACGTACTCCTCCAGCACGTGCCGCACGGCCGCGCCGTCGGGCAGCCAGTACGGCAAACCCGCGCCGATCAACGGATCGGTGTCGAACAGGCCCAGTTCCCGGCCGAGCTTGCGGTGATCCTGCATGGTGGTCTCCTCGTCTGCGTGAGGCGAGTGACCGGCAACGCGAAAGCCCCGGGGCACTCGCCCCGGGGCTTTCGCTGCGAAGTATCGATCAGCGCGCCGGGACCGTGTCCGGCGTCGTCGTGACGTTGGCGCGCTGCATGTCAATCACAGTAGCACGTCGGCAACACGACAGCGGCGGCACTTCCGCCGCGCCGCGACGGCTCGCCCGCCGCGATGACCCGCCCGCCCGGCTTGAACTCCAGGCCGGAGGCCACGCCGATGGTCGGCGGAATCTTGATCGTCGGATCCAGCGGCGAGGTGTCGTTGACCGCGAACGTCTGGCCCAGCGCCTGCAATCCCGGTGTGGTCGCGGCGGCGATGAACGCCGGCTCGGCCGTGGTGGTGGCGCTGTTGCGCTGCGAGGCCCGCGGCGCGGCGATCGCGTCCGCCAGGTTCATGCCCAGGTCGATCCGGTTCATCAGGATCTGGAGCACGGTGGTGATGATCGTGGAGCCGCCGGGGGAGCCGACCGCGAGGAACGGCTTTCCGTGTTGCAGCACGATCGTCGGCGACATGCTGGAGCGCGGCCGCTTGCCCGGGGCCGGCAGGTTCGGGTCGGGCGCGGAGCCCTGCGTGGGCGCGAAGTTGAAGTCGGTCAGCTCGTTGTTGAGCAGGAAACCCCTACCCGGCACGACAATGCCGGCGCCGCCCAGCTCCTCGATGGTGTTGGTGTAGGACACCACGTTGCCGTAGGCGTCGGACACCACGAAGTGGTTGGTGTGGTTCTCCTGGTCGCTGGTCGAGGCGGCCGGCGTGGTGGCGCACGGGACCGGCGACGACGGGTTGCCCGGGGCGACCGGGCTGGCGCCGGCCTTGGCCGGGTTGATCAGGCAGGCGCGGCTGGCGGCGAACTGCGGCGACAGCAACTGCTGCTGCGGCACGGAGACGTAGCGGGCGTCGCCGATGTAGCGGTTGCGGTCGGCGAAGGCCAGCCGCGTCGCCTCCAGGTAGTGGTGCAGGGCCTGGACCTTGTCCATGTCCTTGAGGTCGAAGGTGTTCAGGATGTTCAGCGCCTCGCCGACGGTGATGCCCCCGCTGGAGGACGGGGCCATGCCGTACACGTCGTAGCCGCGGTAGTTCACGTGCGTGGGCTGCGTGTCCAGCGCCTGGTACGAGCTGAGGTCGGACAGCTGCATCGGCCCGGTGATCGGCTTGAGCGTGGCCCCCGGGGCCAGCGGCAGGTGTTGCACGGTGTCGACCAGGTCACGGCCGATGTCGCCGCCGTAGAACGCGCCGATGCCCTTGCGGCCGATCTCCCGGTAGGTGTTGGCCAGGTCCGGGTTGCGCAGGGTGGAGCCGACGACCGGCAGCTCGCCGCCGGGCAGGAACTGGGCCGCGGTGGAGGAGAACTGGGTGAACCGGAAGGCGTTCTCCCGGGTCTGCTCGCGGAACGTGTCGTCCACGACGAAGCCGCGGTCGGCCACCTCCTCGGCCGGCTTGAGGTTCTCGGCCAGGCTGAACCGGCCCCAGCGCTGCAACGCCTTCTGCCACGCGGCCAGGTTGCCGGGCACGCCCACGGACAGGCCGCTGGTCACCGCGGTCGGGAACGCGTAGGGCTTGCCGGTGGCCGGATCCAGGAACATGTTCTGGCCGTCGGCCGCCGGGGTGGTCTCGCGACCGTCTATTGTGGACACCTGGTGGGTCCTGGCGTCGTAGTACACCAGAAATCCGCCGCCGCCGATGCCGGCCACGTACGGGTCGGTGACGCCGAGCGTGGCCGCCACCGCGACCGCGGCGTCGGCGGCGGTGCCGCCCCGGCGCAGCACGTCGATGCCGGCCTGGGTGGAGGCCGCCGTGTCCGAGACGACCGCCCCGAAGTAGCCCTGCGCGACCGGGTGCTTGACCGGGGCCGGCCGCGCCGAGCCGGGTGCGGCCGTCGCCACCAGGGTGAGGCCGGCCACGAGCCCGACGGACAATACCGAGCTGACGCCGCGGCGTAGTCGCATGGCGATCCTTCCGCTCTAGGACAGGGTCTCCATGTTCTACCCGCACCCGCGCGGTACTGACCAGGCTTGCGGCCGGGTCACACTACTGCGAACCGGTGAAGGGCCCGCCCTCACCGTCCATTTGAGACGACCGCGTGAAGGATCTCGGCGAAGCGGTCGGGCTGTTCCAGGTTCACCGCGTGCCCGGTGTTCGCAATCGTGACCAGCTCGGCCCGCGGCGCGTCCTCGGTGATCCGCTCGACCACGTCGTAGATGTCCGAGGAGTCCAGCTCGCCCAGCACCACGGTGACCGGCATGGTCAGCTCGGCCATTCGGTCCAGCGCGCCGACCTCGACCGGCTCGCCGGCCCACCCCTTCGCGTGCCGGGAGATGGTTTCGGTCCCGAGTCGGTGGCAGAGCGCCCGCACCTCGGGGTCGACCTGCTCCGGAGTGCGAGCCGGGCCATCCACCCACATCCGCAGCAGCGGCTCCACGAGCTCCTCGACACTGCGGGCGGCCCGCATGCGCGCCAGCTGGTCGACGATGAACGGGTCGCGGTGGGTCATGCCGCTGCATCCCGGCCCGCCCAGCAGCATCCGCTCCACCCGGTCCGGCCAGGTCAGGGCGAAGTCGATGGCCGTCCGCGCGCCCAGCGACTCGCCGACCAGCGTGGCCCGCCCGATGCCGAGACCGTCCAGCAACAGCCGCAGGTCGTCGTGGTTGGACCACGGCCCGGTGGCTGTCGACGACTGCCCGTGGTTGCGGGCGTCGTAGCGGACGACCGTGTGCTCGGCCGCCAACAGCTCGAATTCACGATCCCAGGTCGCCATGCTCAGCGTGCCGAGGTGCAGCAGCACCACCGGGCTGCCGGCGCCCGCCGTCTCGTAGTGGATTTCCCCGCCGTCAACTGTGATCCGCCCCTGTGCCACATGATCAGGCTAACCCCTGAACCGCTGCCCGATCGGGCGCGTATGCCCTGGTGAACCACTAGTGGGAGGGCGCGAGAACAGTGAGCCGGGCCGCGAGTACCCCGTTCGACCGGATGATGAGCGCGAGCACCGCGCTCGTGGTGTCCGCGATCGCCGGAGTGGTGCTGGGCATGGCCCTGGTCAAGATGCCGCCGCCGGCGACAACCGACTTCCAGGGCCAGCCCGCCGCCCCCGTGCAGACCACCACCACGACGACCGACCCGGCGGCCCCCGCGCCCGTGGCCCAGCCCAGACCGACCAGAACCTCCCGGACCTCGTCGCGGACGACCACGACGACCACCACCACGACGACCACCGAGCCGTCGTCGACCACCACCACGACCAAGCCGACCAAGCCGAAGCCGCCCAAGCCGACGACCCCCACCACCACGACGACCAGCGAGGACGACGGGGGACTACTCGGTCCCATCCTCCACTGACGGGTCCTCGCTGGCCGGCGCCTTGGTGAACCGCTCCCACGCGGACTGCCTGGTCATGCTCAGCTTCTCGCCGATGCGGACCCAGGTGACGCCTCGCCGGCGCAGCTCGCCGACCCACTCGTCCATGCCATTCTCGACCTGGGCCACAGTGCTGGCGATGCGGGGCAGCCGGTCGAGCATCTGCGTGTCGGACATCTCGGACCATTCCGGCACCCGGCCCGGGGACTTCTCGTTGGCGATGATGTGCACGCACAGGTCGACGCACCGGTCGCAGATGTAGACGCCCGGTCCGGCGATCAGCTTCTCGACGTCGTCCTGGCTCTTCGTGCAGAACGAGCAGTTGAGCATGGGATCCTCCCCCGTCGTGTCAGGTAGTGTCTGACACGCTAGCGCAGAGGAGGACGCTTTGTCAGGCCCCGCCTGACACTCGGGTCAGGCGAGCACCGGTCGGGCATTCTGCACGCGGAGCAGGTCGGCGACGACCATGTCGGCGATGAGCCGCTGCTCGTCGTCCAGACCGGTCGGCGGCTCCGGCGGCTCGACGCCGTCGTCCAGCGCCCGGGCGGCGTCGGCGGCGAAGTCGGCCAGGCCGGGAGCGGTGTTGCCCAGGCGGAACAGCGCCAGCGCCGAGCCGGTCAGGCCACGCAGGCCCTCGCTGGCCTCGTCCAGGGCCTCCTGCTGATCGGCGGCCGGGGCCTTGCTGCCCGGCTCGGGCGCGATCAGGTTCTGGTGCGCCCGCGCCGCCTCCCGGAACCGGACCCCGACCGCGCGGCCCAGCACCTCGTCGCCGCGCAGCAGGTTCGCCACCAGGCGCAGCAGGCGCTGGAGCTCCGTGGTCGCGTCCGCCAGCCGGGCGCTCAGCGGCGGCCGCGGCACGCCCGGCACCGCCAGGAAGCCGAACAGCAGGCCGATCGCCACCGCCCCGGCCATCAGCAGCACGTACTCGATCAGCGTGTGCACGGGGTCGAGGTGCCGGGTCGAGGCGTTCATGCCGACGCTGAGGAACACCATGCAGCCGTTGAACAACATCGGCTGCGTCTGCATGAACGGGAAGCCGATCAGCAGCGCCACGAACGCGATCGGCAGCAGCGCCGACTGCGGCAGCAGCCACAGCACCAGCGCCAGCACCGCCGCGCCGGCCAACGAGCCGCCGACCCGCTGCCACGCCTTGGTCAGCGTGTCCCGCCACTCCGGCTGCATGATCGCGAACGTGGTCATCAGGAACGACACCGTGAGCGGGTCGCCGGGCCGGAACGAGGCCACCGCCAGCGCGATGGCCATGCCCAGCGCGCAGCGGATCGCGTGCCGCAGCTGGGCCGAACGCCACGAGAACGCGCCTTCCAGCTCCCGCCGCAGCACCTGCCGGAGCAGATGGCGGGGAAAGTCCGAAGTGGACTGATCGCGGGCGGTGACCGCGGCGTGCACCGACTCCAGCATCCGCCACAGGTCGTCGACCAGCCGGCCGGTCGCCCCGGGCAGCGCCACCTTGGCCCGCACCCGGGTGACCGGCGGCAGGTCGTCCGGAGTGGACTTGGCCTTGACCGCCTCGGCCAGCGTCGCCATCTGGGCGTCGGCCGCCTCGATCACCTCGGTCAGCGCCTCGGCCTGGTCGGCCGGCAGGGCGCGTCGACGTCCCTTGAGGACGCCCACCGTCGCGCGGAACCGGGCCCCCGCGCTGAGCACCCGGGACTGCCACGCCCGCGGCCGGTCCACCAGCCACACCCGGGCCGCCCGCTCCGCCGCGGTGGGGTTGTGCGCCGTCAGCACGTCGGCCAGCGCCGTCCGGGTCGGCTTGTCCGGGTCGCTGAGGCCCATCAGCGTGCGCAGGATGATCACCACGGCGACCGCCACCGCCGGCGCCCCGATGATCTGCCAGCCGCTGGCCCCGCCGGTGATCTGGAAGCCGAATCCGAACACCGACGCCATGCCCAGCCCGAGGCCGACGGTCACGAAGCGCGTGCCGAACACCGGCAGCAGCGCGGCCACGAACACCACGACCACCAGCGCCGCCGCCCCGGCCACGTGCGAGACCTCGCCCAGCAGCCGCGGCAGCGCCCCGCCGATCACCACCACCGGCGCGAACCCCGCCAGCAACTTGAGGTCCGCTCGCAGCGGGCCGCCGTTGGCCGCGATGAAGCAGAACAGAGCGGTCAGTCCGGCCAGGATGGACACCCCGCCGAGGCCCAGCGCGGCCCCGACGCCGGCAGCCCCGCCGACCACGATCACGATCACCACGAGGAAGCCCGCACCCTGGGCCAGTGCCTTCACCCCTCGAATCTATCGACCCCGCCCCCACCCCCCGTGACCACCCGCCCCCACCCCCGCACGCGCCCCCGGCTTTTCGGTCCACATGTGGCGCTGGGAGTCGAATGTGCGCCACATGTGGCCTTCGAAACTGCGGGAAATGTGCATTCGGTGTGTTGCTGAGCGGGACTCGTGGGGGATCAGCTGGTGGCCAGCCAGGTGTTGAAGAAGCGGGTGCCGGCGGTGATGGCGGAGGTGGTGTCGATGTTGTGGCCGTGGCGGGCCATGGTGATGGCCTGCGGGCCGGCGCTGCTCAGGGGCTGGCCGTCGATGGTGACGTCGGTGTAGGTGACGGTGCCGAAGTTGGCCAGCGCGGACGGCCCGGTGGAGTAGATGGGCGTCTCGGTGATCACCTCGGCCGACACGTCCCCCGCCCCGGAGCAGGCCCGCTTGTTCGGCTGCTCGGTCCAGCCCTGGGTCTCGTCCCGCAGGTACAGCCGGTAGGCGCCGTTGCCGTTGTCGGTCACGGTGGCGTCGATCTTGTCGCCGGGCCGGACGACGTGGCCGTAGTCGATGATGTTGTAGCAGGGATAGGTCTCCCACCAGCCGGTGTGGATGGCCGTTCCGTTGCGGCACAGCACATGCGTGCCGGTCTGCTCGACGTTGTCGTTGCCGTCGCCGTCGAGGCCGACCCAGAACACGACCTCGCCGCCGGTGCGGCAGTCGACGGTCGGCTCGATCCAGCTGGCCGACACCGAGCTGTAGGTGTCGGAGTGGGCGGAGTAGCCGCTCCAGTGGTCGTTGGTGCGGTTGGCGGCGACGTGGCCGGCCGGCGCGCCGACCGGGGCGGCCTGGGCCGGCGCGAGCAGGGACGCGCCCAGGGCCAGGGCGATAAGGGATGCGTGCATGGCAGGGAACTCTCCGTCTTTCGAATGCAGGGAAGACGGACGGTATTGGCACGGATCGAATCAGGACAAGCGAGCCGCCCGCATCGCGGGACACTGTGTTTCGGTGATCGCCGAATTCTGTTTGAAACTGTTATTCCCATTCCCAGCGCAGGCCGTGGATGCCCGGCTCGACGTCGAACAACGCCAGGTGGGCGTGGGGTGCGCCGCCCAGCGTCAGCTCGCGCACGTCCCGCCGGGTGTTCTCGACGCTGGGCCGGGTGGTGGTGTAACAACGGACCGGCAGGGCGGTCGGATGGAATTCCACCTCCAGCAGATAACCACGGGCGGCGTACGCCATCCGCCGGTCGTAGTCGGTCATCGTCTCCGGTTCCCCGCTGTACTGGAGCGCGCATTCGACGACGGCCGTCTCGTCACGGTCGATGACCCGGTCCAACATCACCTCGGCGACCAGGAAACCGGCTTCCTCGTCGGTGCGGACCCGCCCCGGCCAGCCGCCGCGCACCACGGACAGTCGCGGCGTGCGCCCAAGCTCCCGGCCCTGGAAGATCACCAGCGCCCGGTCCACCCGGTCCCGCTGGGCCCGCACCACCTCGGTGATCGACAGCCGCGCCGGCCGGCGGTGCTCGTCCAGCTGGAACCGGTCGTGCACGGACAGCAGGCACAGCCGTTCCTCGTCGAGGGTGCCCAGCTGCGCCATCACCCGGTCCAGCCGGTGGGCCTCGGTCCACAGCCGCTGCCGGTCGATGCTCACGGCCACGTGCGCCCGCCGCGGACCGCGCGGCCGGGGCGGGGCCAGCATCCCGGTCAGCCCGCCGGCCGGCGTGTCGAGGATGTCCTCCAGCAGCCGCACCGCCCGGATCGACTGGGCCCGCTCCGGCTGGCTGCGGCCCCGGCTCCAGTAGCTCAGCGTCACCGCGCTGACCACGACGCCCCGGTCGGCCAGCTCGTGCTGCACCTGCTCCAAGGTCAGGCCCCGCAACCGGATCGCCGTCCGCAGCCCGTGCGCGAACGACCCCGACTCCAGCGCGGCGGCCAGCTGGTGGTCCATCCGCCGACCGTAGAGCCGGCCCCGACGGTCCGGCCAGGGCCGACGGTAGGGAACCGGACCCGGGAATTTGTCCCGGTTTTTCCCGATTCGCTTCCCTGTCTCCCGGGAACGGGGCGGACGTAGCTTTCCGGCCGAGGAGGTGAGCGCTATGACGATCAAGGTTCGCAAGGTCGAGGAGCTGGTCGCGACCCAGAGCTGCGAGAACTGCACCGGAGAGCCGGAGAGCTGACCTGAGCGCCGGCCGGGTCCGTCCCGGCCGGCCGTCACCGGAGGGGGCGACCATGCGGCCGCGACTGAAGCCGTTCCACCTGATCCGCACCGACGGCGTGCTGGAGCTCAAGCGCGAACCGGGTGTCTACTTCGAACTGTCCGACGAGGACGGCCAGGTCGAGGCCCTGCTGACGCTGCTTGACGGCGAACACGACCTCGCGCAGATCCACGCCGCGCTGCCGGGACTGTCCGAACCGGACATCGAGGCCGCGGTCAAAGCCTTGGACGCCAACGATCTGCTGGTCGACGCCGACGCCGAGCACTACGGCCCGGAGCTCGACCGGTACGCCAGCAACCTGGCCTTCTTCAGCACCTTCGCCTCGCTCGACACCAGCGCGCTGGACATGCACCAACGGCTGCGTGACGCCCATGTCGTGCTGCTGGGCGTCGGCGGCCTGGGATCGACGCTGCTGCTCAGCCTGGCCGGCGCCGGCGTCGGGCGGCTCACGGTGGTGGACAACGACAATGTCGAGATCAAGAACCTGACCCGGCAGTTCCTCTACACGACCGAGGACGTCGGGCAGCCCAAGCTGGAGCGGGCGCTGGCCCGGGCCCGCGCGGTCAACCCGGAGCTGCGCATCGACGGCGTCAGCCAGTGGGTCACCGAACCGGGGCACATCCTGCCGCTGATCGACGGCGCGGACCTGGTGCTGTGCGGGATAGACAAGCCGGCCGGCATCCGCAACATCGTCGGCCGCGCCTGCGTGACGGCCGGGGCGCCGATGCTGACCGGCGGCATGTGGGCCTCCCGCGGCACGTACTACGGCTTCATTCCCGGCCGGCAGGGCTGCATCGACTGCAAGGACAACGCGCCGGCCCGGCTGACCTGGAGCGCGCCCGTCGGCAAGGTCAACCGGGCCATGGGGCCGATGGCCGCGGTGATCAGCGGCATGATGGCGATGGACGCGCTGCGGCTGCTGACCGGGTTCGCGCCGCCGGTGTCGCTGGGCCGGCTCTGGCTGATCGACCTGGTCAGCGGCGAGACGGCCGTGCACCGGGAATGGGACCGGCTGCCGGACTGCCCGACCTGCGGACACCTGGAGTGACCGCCACGCTGGCGGTGACCGCCCAGAGCCTGGTCCGCTTCCCCGAACTGTCCACTGTGGAGGACGGCGACGAGTACGTCGTCGGCGATCCGGCGACCGGCAGTTTCGTGTCCCTGCCCGAGATCGGCGTGACGGCGATCAAGGCGCTGTCGGCCGACCAGACCGTCGGGGAGGCCGCCCGCGAGGTCTCGGAGATCGCCGGCGAGCCGGTGGACCTGGTCGAGTTCGTCGAGACGCTGATCGAGTCGGGGCTGGTCGACAGCGTCGACGGGCGGTCGGTCCGGCCGCGGACACAGCAGTTTCCCCGGCGCTGGTGGACTTCCGTCCGACCGGAGCGGGCCCGGCTGCTGTTCGGCCGCACGGCCTGGACCGTCTACCTGCTGGCCGCGCTCTGGTCGGCCGGGGCGCTGCTGGCCCTGCCGGACTACCGGCCGGCCTTCGAGGACTTCATGTTCACCCCGAATCCCGCGGTGTGCCTGGGAATCTCGTTGGTGCTGGGCATTCTGCTGGCCATGGTGCACGAGTACTGGCACTGGCTGGGCGCCCGCGCCGAGGGCGTGAACGCCCGGACCACCTTCAGCCGCCGGGCGTTCATCGTGGTGATGCAGACCGACCTGGGCCTGATGTGGTCGCTGCCGCGTCGCCGTCGGCTCGGGCCGCTGGCCGCCGGCATGGCCTTCGACGTGACGCTGCTGGGCGTGATCCTGGCGCTGCGCGTGGCCAACGGCAGCGGGGGATTCCTGTCCCCGCTGGCCGATCGCTTCCTCGCCGCGCTGGTGCTCAGCCAGGTGCTGTCGATCGTGTTCCAGTGCCTGATCTGCCTGCGCACGGACGGCTACCTGCTGCTGTCGGCGGCGCTGGGCTGCCGGAACCTGTTGGAGACGACCAAGTTGCACGTGCGGTCGGCGCTGGTCGGCCTCAAGCCCGAGCAGCGGCGGCGGCTGGACGACATGCCGGCCAGGGACCGACAGGTCGCCCGCTGGTACGGGCCGGTGTACGTGGTCCTGATGGGGTTTCTGGCCTACGTCTTCGTGAACTTCTGGCTGCCCGGCCTGTTCGTGGTCAGCGGCTGGGTCTTCTACGGGGTCGGCGGCGCGCCGGTGTTCTCCGCCGCGTTCGCCCAGGCGGCCGTGCCGGCGCTGATCACCGTGTCGCGGTTCGTGTCGCCGGTCGTCATCGCGATCCGGGAACGGAGAAGGAAGAGGGCCGTGGCATGACACGCGCGCTGTACCTGCTGTTGGTGGTGGCGGTGCTGGCCGGCGGCGTGCTGGCTTCCCGGACGAACTGGGCGCCGGTGTTCGTCGGCTCCTCGGCCGAGGAGCCGCCACCGGCCGACCGGACCGGGCTGCCCGGGCGTGAGGTGCCGACCCTCGACAGTCCGCACATCGCCTACGAGGGCGCCCCGCACGCCCCCTACAACTCGGTGCCGCCCACGTCCGGCGCGCACCTGCCGTGGGCCGCCCCGCCCGGCATCTACAGCTCGCCAGTGCCCGATGAACTGGCTGTGCACTCGCTCGAACACGGGCACGTGGACGTGCTCTACGCGAGCGACACCCCCGCCGCCCAGGTCGCGGTCCTTCAGGCGCTGGCCCGCGAGCGTCCCCGCGACATCGTGCTCGCGCCCTATCCCGCCCTGTCGCACGGGATCGCCCTCACCGCCTGGGGCCGCATCGAGAACCTCGACGCCGCCGACCGCTCGGCCGTCCTCGGCTTCGTCGACGCCCTCGCCGGCCGCTACAACCACGGCTGGGTCCCGAAATCCCGCCAGGCCCTCGCACTCGCCGGTGGGTGCACCGCCTGCGCCTGCGGCTGCTGCTAGTCCTTGCTGGCGATCACCTCCAGGTCGGCGTTGAGGCCGGTGGCCGACTGGCGGGCCGAGTTGAGCATGGACTCCAACAGGTGCAGCCGCATCAGCTCGGGGGAGCCGCGGCCGGCCGGCCCGCGCAGCTGGTCGTAGACGCGTTGGGTGACGTGCGGTTGGAGGATGACCACCCGCATGTCGTCGGTGGCCACGCGGGCGTCGAGCTGGCGCAGGAAGTCCCGGCGGCCGCGGACCCGGCGGCCGTCGATCCACGACGCGGGGCTGCGGACCGGGGGCCGGGACAGCTGCGGCCGGAGATGGCCGCGGCTGACGTAGATGAGGTTCTTCACCGCCTGGCTGACCACCACCTCGTAGGCGGCGGCCGACACGTCCCGGACCCGGGAGTGGCTCTTGGCCGACTTCACGTGGATCAGGCTGAGCGTGCGGCCGGCCGAGATGTGCAGGAAGTCGGCGACCTCGCCCGGTCCGTCGTCGCAGATCAGCCAGCCGTGGTCGTAGTGCCGGGCGACCCAGTCGAACAGGGAGTTGTCGCTGCCGACGCGGTCGTGGATCTGCTGCGGCGAGTCGGCCCGCGGCTTCTCCCGCCGGACGTCCCAGCCCTGGAAGTCCTCGAAGCGCCAGTTGCGGAACGGATATTCGGGGGCGCGGGCCTGCCAGAAGCGGCCGCGGCTGTAGGAGTGGCCGGACTGGTAGTAGACGGTGAGCAGATCGGTGTCCAGTATCGGCGACTCGCCGCCCAGCCGGATCTTGTCGCCGGCCGGCTCCGGGGTGACCTCGGCCCCGTCGAGCACGAACGCGGCCGAGTCCGGGAAGCCGGTGACGGCCGGGGGATCGTCCCGGATGGACAGTGCCAGCTCCCGCAGCTCCTCGCTGAGCGAGCCGGGCGGCAGGGTGTCCGGGTCCTCGACGATCACCTCGAAGGCCTCGCGCACCTCGCCGATGTCGGCCGGACTGGCCAGCATGGCCAGAAAATCGGGCCGCTCGGCGCCCTGGGCCCGCGCCTCCTCCAACAGGTCGAGCAGCTCCGCGGCCATCGCCGTGAACGTCTCGAAGTCGGCCCGCTGGCTCAGCCACACCAAGGCGTTACGCGGCGTTGTCCCGGCGTTTCCCTTGAGCAGCAGCAGATCCGGCCGCATCGGCAGCGCCGCCCTGGCCGAGCCGGCCACGTAGGAGCCGTCCTCGTGCGGGCTCAGCGTCTGCTCCACCGCGCTGCCGCTGAGCACCTTGCCGTCGGCCTTCACGCTGGTGCGGCGGTGAATTCCCCGCAGCCACAGGTTTTTCACCTCGCCCCGGATCAGCGCGCTCTCCAGCACCTCGGACGGATAGCGCCGCAGCGAGGACTGCCGGTCCAGCCAGGTCTGCAACCGCTCCTGGCTGGGTTTGTCGGTGCACACCACCACAAAACCGCCGCGCCGCACCACGATCGTGAGCTGGTGGGTCACGTCGACGAAGCCGGCTTCGGGGCCGGCCCAGGTCGGCGGGTCCTCGCGGCGGCGCACGAACGCCACCAGATCCGGCGTCTCGTGCCGGGCGACGACGTCGCCACGGCCCGAGGCGGCCAGGAACTCGGTGAGGCCGGCGAAGTCCTCGCCCTCGAGGACGACCACCGAGAAGTAGGGACGGACGGCGGAAACCGGGAATCCAGGGGTGTTCATGGCGACGCACCTCCCACTGTCCAGTGTGGCAGCGGAAGGTCGCGATTCGACTCAAGTCACCCGAACGCTAGGGGACACCCCCTAGCCTTCCCGCTTGCTCGCCGGCGGCTGGTAGTCGGCGAACTTCTCCAGCAGCGCCGACAGGTCCCGGTCCACCAGCAGCACGTCGCGGGACCGCTTGTGCAGGAAACCGGTCTCCACCATGGTGTCGGTGAAGCGCAGCAGGTGCTCGTAGAAGCCGTCCACGTCCAGCAGGCCGACCGGCTTGCTGTGCAGGCTCAGCTGGGCCCAGGTCCAGACCTCGAACAGCTCCTCCATCGTGCCCACGCCGCCGGGCAGCGTGATGAAGGCGTCGGACAGCTCGGCCATCAGCGCCTTACGGGCGTGCAGGCCGTCGACGATGTGCTGCTCGGTCAGGCCGTCGTGGGCGACCTCCCAGTCGACCAGGCTCTCGGGGATGACACCGATCACCTCGCCGCCGGCGGCCAGCGCGGCGTCGGCGACCGCGCCCATCGTGCCCACCTTCGCGCCGCCGTAGACCACGCCGATGCCCCGCTCGGCCAACGTCCGGCCGACCAGGCGGGCCGCCTCCAGGTGCACCTCTCGCCCGTTGGCCGAACCACAGAAAACGCAGATCCGCATGGGCCGATCCTAACGATCAGCCGATTCCGCCACCCCTCGCGGCCGCCGTGGCTACTGTGGTGAGGTGACTTCTGCGGATGACTCGACCGGTGCGGTGGCCCTCAGCGAGGGCCGGGTGCGCTTCCCGGGTATCAGCCCGCGAGCGTACGAACACCCGGCGGACCGCGGCGCGCTGACCACGCTGCGCTCGGTGCCGGGCTTCGCCCAGGTGCTACGGGCGGTCAACGGCGCGTTCGGCGAGCGCCGCGAGCGGCTGTGGCACCGGGCCTCGTCCATCCGGGTCGGCCCGCGCCAGTACCCGGCGCTGGACAAGATCCGCAACGAGTGCGCCGAGATCCTCGACGTCAGCCCGGCGCCCGAGCTGTACGTGGAGCGCGATCCGCAGCCCAAGGCCATGGCGATCGGCCTCGACGAGCCGTTCATCGTGATCACCACCGGCATGGTGGAGGCGCTGGACGCCGAGGAGCTGCGGTTCGTCATCGGCCACGAGGTCGGGCACGTGCTGTCCGGTCACGCGCTGTACCGGACGATGCTGCTGCGCCTGGTCGAGCTGGCCTACAACATGTCGTGGATGCCGGTCGGCTTCTGGGCCGTGCGCGCCGTGCTGGCCGCCCTGTCCGAGTGGTACCGCAAGGCCGAGTTGTCCGCCGACCGGGCCGGCCTGCTCTGCGTGCAGAACCCCGAGACCGCGCTGCGCGCCCACGTGCTGCTGGCCGGCGCCGTCGATCCGTCCGAGGTGGACATCGAGGCCTTCCTGGAGCAGGCCCGCGAGTACGAGGCCGAAGGCGACATCCGGGACAGCGTCTTCAAGCTCATGAACGTGGTCGGCGAGACCCACCCGCTGGCCGTGGTGCGCGCCGCCGAGTTGCGGAAGTGGGTCGACAACGGCGACTACCGCCAGATCCTCGCCGGCGTCTACCCCCAGCGCACCGACGAGCCCCACAACCAGTGGACCGACGACGTCAAGTCGGCCGCCAAGTCCTACCGTGACGCCTTCGTCGAGACCACCGATCCGCTGGCCAAGTTCCTCAACGAGGTCGGCGGCGTGATCTCCGACGCCGCCGGCAAGGTCTGGTCCCGGTTCACCACCCCCCGCCCCACCGACCAGCCGCCCACCGACCAGCCGCCTGCCGACGCCCCGTCAGCCTCGGACACTCCGCCGGCTGACGATGCCCGGTCCGCCTCCGACGAGCCCCCGGCCGGCGACACCGGCAAGGACGAGCCCCCGGCCGACAAGCCCCACCCCTGACCTCCGTAGAAGAACAAGGTGGTGGGTCAGTCGACCCGGCGGAGGGCGTCGGCGGTGAGGTCGGCCAGCGTCGGGTAGCCGTCGACGGCCATGGTCAGGTCGGCCTCGGCCAGCACTGAGCGCAGCACGTGCACGACGCCGTCGGCCCCGCCCAGGGCCATGCCGTACGCCACCGGCCGGCCGAGGCCGACGGCGGTGGCGCCCAGGGCGAGGGCCTTGACGACGTCGGCGCCGGAGCGGACGCCGGAGTCGAACAGCACGGGCAGGCCGTCGGCGGCGGCGACCACGCCGGGCAGGCAGTCGAGGGCGGGGATGCCGCCGTTGGCCTGACGGCCGCCGTGGTTGGAGCAGTAGATGCCGTCCACGCCGCCGTCGCGGGCCCGGCGGGCGTCGTCGGGGTGCTGGATGCCCTTGACGATCAGCGGCAGCGAGGTGATGGACCGCAGCCACGGCAGGTCGTCCCAGGTCAGGGGGTTGCCGAAGAGCTGGGCCCACAGGCCGACGGTGGCCATGGGGTCGGCGGCGGGGTCCTGGCCGAGGCGGGCCCGGAACACCGGGTCGGAGGTGTAGTTGGCCAGGCAGCGCCCGCGCAGCTGAGGGAAGCTGCCCAGCGTCAGGTCCCGCGGCCGCCAGCCGGGGATCCACGTGTCGAGGGTGACGATGATCGCCTTGTACCCGGCGGCCTCGGCCCGGTGCACGAGGCTCTCCGCCAGTTCCCGGTCGGTGGGCGTGTAGAGCTGGAAGAAGCCGGGGGTGTCGCCCAGCCGTGGGGCGACGTCCTCCAGCTGATCCTCGGTGAGCGTGGACAACGTCAGCGGCACGCCGGTGCGGGCGGCGGCGTCGGCGGCGGCGAGGTCGCCGTGGCCGTCCTGGGCGCACAGGCCGAGCACGCCGATCGGGGCCATGAACAGCGGTGACGGCAGCGTCAGCCCGAACAGCGTGACGGACAGGTTCCGTTCCTTGGCCCCGACGAACATGCGGGGCATGAGCCCCCACTTCCGGAACGCCGTGACGTTGGTGCGCTGGGTGTGCTCGTCCCCGGCCCCGCCGGCCACGTAGGACACCAGCGCGGGCGGCATCGCCTCGACGGCCCGCGCCTCCAGGTCCTCGAACTTCATCGGCAGGGACGGCAGCTCGCCGCGCAGGCCACCGAAGTAGATCTCGAACTGGAAGTCGCCGAAGGCCATGCCGAACCCTCCTGGTTGGTGTCCTTCACAATCCTCCACCAGATGGCCGGGCGGTCGCACGGCGAATTCACCCAGTCCGACGGCGATATGGTTGTGACGGGTCACAACGGGAGGTGGCGATGCTGGCGGACGTGGACCTCCCGGCGCTGGTGGACCGGGTGCTGGAGAGCCTGGTGGAGCGGCTGCCGACCTACGGCTCGATGCCGGTCGAGGCGCTGACCGGGGATGTCCGGCCGATGACCGAGCGGGTGCTGCGCGGCTTTGTCGAGTCGCTGCCCCACGGCGGCGTGCCGGCGTCCGAGCTGATGGCGCAGGCCCGCGGCTCGGCGATCGCCCGGGGCGAGGAGGGCATCCCGATGGAGGCCATCCTCGACGCCTATCTGCTGGGCCTACAGGAGTGCGTCACCCACCTGCGGCCCGAGCTGGATCGGGCCGACCGGCCGGAGCTGATCGGGTTCTTCGGCGCGCTGTTGACCTTCCAACACGTTCTGTGCCAAGCGATCGCGTCCGGATTCCTGGAGCATCGGGAGAGCACGGCCGGCGAGACCCAGGCGGCTCGGGCCGCGCTGCTGGCCGCCATGGTCGACGGCGGCGACGCCACCGACGCCGCCCACCGCGCCGGCATCCGGCTCCGCGAGCGCTACACGGTCGCCGCGCTGGCCATCGGGCCGCATCCCGACGAGTCGCAGCCCGGCGTCGACCACGTCATGGCGGCCAGGCGGAAGGTTCGGCGCGTACGACTGGAGTTGGGTCGGCTGGGCCGCGACGAGGTGTTGACGGCGCTGTCCCCGACCGGCGGCATCGCCCTGCTGCCGGTCGCCGATGTCCCGCACGCCCGCCTCACCGCTGCAACCGGCGCGGACGTGACCGTCGCCGTCGAGACCGCCACGCCGTCCGAGGTGCCCAAGGCGGTCCGGCTCGCGCACGAAATCCTTGAGGTGGCGGTGAAAACCCGCCGCCAGCCCGGCGTCTACCGGCTCGACGACGTGCTGCTCGAATACCAGCTCACGCGACCGACCGAGGCCAGCGCCCGTCTTGCCGCCGCGCTCGACCCGGTGGACGAGGACCTGCTGCGCACTCTCGACGCCTACCTCGACACCGGCTTGCGCCGCAATGCCACCGCCACCGCCCTCGGCGTGCATCCCAACACCGTCGACAACCGCCTGCGCCGGATCGGCCGGCTCACCGGTCTGGACCCGAGCCGCCCGACCGATCTGCCGATGCTGCGGGCAGCGGTGGCGGTCCGGCGAATGCGCGGTTGCGTTGCGGGAGCAGGGCATCCGCCCGTTAGCTGAGGCCGCGTGCCGGCAGCGGTTGGGCCGAACGCCTGATCAAGGTCGCGGCGGCTTGTTTAAATGTCAACCATTCGGTCCCATTCGTTTGACTGCAAACATCTCTGACCGAACTCTGAAGTAACCGCGGGCGAACATGCGGCATCCTCGATCGAACCGATGTGGTTCCCGGTTGGAGTGAATTCCCGAATGCCCAGTCATCCCACCCCTGCTGTGGTGATCTGTCCGCAGGTCGTCCAGCGCTTCCTGGCCACCGCGCTGCCGGTGTACAAGACGCTGACGGCCGACCACCCACTACCCTGTTTCGCTGTCCTGCTGGGCGATTCGACGCCACAGGTCAGCCACGTGCGGCGAATCGCCTTCGGCGCCAACGCCCGCACCACCTCTTCGGCGGCGGTGGAGGAGTTCGCCGCCACGATCGTGCCGAGGTTCGGCAGCGCCTACGAGAACACCGACCGCGGCTACTGGCTGGATCCGGCCGACCTGCTGCGCATCCACCGCGAGGCGGACCGGGCCGGTCTCGACATCCTCGGTTCCATCCACATGCACCCGGACTGGCACCGCATCACCCGGGTGCCGGCCGAGCGGGCCTGCCGGCTGTCCTCCCGGCCGACGCCGATGGACGAGCACGTGTTCGGCGCGGCCGGCTGGCCGGTCAACATCATCTGCTACCTGGAGCAGATCAACGGACTGACCAGCTACAGCGTCGAGGCCTGGGGGCCGGACGGCGCGGCGCTGAAGCTCTGCACCGAGGCGGTGGCGGCATGAGCGACGAGATCAAGGCGCTGTGGCAGCGTATGGCCGAGGGCTGGGCCGCCGGCTCCGGCGAGCGGTTCGCCGCGGTGTTCGCGCCGGACGTCGACTTCGTGAACGTGCGCGGCGAGCACCAGCAGGGCCGGGAGGCCGTGGCCAAGAGCCATCAGACGCTGTTCGAGTCCCGGTTCCGCGGCACCACGCTCGGCGTGGAAGAGCCGGCGGTCAGGATCGTCAGCGCCGACGCCGCCGTCGTGCACGTGGCGTCCACAGTGGACTCAGAAACCGCCCGGCTCGTGCGCACGCACGCCCAGGCCGTGGTCGAGCGCCGTGACGGCGCATGGCTGATCACGGCCTTCCACAACATGGTTCCCGCCAGCTGACTCCAGGAGCACCGATGCCCACCGCCAAGCTGCGCCATCTCGCCTTCACCGCCCGGGACGCGGTCAAGCTGGCCCACTTCTACCGGGACCAGTTCGGGATGCGGATCTTCCACACCGACCCCGACGGCAGCCAGTTCCTCACCGACGGCTACATCAACCTGGCCATCATCCAGCAGGCCCTGGACGGGGACGTGCCCACCGGCTTCAACCACTTCGGCTTCCACGTGGACGACGTCGAGGGGGCGATGACCACCTTGGTCGAGGCCGGCCTGCCCAAGCCGGCCGTCCGGCACACCACCCGGCCGTTCGCCGAGTACCGGGCCATCGACCCCGAGGGCAACTGGTTCGACCTGTCGGGCCACGGCTACCTGCCGCCGGGCGAACAGGAATGACAGCTACGGGGCCGCACCGAGAAGTGCGGCCCCGTAACCGTTTCACGCCATGTCGACCTCGAACTCCGAGATCTGGCCGGCCGGCCAGCCGGTGTTCGCGGTGATGGTCAGCCGCACGTACCGCTGCGTGGTCGCGCCGAACGTGGCGGTCGCGGTGTTGCCCGACGCCGGATCGAACGTGTAGCCGCGGGACGCGACCAGGGTGGACCACGAGCTGCCGTCGTTGCTGCCCTGGATGGTCAGCGTCTGGGTGCGGGCGCCCCATGCCGAGGACGGCGGCAGTTTCAGCACCACCTTGTTGACCGAGTACCCCTGGCCGAGGTCGACGGTCAGCGTCTGCGGGAAGGCGTTGTTCGTGCTCTCCCAATAGGTGTTGGCGTCGCCGTCGTTGGCGTTGCCGGGCGGGAAGCCGCCCTGCGAGCCGCTGGCCGAGATCGCCTTGCCCTTGGCCAGGTTGCTGCCCGAGGTCGGCGGCGCCGGCGGGCCGGAGTTGGGCGGCGGCCACGTCGAGCAGTCGCCCCAGGTGCCGCTGTAGCCGCTGTTGCCGGAGCCGGTGAACGTCATCTTCGGGATGGACGTCGGGTACGGGCAGTTGTAGGTGCCGACCACGCCGACGCCGCTGGCGGTCAGGTTGCTGACCGAGGCCGTGCCCTGGGTCTGCGACTGCAGCACGAAGGTGCCGACGCCCTGCACGGTCGCCCCGTTGATGGTGACGCCCTGGATGACCTTGCCGGCGCCGTTGCCGTCGATGAACTGGATCGCCTCGTACGGGCTCTCGATCGCCTTGAAGTTGGTGACGTTGATGGCCACCCCGGTGATCGCCTGGTCGCGGGCGTCGAACCAGAGCGCGCCGACCCCGAACTGCCAGTTGGGATCCAGCGCCCCGGCCCGCAGCGTGGTGTTGTTGGACACGGTGATCGTGCCGCTCAGCGGGACGCTGCTGAACCGGTTGGCCACCAGGATGCCGCCGCCCAGGGCGTTGGTGTCCTGCACCAGGTTGCCGCTGACCGTGTTGTTGGAGCCGCCGTAGAGCGCGATCCCGTTGGCCAGATTGGGCTGCACCACGGTGTTGTTGGTCAGCGAGTTGCCCGAGTCGGCCTGCCCGTTGGACCACAGGGCCAGGCCGTCGTCGCCGTTGTTGCGCAGATAGTTGTTGGACAGCGTGGAATTCGTCACCGCGCCGTCGAAGTTGATCCCGTCGGCCATCGTGTCGATGATCCGGTTGTTGCTGATGGTCAGGTTGCTGGACGCCCCGTTCATCAGCCACAGGCCGCACTTGGTGTCCTGGATCCACAGGTTCTGCACCGAGGACCCGGCGCCCAGCACGCCGTGGAAGCCGTTGTCCGGGCTGCCGTCGTTGCGTTCGGTGACGTCGCCGAAGATGGCGAAGTTGGACAGCTTGATGTTGCCCGACGCGCCGCCGTTGTTGAAGATGTTGTTGCCGTGCAAGGTGGTGTACCACGGCCCGGCGCCGGTGATGGTCACCTGGTCGACCGCGAGCGCGGACGGGATCTCGAACCGGCCGCTGGGGATCCATACCGACTTGCCCTGCGACTTGGCCGCGGTGATGGCGTTGCGGAAGGCCTGCGAGTCGTCGGAGGTGTCGTTGGCGGTGGCCCCGTAGTCGGTCACCGACAGCGAGTTGGCCGGCTGCGCGCCGGCCCCGCCGACCTGTTCGAAGTCGGCCAGGTCGATGGTGGCCTGGCTGACGTCGCCGCCGTCGGCCTGCACCCGGACCTTGGCCCCGGCGGCCAGGTTCTGGCCAAGCAGCAGCCGCGAGTCGTCGAAGAAGTGATGGTTCTTCGCGCCCGGGATCCAGCCGGTGTCGATGTACATGTAGCGGGATGTCACGGATAAGCCGCTACTCAGCTTGGTTCCGTTGACGTAGACGGAAAGCCGGCCGGAGCTGCCGTCGGGCAGGCTGTAGTGGACGTTGATCGAGTTGGCCGCGGCCGGCAGCGTGAACTCGACGTACTGGCCCTGCCCGATGCGCACGGCCTGTCGGCCGGACGCCTCGGAGGCCAGGCTGGCCTGGGTGTAGTCGGGGCCGACGGCCGCGCCGTTGGTGGCCGAGCACTCGGCCTCCACCGTTCGGAACGGGACCGACGCGCCGCCGGACGCGGTGGTCGGGCAGGTGGCCGCCGCGGCGGGAACGGCCCCGGCCACCAGTGCGGCCCCCGAGGCGATCAGGGTCGCGGCCAGCAATACGGGCATGCCAAATACAGGGTGGGCAGGCTTCATCGACTGCTCGCTTCCTGGTCCCGCGAGGCAGGGTGCGAGACCACGTGCACCGGACTATACGAATTACGACACTTGGCCGCAAGAGCCCGACGAGTACCCGCAAATCCCCGACAACCCCTCGGTCGGCAGCGCGTCACCCCAAGATCAAGGGACCGATCCTCTCGTTCAACGCCAGGAAGGGCCCCTTCATGACGTTCGGTGTCATGAAGGGGCCCTTCCTCACGTTGAACAGTACTTTGTTAGGGAGGAAGGTTTCGTTGGCATAGCACGCAGGCCCCGGCCCAGCAGCGCAGGATGTCCTGGATGAGCAGGGCGGTCTGGC
>NZ_JBIUAG010000064.1:0-22040 GCF_044547355.1 Kutzneria sp. NPDC052558
CGGTTGGTTCTGTCGCAAGAACAATCGTCCCAAGTCAGAGGGCATCTGTGTGTCTAGGACACGGTCACACCATCAAGATTTTCGGTGGATCCAGGAGGAATGTTCGTAGTTCATCGGCCGCCTCCCACCTGATCGACACGGTCGCCGACATCGATCCCCGCTGGCTCGACGGCGTCGACACGATCGGCCTGACCAGCGGCGCGTCCGTGCCGGAAACCCTTGTCACACAAGTGATCTCCTCTCTGGCCGGGCGAGGCTGACCCGAGCCCGAGGAGATCGTCACGGCCCGGGAGCACCAGGTCTTCGCCCCGCCCCGGGCCCTGTCCCGTCCTCCGGAACGGGCTGTTGACCGGCACCGCGAGCCGCGGGAGTCTCACTCCGACACTGCCGGGTTTCCACATCGTCCAGCTGTCCGACCTGGCCCGGGTGGTCGAGACGCCGGACGCGCCGGCCCCGAGGAGCTCACCCACCGCTTTTCCGCCCGCGAGAAAAGTCGTCCGGGCACCGACGTGAGTGCCACCGTCGGTGCCCGGATCCCCCATGTCCGGACCATTTCACGAATCGCGCCCGACCAGCCCGGTGAGCGGCCGCCGCTACCTACCTGGGGGTCGTCGGCGGCCACTGTCTGTTCCACTTTCCGGAACGGGTTTTTGCCGGTCGAACGGCGTGGCGAGATCGTGGCCAGGCACTGCGGACCACAACGGCCGGCAATTCGAGGAACGGATGATCCCATGTCCACGCAGACGTTGACGCAGACTCCGCTGTCCCATGTGCCCATCGCGCCGGGACGGCGTCCCGTGGTCGGGCACATACCCGAGTTCCGCACCGGCTCGTCGCTCGCCGCCACGTCGGTGAAGGCGAACCGGATCACCACGCTCACGATGCTGGCCGAGCCTCGGGATCGGAAGGGGTGAGCGACATGCTGCGCCACGATCACAAGGTGCTGCGGGCAATGCTGCGGCTGGACTACGTGACGCCGGACGCGCCGCCGATCCCGGTCGAAGTGGAGCTGCGCTACGCCACCCGCGACCCGTTCGCGGTGACCGCCTTCTTCCACACCGGGTCGGACTGCTGGGTCGAGTGGTGCTTCGCCCGGGACCTGCTGGCCGACGGCCTGCTCGCCGAGGCCGGGCTCGGGGACGTGCGCATCCGTCCCGACCTGGACAACGCCGAGCTGGTGGTCCTGGTCGTCAGCTCCCCCGCCGGGACCGCCGCGTTCGAGGCCTACGCGCAGGATCTGGCCGAGTTCCTCGACCACAGCTACGACCTCGTGCCGCTCGGCGCGGAGAGCGAGTGGGCCGGGGTGGACGACGAGCTCACCGGCCTGCTGGCGCCCCACGATCTCGGCTGAGTCCCACGTGAGGAGATGAGACAAGTGTCCGTCAAGGTCGGCATCCCAGATCCCGCAGTCGCTGAACCTGCGGCCGCGCAAGCTGGAGATCGTGTCCTGCCCGTCGTGTGGACGGTCCCAGGTCGGCGTCGACCAGCTGGCCGAGGAGGTCACCGCCGGCCTGGAGGGCATGGAGGTTCCGCTGCGGGTGGCGGTGATGGGGTGTGTCGTGAACGGGCCGGGTGAGGCGCGGGAGGCCGATCTCGGTGTCACGTCCGGCAACGGCAGGGGCAGATCTTCGTCAAGGGCAAGGTGATCAAGACCGTGCGCCAAAGCCGGGGTGATGGGCGGGAGGGGAGGCCGGGGTGCGGTCGGCGTGGATGGTCAGCGGTGCTGGTGCACGCCCAGGTCGTGCCGGCCGGGCAGGATGTCGCGGCGTAGGACGTTGTCGGCATCGTAGTCGCCGTCGCGCAGGCGGCGGTAGGGAATGGGCGACTCCTCAGCGACGGTGGCCAGCCGGGCGCGGAGACGGCCGATCTCTTCGGTGTAGCCGCGCCAGCTGGGGTAGTCGGTGCCGCCGAGCAGGTGCGGGCGCAGCGGCGCGATGCCGGTGTACCAGAGGGTTCCGTGCAGCAGCGGGAAAAGCAGCGACTCGAGGTCCCCGTTGAGGCCACGGGGCGTGAAGGAGCTGGGGCGGTCGCCGGCGGTGGTGATCACCAGGGCGCGGCGGCCGGCCAGGCCGCCGTCGCCGTACTTCAGCGTGTCCCCCGTCTCCGGGTCCCGCACGCCGTAGGCGAAGCCGTTGGTGAAGACCCGGTCGAACCAGCCCTTGAGCATGGCCGGCATGCCGTACCACCACAGCGGGAACTGGAGCACCAGCAGGTCGGCCTCGGCCAGCTTGGCCTGCTCGGCCCGGACGTCCGCGGGCAGGCCGCCGGCCAGGGCGGCCTCCCGGGTCTGCTCGCCGAAAGTCGTTGCCGGATCGGCGAAGTCGCCCACGTCGCGCAGGGACAGCCGCGGATCCCAGCCCTGGGCGTACAGGTCGGACGTGCGCACGGTGTGGGTGCCGGACAGGGCCTCGGTCCCGAGCTTGAACAGGTCGGCGTTGAGGGAGTGCTCGGTCGGGTGCGCGTACACCCAGAGGGCCTTCGGTCGGTCGGTCATATCTCCATGCAACGCGAGTACCACGCCCCCGACAAGTACTGTCTTCAGTGTTAGGTAGCGAACAAAATGTTAGTATCGGCTATGCGAGACGCTGTGCGAGCGGCCGTGGCCGTGTGCCCGATCGAGGTGGCCATCAGCGTGGTCGGCGGCTGCTGGAAGCTGAGCGTGGTCAAGAACCTCCGCGACCGGACGCTGCGCTTCGGCGAGCTGCGCCGGGCCGTCGGCTCGGTCAGCGAGCGGATGCTGACCCGGCAGCTGCGGGAGCTGGAGCAGGACGGCATCGTGCACCGCCAGGTCTACGCCGAGGTCCCGCCCCGCGTGGAGTACCGCCTCACCGACCTCGGCAAGTCGCTCGGCCCGGTCGTCGACACCCTGGACCAGTGGGGCGCGCACTACGGCGACAACGCCCCCGAGTGACCGCCCCTCACAAGTCCACAAAGGACTACACCGCCGAATGGCTGGACGATCGTGCTGCGTTCGCGGGCCGGGAAGTTACGCAGCCTGCCGCACGCGAATGGCGCTAGGGTCGAGCCGACGAACAGGGCAGGTGAGCCGTTGTCGGAGCAGCAATCGCCGGGCACGGCGGCCGCCGCGGCCGAATCCGCCAAGAGCTACTTCCACGCGCTGACCGGTCACGAGAAATGCTCGGTGACCGGTCTGCGGGTGCGCCCCGAGGGAGGCTGGTCGGTGCTGCTTGACGTGGTCGAGCTGTCCCGGATCCCGCTCTCCACCAGCGTGATGGCCACCTACCGGGTGGACATCGACGGCGCCGGGCAGCTGTGCGGGTGCGAGCGGCTGCGCCGGTACACGAGAGGAGCGACCGACGGGTGACCGACGAACTGGCGACCAGGTCCGGCGGGTCCCTGGCGGACATGCTGGAACGGGTGCTGGACAAGGGAATCGTGATCGTCGGCGACATCTCGGTGAGCGTCGTGGACGTGGAGCTGCTGACCCTGCGGGTGCGGCTGTTCGTGGCGTCCGCGCAGACCGCCCAGGAGATGGGCATGGACTGGTGGACCAATGATCCGTTCTTCTCCCCCGGCCGACGCCAGCTCGCGGCCGACGACTCCGCCGGCCACTGAGACCGCCGTCTACGCCTACGCCGTCACGGGCTGGCCGACCCCACCGCCGGAGCCGCCGCTTCGCCTTGTGACACATGGGGACATCGCCCTGGTGGTCGCGGACGTGAACCCGGCGGACTTCACCGAGTCGCAGATGCTGCCGCTGGTGCGCAGGCATCACGAGGTGGTGCTGGCGGCGTTCCGGCACGGCGCGGTGCTGCCGCTGCGCTTCGCCACGATGCTCACCGACGACGAGGCGGCGTGGCAGCTGCTACGCACCTGCCACGACGAGGCGGTGGCCAATCTTGACGCGGTGGCAGGGCATCGGGAGTGGGGTGTCCGGATCAGACGGTCGAATCCCGCGCCGGCCAAGGGGATCAGCGGCACCGACTACCTGGCGCAGCGCCGCCGGGCGCGCGGCGGAGGCGACGAGACGCACCGGAGACTGGCCCGGCACGCCGGTCGGAGCGTGCTGCGGCCGCCCGGCTCGGAGTTCGGGCTGGACGCCGTCTATCTGGTGGCCGTGCCGGCCGAGGCGGCATTCCTGGCCGAGGTGGATCGGCTCGGCGAGGCGGCGCAGACCACCGGGCCCTGGCCGCCCTACTCGTTCAGCGAGCTGCGGACGACGGCCCCGTGACCGCCGACGAGCTGGTCGAGCTGCTGGACCGGGTGATCGCCGCCGGGGTGGTGATCCACGGCGACGTGATCATCTCGCTGGCCGGCGTGGACCTGATCCGCCTGGACCTGCGAGCATTGCTGGCCGCGGTTGACGTTGCGGAAGTTCGATGACCACCCCGCCGCGCCGGTTCGCGGTGGACGCCGGGCGCGGTCTCGGCGGGCTGGTCGTCGCGGTGCTGGACATCCTGCGCGAACTCATCGAACGACAGGTGTTGCGGCGCATGGACGCGGGCACTCTCACCCCGGACGAGATCGAACGGCTCGGCCAGGCCCTGCTCGAACTGGACCGCCAGTTCCGCGAGCTGCGCACGTTCTTCGACGACGGAGGTTCGACGTGACAACCGTGATCCAACGCCCCGGCGGCGGCTCCACCAGCCTCGCCGACGTGCTGGACATCGTGCTGGACAAGGGAATCGTCATCGACGCCTTCGTGCGGGTGTCGGTGATCGGCATCGAGCTGCTCACCATCGAGGCCCGCATCGTGATCGCCAGCGTCGACACCTACATCCGCTACGTCGAGGCCATGCAGCAGCTGGGCGCGCTGCCCAGGCGCAACATCGCGGCGTTGCCGGTCGCGACCCCGCAGCCGACGTCGATCTTCCCACAGCAGGCCGCGCCGCCGATGGAGACCATGTGACGCTGCTGCTGCACGGGATCGTGTGCGCGGAACACCCCGCGGCCGCCGGCCTTCAGGCCGTCGTGGCCGACGGTCTCGCGGTGATCGTGTCGGACATCGGCGCGGCCGAGCTCACCGAGGAGCACGCACGGTCCCATTTGGACGTCCTTTGTGGACTCCTGAGCTACGGCCCGGTGCTGCCGCTGCGCTTCGGCAGCACCGCGCCGGACGAGGAATCGGTGCGGGACAACGCCTTGCGCCCGGATCAGGCGGCGTTGCGGGCCGAGTTGGAACGGGTGGCCGGCCTGGTCGAGGTGCGCGTGCACCTGACGTTCGACCAGAACGAGGTCCTGGGGGCGTTGGTGGAGCAGGACCCCGGGCTGGCCACCCCGGTCCAGGGCTTCGACGCCGCCGTCGAGCAGGGGCGCCGCATCGAGGCCCGGGCCAAGGACTGGATGACCGAGCGCTCCCGCGAGCTGTTCGACGGGCTCGCCGTCGACATGGTGCGGCTGCCCGATCCGGACAGCGACTCCCAGCGCTGGGCCCTGCTGGTGCGGGCGGACGACCTGGACCGCATGGCCGATGCCCTGGACGCGCTGTCCGGCGTGGTCACCGCCGGCGTGCTCGGCCCGCTGCCGCCCTACAACTTCGTGTCGCTGCCGGTCCGGCCGGTCTCACGATGGGGTTTCGGCTGACCCGGTGGCGGCGGCGATGACCTCGTCCAGCACCTGGCGGGAACTGGTCAGCTCGGCGATCTGCCGGTCGATCCGGTCCCGTTCGGCCGCCAGCTCGGCGGCCAGCCTCGGGGTGGCGAGCTCCGACGGGCCGCCGTCGTCGCGCATGCACGGCAGCAGGCCGGCGATCTTCTTGCTGTGCAGGCCGGCGGCGTACAGCTCCTGGATCCGGATCACCCGGTCCACCGCCCGGTCCGGATAGTCACGGTGGCCGCCGTCGGTGCGGTCGGCGGTGAGCAGGCCCTGCTGCTCGTAGTAACGCAGCGACCGTTCGCTGACGCCGGTGCGGCGGGCGAGCTCCCCGATGCGCATCACACCCCCACGGTTTGCACCTGACACCGGTGTCAGATTCTACCGTCGAGACATGACACCGTACGAATACAGCCCGATCACCGAGCGCCCGACCATCGCGTGGCCCGACGGCAAGAAGGTCGCCGTCTACGTCGGCCTCAACATCGAGCACTTCGTGCCCGGGCTGCCGTCGACCAGCATCTGGCCCGGCACCGCCGACCTGACGCCGGACGCCCTCAACCACGGCTGGCGGGACTACGGCAACCGGGTCGGCATCTGGCGGATCATCGACAGCCTCGACCGGCACGGCCTGCGGGCCAGCGCCCTGGTGAACTCCCAGGTCGTCGAGCACTATCCGCAGATCATCCGGGCCGGCGTCGAGCGGAACTGGGCCTGGCTCGCGCACGGCCGCACCAACTCGGAGCTGCACACGGGGCTGTCGGTCGACGAGGAACGCCGCGTGCTGGCCGAGATCGCCGACACCATCGCCGCCGGCGCCGGGCAACGCCCCCAGGGCTGGATGGGCCCGGGGCTGACCGAGACCGCCAACACGCCGGAGCTGTTGGCGGAGCTCGGTTTCCGCTACGTGCTGGACTGGACCAACGACGACCAGCCGTATCCGCTGACCGTGCCGGGCATGCACAGCGTCCCCTACACCGTGGAGCTCAACGACCTGCTGCTGTTCCCGCGGGGCATCACCGGCCCCCAGTTCGTGGAGATGGTGCGGGACCAGTACGAGCAGCTGCTGGCCGACTCCCAGCACAGCGGCCGGGTGCTGGCCCTGGCCCTGCACCCGTTCGTGATCGGCCAGCCGTTCCGGGCCAGGCATCTGGACCGGGCGCTGGAGTTCCTGGCCGCCCAGCCCGACGCCTGGCTCACCACCAGCGACGACATCGCCGAGCACTACATCACGACGGTTGCGGCGCCTCGACGATGAGCGTGTAGAGCTCGGTGATGACGCCGTCCTTGCAGTGGGCGATGTCCATGCCGGTCACCACCGGCGCCCCGGCCGGGCCGAAGAGGAAGCCGAGGTGGCCGACGTCGGCGGTGACCGACACCGGGCCGGCGGTCTCGAACACCCAATCCGGCGCGCCGGCCAGGAACTCGGCCGCACGCACGGCCAGCGCCTCGCGGCCGTGGATGACGCGGTCGGGCTCGTGCCAGACGACGTCCTCGGCGTAGATCTCGGCGATGGCCTCGGCCCGGCGCTCGGGGTCCCGCTCGTTGAAGACGTCGAGGAGGTTGCGGCGCATCAGCTCGGCGACGTTGGTCATGGACGGCCCTTCGGCTCGCGTCGGCGTGTCGCCGCCCAACCTACCCGGCCCGAGCGGCTCGACCGTGTCGCGGCCGGCGATCACGTGCGGCCGCGGCGGGGACCGTTGCACCGATCGAGTGACGGCCCTGGGGCGCTCACCGGCCCGTCAGTAACCTGCTAGCAACTACTCACTAACGCCCTCCTGGACCCCTGCAACCAAGGAGGAACACCAGCATGCCCTTCACCGGATGGCGTGCGGCCCTGGCCGCCGTCACGGTCGCCGTCGTGGCCTCGGCCACGACGTGGACGGGGGTCGGCGCCGCGACGGCGGCGACCCCAGGCACCATCACCGGCCAGCAGAGCGGCCGCTGCGTGGACGTGCAGTCCGGCGGCGTCGCCAACGGCACGGCGGTGCAGCTCTACGACTGCAACGGCACCGGCGCTCAGCAGTGGTCGGCGGCCAACGGCATCATCACCAATCCCCAGTCCGGGCGCTGCCTGGACGTGAGCGGCGGGTCCACCGCCAACGGGGCCCGCGTGCAGATCTACGACTGCAACGGCACCGGGGCCCAGCAGTGGCAGGTCGCCAACGGCCTGATCACCAACCCCCAGTCCGGCAAGTGCCTGGACGCCAACGGCAGCGCCAACGCCTCCTACCTGCAGATCTGGACCTGCGGCGGCGGCGCCAACCAGCAGTGGGCGGTCAACGGGAACACCGGCGGCGGCGCCGACATCTGGAGCCAGCTCAAGGCCGGCTGGAACCTCGGCAACTCCTTCGACGCCACCCCGACCGAGACCAGCTGGGGCAACCCGGCCACCACCAAGGCGATGATCGACCGGGTCGCCACCCGGTTCAACTTCCTGCGTATCCCGGTCACCTGGTACCCGCACCTGACCACCGGATCCCCGGGCTACACCGTCGATCCGGCCTTCCTGGCCCGCCTCAGGCAGGTCGTGGACTGGGCGATCGCCGACGGCATGCACGTGGACGTGAACATGCACCATGACGGCGGCGGCGACAGCTGGCTGATCCCCAGCGCCGGCCGGATGGCCCAGGTGGAGCCGGAGTTCACCGCGATCTGGCGGCAGGTGGCCGCCTACTTCGCCGGCTACGACCAGCGCCTGCTGTTCGAGGCGATGAACGAGCCGCAGGACGCCAACGGCGGAAACCGTTACGGCGGCGGCACTTCCGACAACTGGGCGGCGATCAACACGCTGAACCAGGACTTCGTCGACGCTGTCCGCGCGGCCGGCGGCAACAACGCCACCCGGTGGCTGCTGGTCACGCCGTACGGGGCGAACGCCGGCGCCGGCGCGGACAATCTCCGGGTGCCCAACGACAGTCATGTCGCGGTGTCGGTGCACACCTACAACCCGTGGGCCTTCTGCTCGGCCACCGCGCCGAACTACCTGACGTGGGACGGGTCCATGAACTACCTGCCCGACGGCGACGTCAACCACGCCAACCAGCTGTTCACCAGCCGGGGCATCCACGTGGTGTGGACCGAGTTCGGGGCCACGGTGAAGCCGTACAACGGCGGCGACAACGCCGACCAGGTGGCCAACTACGAGACCCACATCGAGTCCTACGCCAAGCAGTTCGGACAGAAGACCATGGTGTGGGACAACGGGTCCATCGGTATCGGCGACGACCAGTTCGGCCTGCTCAACCGCAGCGCCGCCACCTGGCAGCGACCCTCCATTGTGGACCGTCTCGCGGCCGTCTACCCGTGACCTGCCGGCTGGTCCCGGCGACGGGACCAGCCGGTAGGCTCCACCTGTGAAACGGAGGCCGATGGCCGGGTCCTACCGCCGGGACCAGCAGCGCCTGCCCGCCGCCGAGCGGCGGCGGCAGATCCTCGAGGTCACCGCCGCCGTGATCGCCGAATGCGGCTTCTGGGGCCTGTCCCTTCAGGACGTGGCCGACCGCTGCGGGCTGACCGTGCCCGGCGTGCTGCGGCACTTCGGCTCCAAGCCCGGGCTGTTGGTCGCCGTTCTCGAACACCGCGACGTCGAGGACGCCCGGTCGCTGCGGGAGCATCTGGGCGTGACCGAGGCCGAGATGCCCGACGAGTGGTCCGAGAACGGGCCAGCCGGTGTCGACCTGCGCCAGCTCTGCCTGGCCACCATGCGCCGCAACGCCACGCAGCCGGAGATCGTGCGCCTGTTCGCCGTGCTCAAGGCCGAGTCGCTCACGCCGAGCCACCCCGCCCACGAGCACTTCGCCCACCGCCAGCACAACGCGCTGGCCGCCTTCACCGCGCTGGCCCGCGACCTCACCGACGAGCCGGAAACCCTGGCCCGCCACATCATCGCGATGATGGACGGGTTGCAGGACCAGTGGCTGCGCACCCCCGAGGACGTCGACCTGGTGCGGGAGTGGGAGATCGCCGCCGCCCTCCTGTTCGGCGCAGCCACCTGATCCGTCAGGGCTTGCTCAGAATGCCCAGCAGGCCGTGGTTCTCGTCGTCGATGCCGGCGCTGAACCACAGCGCGTCCGGCCCGGCCGCGGTCGGGTTGCCGGCCTGCAACGCCCACAGGCCGGGGATCTTCAGCGGCTGGTCGGTGACGTTGTCCCGCAGCAGCCCGGCGACGCCGTGGCTGTTGGGCAGCACCACGTTGATCCGGCCGTCGCCGAAGTTGCCGATCAGCAGCGCGCCGGCCAGGTTGCCCCAGGACGCCGGGGCCGTGGCCAGGCCCCACGGGGAGTTCAGGCTCTGGCGGGCGGCGACCCGGGACAGCAGCACGCCGTCCGGGCTGAACTCGTCGACGAAGCCGAGACCGTTGCCGACCACGCTGTCGAACGTGCGGGGATCGACCTTGGCGTAGGCCACGAACAGGTTGCCGCCGAGGTTCTGCACGTTGAACGGCGCGAAGTCGTTGGGAATACGGGAATCCCGGAACTGGTCGCGCGTGGTCGGCACCGCCGCGAAGGTGTTGTCGAAGACGTCGACCGTGCGCTTGGAGAAGTCGGCGGCGTAGAGCCGGTCCCCGACCAGCGCCGCGCCCGTGTAGACCGCGCCGGGCACCGCGGCCTTCACCTCGACGTCACCCTGGGTCCCGTCGACCTGCGGGTTCCAGGCCGTGACCTGTCCTTCTAGGGTGACAAAAAGGAACCGGGCCGGACCGCTCACGGCGCCCTTGGTCAGCACAAAACCCGTGGTGGTGTTGGCAACCTGGCCGGTGGGCTCGCCCAGGGCCGGGAAGGTCGGCCGCACCACCGCGTTCTTGGTGGCGATGGCCGAACCCGGCGCGCTGGCGTAGAGCGTGGACGTCCTGGTGCCGGCGTTGGACACCCACAGCGGGGAGGTCGCGTTGAGCGACAGGCCCCAGGGGTTGACCAGATCCGGGTCGGTCAGCGCCGCCATGCCGGCGACGTCGGACACCAGATTCTCCTGGTGCGCCACGAAGTCCTCGTGCCGGCCGGCGCCGGCGGTCGCGGGCAGGCCGAGCACCAGCGCCGTCGCCGCGGCGAGCACACCGATCGAACGTCTTCTGGACACTGGAATGTCCTCTCATGCGGAAGCTGGACGCTCTCCCACACGGAACCCGGCCGACATGGGTTCACTTTTCTTTGGCACGGCGGTAAAACACCCGCCTCCCGTTGTCGGCACGACCCCGGCGTCCGCCGGAAACTGGCTCAACCGGGCCAAAGCCGGCTGCCCCCGACGGCCTCGCCCCGATCACCTAGGCAACGCCCGAGTACCTGAGCAGTGACTCTTCATGCCGCTTTGATCGGATCCTGCCAGTCTTGCCCCGTCGACGCCTGCCCGGGCGCCGACGCGGACCGGCAGAGGAGGATTGATGCAGCGCGACCCGTCAGTACCGCGCCGCAGGCGACGTCGACCCCGGGGAATCGTGGTGCTGGCCGCGGCGGCCGTGGGCATGCTGACCATGCTCGCCCCCGCGTCCGCGCACATCTCCCCGGTTCCGCCGCGCTACGCGGCCTTCGACCTGGGCACGCCCGACTGGACCTACTCGGGCCACGACCTGTTCAACACCAGGAACAATCCGTACGAGCACCAGATCAGCCCGCGCAACGTGGGCACGCTGGCCCCGAAGTGGACGTTCACCACCCACGGGGACGTCTCGGCCACCCCGGCGGTGGTGGGCGACGCGGTGATCTTCCCGGACTGGGCCGGCTACCTCTACAAGATCGATCGGCACACCGGCCAGCTGATCTGGCAGAAGCAGATCAGCGACTACAACGGCCTGCCCGGCAGCCTGTCCCGGACCAGCCCGCTGGTCTCCGGCAACACCATCTACCTCGGCGACCAGAACGCGGCCAACTTCTCGGTGGGCACGCACCTGATGGCCGTCGACGCCACCACCGGCGCGCTGAAGTGGATCACCACCGCGGACACCAACTTCGCCGCGGTGATGACCCAGTCGCCGACGATCTGGAACGGCGTGCTGTACGTCGGCGTGTCGTCCAAGCAGGCGGCCACCGCCACCGTGCCGGGCCTGCCGTTCGGCACCTTCCGCGGCAGCCTGCTCGCGGTGCAGGCGTCCACCGGCAAGATCCTGTGGCAGCAGTTCACCGTGCCGGACAACGGCGGCCAGTCCGGCGGCTACTCCGGCGGCGGCGTGTGGGGCGGCGAGCCGGTGGTCGACCCGTACCGCGGCCTGGTCTACATCGGCTCCGGGCAGAACCTGACTGTTCCTCAGAGCGTGTCGGACTGCCAGACCGCCGGCGGCACCCCGCAGCAGTGCCTGTCGCCGGACGACAAGATCGACTCCATGCTGGCCTTCCGGATGTCCGACGGCACGCCGGTGTGGGACACCGGGGCCAAGATCTTCGACACCTGGACCGCCGCCTGCAACCCGGGCCAGCCGCCGCAGAACTGCCCGCCCAACCCGGGCCTGGACAGCGACTTCGCCGACGGCATGCACATCGCGTTCCCGATCGGCCCCGACGGCCGGCCGCACGAGGTGGTCACCGCCGGGCAGAAGAACGGCGACTACTGGCAGGTCGACCCGGCCACCGGCAAGGTGCTGTGGCGGACCACGGTCGGCCCGGCCGGCCTGCACGGCGGCGTGGAGTGGGGCTCGGCCACCGACAACAGGCGGATCTACCTGTCCCAGGCCAACTCCAACCACGTGCCGTTCACGCTGATGAACGGGCAGACCACCAGCGGCGGCTTCTACGCCGCGCTGGACGCCCAGACCGGCAAGATCCTGTGGGAGACCGCGGATCCGACCGCCAACGAGACGCCCGGCGCGGTCACCGTGGCCAACGGCGTCATGTACGCGACCTCGATCAGCGGCAAGATGTTCGCGCTGGACGGGGCGACCGGCAAGATCCTCTGGAGCTACCAGGGCCAGGGCTCGGCCAACGCCGGCCCTGCCGTGGCCGACGGGACCGTGTACTGGGGCAACGGGTACCAGAACCTGTTCTACCCCCACGGCGTGCACAGCACCACGTTCTACGCCTTCACACCCGGCGGCCGCTGACACCCCGCAGCACCGCCGTCTCGATCGCCCGGCCGGCCCCCACCGGTCGGGCGATCACCCGGTCAAGGCCCGGAGCCGTTCCAGGGCCGGCATCAACCGCTACGGGGAAGCCGGGCCGCGCGGCCAGTGGCTGCTCCAGTCGGCCGCCGTCACCGAGGCCGAGTCTGTGGGCCGCGACGGCAAGGTCCTGATCGACCCGAACGCGTGATCGGCACGGCCCCCGCTCAGGCCGGCGGGGGCCAGATCGCGTTCTTGAGGGCGAGGACCGAGGCCAGCCATTCCCGGACTTCGTTGCGGAACAGCAGAAAGCCGCCGCAATCGCACGGCGCTTCGACGCCGTCGGCGTCCATGCCGAGGTTGCGGCACAGCGACACCGCCCGCGGCAGGTGATACGCCTGCGTCACCAGCAAGGCCCGGCGGATCCCGAACACCTGCACCGCCCTTGCGCAGGTGCTGTAGGTGTCCACGCCGTCGCCGTCCACGGTGATCTTGGCGGCGGGGATGCCGTGGGCGGTGAGGTAGGCGGCCATCACCCGGGTCTCGTCGCCGGAGGTGCCGTTGGCATTGCCGGACACCAGCACCGATTCCGCCTTGCCGGCCTTGAGCAGCTCCACGGTCGCCGCCAGCCGGCCGGCCAGGAACGGGGTCCCGACCTCCGCCCCGAGGACGATCACCACCGGCGCGCTCGGCGCGTCGGCCGGGTCATGGCGATGGCCGGAGGAGGCGGTGTACGCCCAGATCACGCTGCCACCGGTCACCAGAGCGGCCACCACGACCGCCACCAGGCCGATGATCAGGGCCCGTCTGCGCACGCCGCCAATGCAATCACACCCACGGCTGGCCGCCGGTAACCGCCACCCGGCGGGTCCTTTCCAGCCGGGTGGTCGGTCCGGCCGGCCGGGCCCCGGATGGTGGGCCCGCGCGCGGGCGGCGAGACTGGAACGCGGGAGGCGGTCATGACAGTCGTGGGAAATCCGGCCGTGAACCGGTATCTGGCCGCCGAGGCGGCCGTGCTCGGCCTCGCCGCGGTCGACGCGGCCCTCAACGCCACGTCGTTGTGGTGGCAGATCCTGTGCGTGGCCATAGCGGTCCTCGCGTTGCTGGCCCGGCGACGCTGGCCTGTCGCCATGTTCCTGCTGACGCTGCCGGCGCTGGCCGTCGTGGGTTCGGTCATCGCCACGCTCGTCGCCCTGTACGCCGTCGCCGCGCGGCACTCCGACCGCCGACTGCTCGCCGGCTGCGCCGCGCTGGCGGCGTTGGGCTATCTCTTCCCCGGCCCCGATCTGGGCCTGATCACCGCCGACGTCGTGCTCGCCGTCATCTACGCCGCGATGACCGCCGCCGCGCCGATCTTCCTGGGCCAGTTCGTGCGGGCCCACCGCGACGCCGTGCAGGCCCGCGAACACGAACGGCTGCTCGACGCCCAGGCCGTGCTGGCCAAGGAGCGCAACCAGCTCGCCCGCGAGATGCACGACGTGGTGTCGCACCAGGTCAGCCTGATCGCCGTGCAGGCCGGCGCGCTCCAGGTCAGCACCGGCGAGCCGGCGACCAGGCACACCGCCAAGAACATCCGTGAGCTGTCGGTCGACACGCTGGAAGAGCTGCGGCACATGGTCAACCTGCTGCGGGCCGCCGGCACGCCGGCCACCGCCCTCACGCCCCAGCCGACCCTGTCCGATCTCGAACACCTGGTGCACGGCAGCGGAATCGAGGCCCGGATCGTCGGCATCGCACCGTCCGATGTGGACGCCGCGACCCAGCGGACCATCTACCGCACCGTGCAGGAAGCCCTGACCAACGTCCGCAAGCACGCCCCCGGCAGCGTCGCCACCGTCGAATTCTCCCGTGACGACACCGATCTCACGGTGACCGTCGCCAACACGCCGCCCACGCAGCCGACGCTCACCCTGCCCAGCGCCCGCCACGGCCTCGTCGGTCTGGAGGAACGCGCCGCGCTCCTGGGCGGCACGGTCACCGCCGCCCCGACCCGGGACGGCGGCTTCTCCCTCCGGCTGCGGCTGCCGATGGCGGCCGCCCTCACACGCGCAGGCGCGCGATGAGCGGCGGCTCCTGGCCGCTCAGGTGCCAGTCGCCGACCCAGACCTCCTTGGCGTCGGTCGGGTCGTGGGTGGCGAAGGTCCGGGCGTTGCGCCAGAACCGGTCGAACCGGTAGCGCGACGAGGTGCTGCGGGCCCCGGTCAGGTCGAAGATGCCGCTGGTGACCTCCAGCGCGGCCTTGACGCACGCCACCTTGACCGAGAACGCCTCGACGGTCGCCTCGGCCTCGCTGGGATAGGACTCCGGCCAGTTCTCCAGCTTCCGGGCGCAGCTGAGCAGGTAGGCCCGGGCGCAGTCCAGCTGCACCGCGAACTCCCCGATCCGCCGCCGGACCAGCGGGTCCTCGCTCGCCGACGAGAACTCCGGCAGGCTGGCCCGGTCGAGCCCGCGCACGTACTCCACCGCCGCGTCGAAGGCCCCGTAGCCGGGCCCGAGCATGATCGCGGCGTGGGCGAGGAACACGTAGCCGGCCAGCGCCGGGGTGATGCGACCGCGGAAGAAGTAGCCGTCGGGCACGAAGATGTCGTGGTACTCGATGGTCTGGCTGTGGGTGCCGCGCTGCCCCATGACGTCCCAGTCGTGCCGGCACGTCACCCCCGGCTGGTCCAGCGGCGTCAGCGCACGCCAGCCGCCCTCCTCGCCCTCCAGGGTGATGCCGACACTGGCCCATCCCCCGCCGCCGCTGTTGGTGTTGAACGTCTTCGTCCCGTTGACGACGATGCCGCCCTCGACCCGCCGCCCGGTGACCGGGCCGGTCCGGTTGCCGGTCTCGGCGTTGGAGGCGACGAACCGGATGCCGTCCCGGTGGATCAGCTCGGCCAGTTCGCCCTTGGTGGACTCGGGCAGGCCGTTGTCGGCCGCGAACACCTCCAGCGTCACCAGCGACTGAACCGCGTAGTTCATGCCGGTGCTGGAGTCGCCGGCCATCACGTCGACCAGCATCGCGAAGAAGTCCTCGGCGTGCCGGGTGGGGTCGGCGTCGGTGATGCCGCCGTGGGCCACGGGCAGGGTGAAACGGTAGAAGCCCTCCTCCCAGAGTCGGCGCATCCCGACCGCCGCGTCGACGTTGCGCGCGTCGGCGTCGGCGGCACTCTCGCGGAGCTCGACCCGCAGGGCCTTGGCCCGCTTGCCGAGCTCCGCCACCGTGAGGGGTTCATAGGTCATGTCCCGACACGGTACGACCTGGAGTGCGCTACAGCTCAAGCGGTTATCGCCTCGCCAACGGTCAGGGCGTTGGCCTGGCGGCGGTGACCGGAGGAGGCGAAGGCGGGCCAGCTGAACGGGTGAGTCAGCGGGCTTTCTTCTGTTCGGCGCGCACCAGTCCGCCGCCGATGATCAGGCGCTGGATCTCGCTGGTGCCCTCGTACAGCCGCAGCAGCCGGACGTCGCGGTAGAGGCGCTCGACCGGCACCTCCCGCATGTAGCCGCTGCCGCCGTGCACCTGCACCGCGAGGTCGGCGGCCTTGCCGGCCATCTCCGTGCAGAACAGCTTGGCCGCCGACGGGGCGATCCGCCGGTCCTGCCCGGTGACATACAGGCGGGCGGCGTCGCGGACCAGGGCCCGGCCGGCCAGCACCCCGGTCTGCTGGTCGGCGATCATGGCCTGGACCAGCTGGAAGTCGCCGATCGGGGTGCCGCCCTGGGTGGCCGTGGCGGCGTAGGCCACCGACTCGTCCAGGGCCCGCTGGGCGCAGCCGACCGCGAGACCGGCGATGTGGATGCGGCCGCGGGCCAGCGAAGTCATCGCCGCCCGGTAGCCGACCTCGCCGTCGCCGCCGACCAGGGCCTCCGGGCCGACCCGGACCCCGGTGAACGCCACCTCGGCGGTGCGTGAGCCCTCCTGGCCCATCTTCACGTCCTTGGCCCCGACCCGCACGCCGGGCGCGTCGGCCGGGACCAGGAACACCGCGATGCCGGCGCCGTCGTCGGAGGCCGGCCGGACGCGGGCGAAGACCACGAACAGGCCGGCCTCGGTGGCGTTGGTGATGAACTGCTTGCCACCGTCGATGATCCAGCCGTCGCCGTCGGACCGGGCCGCCGTGCGCAGGCCGGCGGGATTGGAGCCGGCCCCCGGCTCCGTCAGCGCGAACGACGCCACGATCTCGCCGGACGCGATGCCGGGCAGCCACCGCGCCCGCTGCTCCGGGGTGCCGAAGCCGACCAGCACCTGCCCGGCGATCCCGTTGTTCGTGCCGAACATCGACCGCAGCGCCAGCGAGGTGTAGCCCAGGGTCATGGCCACCTCGACGTCCTGCACGAGATCGAGCCCGAGCCCGCCCCACTCCTGCGGGATGGCGTACCCGAACAACCCCATCGCCGCCGTCTGCGCCCGCAGGTCGTCCGGGATCGCGTCGGTGGTCATGATCTCGACCTCGCGGGGCATCACCCGGGTGCGCACGAAGTCGTCGATCTGCCGCAGGACGTCCGCGAAGACGTCGTCGGGGACGTCGGGATTGCCGGTGTACATGGCTCTTACTATGGCCGACGGCGGCTCAGCTGGTGATCTGGAGGTTGTCGATCGAGGCGTCGTGCTGGCCGGCGCCGGTCACCAGGATGCCGCTGATCGTCTTGCCCGCGAACGACGAGAGGTCGCGGCTGGCCGTCGTGGCGCCGTCGGTGAACTGGAGACCGACCGTGACCCCGCTGCCGGTGATGTCGTAGCTGAGCCTGGTAGTCGCCGTCACGGGGATGTGCACGGAGAACACCTGGCGCTGGCTGGAGGTTGAGCCCTGCGCGCGCAGCACATGGTTGCTGGCGCTCAGATCCGGTGCGGCGCTGGGCATGGCGTCGAGACCGGGTTCGAAGCCGGTGCGGAAGGCCACAGTGCCGTCGGTGGGCGGAATCGGCACAGTTGTGGTCAACGGCGCGGAGCCGTTGATCATCTTGGTCGCCGCGCCCGACAGGCGCAGATAGAAGTCCGAGGACAGGAACGCGCCGTCGGCACTGGCGGTGAGGAAGTACTGGTCGGTCGGGATCATCGACGAGTCCTCGGCCAGCGGCGCGATCGCCGTGCCCTCGTCGTACTCGTCGAACATGGCGATGAACGCCTGCCCGACGCCGTCCTGCCGCAGCGCCGCCGCCTGCTGCCACATGAAGTTGCCGGCATTGCGGGGAATCAGGTTGCGCGCGCCGCCGTTCCAGTTCGACCAGGCGAAGCCCGGGTAGATCACCGGCTGGTAGTCCTGGCCACGGCCGGAAAGCGCCTTCAGGTCGGCGGTGAACAGCGAGCTGTCGACCGTCTTGGAGCCCACGTTCCACGGTGACACCATGTTCAGCGCCTGGTACACCGGGGCGTAGCCGGGCTTGGCGTTGGTGTCGGTGCGCCAGCCTCGCGGCACGCCTCCGATCACGTACAGGCCCTGGGCCTTGAACCAGTTGATCAGGTCCAGGCTGGGGTTGATGTTGGCCGCGGAGCCGACCACGCCCAGGCCCCACAGCTCGATCACCGGCTTGGCGCCTTCGTAGGCGTAGGCCGGGGAATCGGTCAGGTGCAGGGAGTTCTTGACGACGTTCGTCCAGTCGTCCTTGACCGCCTGCTCGCGGTCGTCGGTCATGCCCGACAGGTCGTACTCGATGTAGAAGGCCCGCCCGTACTTCTCCGCCGCGGCCCGCGCCTGCGCCGTGATGGTGTTGCGCTGGGTGTAGCGCGGCGAACCGGGCTGGAGCAGGTCGCTGGTGAAGCGTTGCAGGGCCGCGCCGTCGATGCCGAACTTCTGCATCCAGGAGAACTGGAGGTCGACGGTCTGGTTGAGGTAGGAGGAGAACAGGGTGGACGGCTGGCCGTTGCCGAGGTTGGCGTACCCGGTGCGGAACTGGTCGTTGGCCGGGTACTGGCGCATGTCGGGATAGATTTCGAACGTCTGGTTGCCTGGCGACGGGGCCGTGCCGGCCGACCAGTGCACCCAGTTGTCGACCGGCGAGCCACTGCCGGGCGCGTCGAACCAGCCCTGATAGCCGGCGTACACCTTGCCTTTCACGGACGGATGGGTGGCGGCGACCGCCGGCGGCGCGACCGAGGCCGCGACCAGGCCGGCCACGGCGATGACGAGCAGGGTTCGTGTCTTTCGCAGCACAGTGCACTGTGGACCCGGCGGCCGCGCGCACGCAACCGCCGGACCCGGTTTTCCAGGATGACTATCCTCTTTGTCCCCTACCGAAGTTCTCGGCCTGCTCGGTCAGGAACTGGCGCAGCAGCACGGGTTCACGGCGGCGCGGTCGTCCCGGTCCCCGAGCTCACCATCGAGCCCGGCCCCGGCTGCCAACCGGTCGCCGCCGAGCTGGATCCCGTGTCCCAGCAGCTTTCCCGGCCGCGCCGAATGCTCGACCCGCTCAGGTAGCCGAGATCGCAACAGCGTCCACATCGGACGGTAGAGCCGACGGTCATCCCGGCGGGATCGCCGGGACGACACCGGCCGGGTCTCAGTCGACGACGACAGCCTTCTCGATGATGACGTCCTCGCTGGGCACGTCCTGGTGGCCGGCCTTGGAGCCGGTGCGCACGCCCTCGATCGAGTCGACGGTCTCGCGGCCATCGACCACCTCGCCGAAGACGGTGTAGCCCCAGCCCTGGGCGGTCTTGCCGCTGTGGTTGAGGAAGTCGTTGTCGCTGCTGTTGACGAAGAACTGGGCGGTGGCCGAGTGCGGGTCGGAGGTGCGGGCCATCGCGACCGTGTACTTGGTGTTCTTCAGGCCGTTGTCGGCCTCGTTGTCGACCGGCCCGTGGGTGCCCTTCTGCCGCATGCCGGGCTCGAAGCCGCCGCCCTGGATCATGAAGCCCCGGATCACCCGGTGGAACACGGTGCCGTCGTAGTGGCCCTCGTTCACGTACTGAAGGAAGTTCGCGACCGTCTTCGGGGCCTTGTCGGCGTCCAGCTGCAGCGTGAAGTCGCCGTGGTTGGTGGAGAACTTGACCTTGGACATGCAGACCCCTCGGTGTTGCTGGCACTGTCGGTGGCCGAGCGTAGCGCACCGTCGCCCAGAGTTCGTGCCGGCGGATTGTCAGGGCGGGACGGTAGCGTCAGCGCCGTGAACGCCGGGGACAGGATTCAGGAGCTCGCCGACCAGGTGGTGGCGCTGCGTGACGCGTACTACCGGGGCGCGCCGCTGGTGGCCGACGCCGAGTACGACACGATCGAGGACGAGCTGCGGACCCTGATCGGGCAACACCCGGAGCTGGCCCCCGATCCGAACCCGCTGGAGCAGGTGGGCGCGCCGACGGTGCTGCACGCGCCGGTCCGGCACTCGCGCCCGATGCTGTCGCTGGAGAAGGCGACCAGGCCCGAGCAGGTGGCGGCGTTCTTCGAGCGGTTCCCCGGCCAGTCGATGGCGGTCATGCCCAAGCTGGACGGGCTGTCGCTGGCCGTGATCTACGAGGACGGCAGGCTGGTGCGGGCGGTCACCCGCGGTGACGGCGCCACCGGCGACGACGTGACGACGCTGGTCCGGGCCCTGGTCGACGGCGTGCCGGAGCGCATCGACGCCCCGGGGCGGGTCGAGGTGCGGGGCGAGGCCGTGATGCTGCGGTCCACCTTCGCCGCCTACAACGCCGCGCACCCGGACAAGCCGCTGATCAACCCGAGGGGCGCGGCCGCCGGCACGCTGCGGGCCAAGGACCCGGCCACCGTGTCCGAGCGGCGGCTGCGGCTGTTCGCGTTCGACCTGCACACCGACGCCGCCTCCGCCGACCTGGCGCAGGCCTTGTCGGCGCTGGGCCTGGAGGCCGCCGACATGCGGCTGTGCGCCGACGCCGAGCAGGCCCAGGCCGTGATCGCCGAGATCGAGCGCAGCCGCAACGAGCGGGACTACGACCTGGACGGCGCCGTGCTGCGGCTGGCCGACCGCACCGCCTACGCCGCCGCCGGGGCCCGGTCCAACTCGCCGCGCGGGGCGCTGGCCTACAAGTTCGCCGCCGAGGAGAAGACCACCGTGCTGGCCGACGTGGTGTGGGACGTGGGCAAGACCGGCAAGATCGCCCCGGTGGCGTGGCTGGAGCCGGTGTTCGTCGGCGGCACCACCGTCACCCGGGCGACGCTGGCCAACCAGGAGGTCATCAAGGCACGGGGCATCCGCATCGGGGACACGGTGCTGGTGCGCCGGGCCGGCGACGTGATCCCGTTCGTCGCCGGCGTGCTGGACGAGTCCAAGCGCACCGGGGCCGAGCGGGAGATCGTGCCGCCGACCGTGTGCCCGTCCTGCCAGGCCCCGCTGACCGAGCAGGGCAACAGCCGGGAACTGTTCTGCACCAACGCTTCCTGCCCGGCGCAGACCACCCGCCGGCTGATCCACTGGGCCTCCCGCGCGGCGGCCGACATCGAGGCCGTCGGTCCCGTGTGGATCGAGCGGCTGGCCGAGTCCGGCGACCTGGAGAACCCGTCCGACTTCTACCGGCTGACCAAGGAGCGGCTGCTGGAGTTCGACCGCATCGGCGAGGTCTCCGCCGCCCGCATGATCGACTCCATCGCCGCCAGCCGCCAGGTCGGCCTGCGCCGGGCGCTGATCGGCCTGGCCATTCCGATGGCTTCCGAGGGCACCGCCACCCGCCTGTGCCGCGCCGGCTTCGCGTCGCTGGAGGACGTCGCCGACGCCGGCGAGGAGCGGCTGGTCGAGGTCGAGGACATCGGTCCCCGCGTCGCCGCCTCCCTCGTCGAGCACCTCACCCGCCTGCGTGTGGAACTCCGCCGTCTCCGGGCCTACGGCGTGTCGCTGGACGTCCGCGACGAGGACCTGCCGCCGGTGGTCGCCGCCGGCGCTCCGCTGGCCGGGCAGACCGTCGTCGTCACCGGCTCCATCAGCGATCCCCGCTCCGGCGAGAAGGTCCCCCGCCCCGCCTTCCAGCGCCTGTGCGAAAAGGCCGGCGCCACCATCGCCTCCTCCGTCTCCGCCAACACCGACCTGCTCATCACCGGCGCCGACGTCGGCGCCAGCAAACTGGCCAAGGCCGAAAAGCTGGAGGTCGCGACCGCCGACCAAGCCGAGATCTGGCGCCAACTCATCGACTCCGGCATCGCCTGACCGGGGGGTTGGGAGTTCGAGTTTGTTCCGGGTGGGGGGCGAGTGAGGCGGTAGTGGCTTGGGTTGGCCGCGTCGGACTGGGGTGGTCCTTTCTGGTTGGCGACTCTTGCCGGGTGTGTTCTGTTGTGGTTGTGGGTTGGGTTGTGGGTGTGGTTCTGGTGCCCGCGCCGCGCGGTTGCCGTGGGGTGGGGTTTGCGGTGAGAGGTGGGGTTTTTGTTCGGTTGGAGATGGGGTGGGGCCTGTTTTGTGGG
The DNA here is from genome assembly GCF_044547355.1 of Kutzneria sp. NPDC052558. Classification (NCBI taxonomy): domain Bacteria; kingdom Bacillati; phylum Actinomycetota; class Actinomycetes; order Pseudonocardiales; family Pseudonocardiaceae; genus Kutzneria; species Kutzneria sp. NPDC052558. The sequence continues at coordinate 21,904 of NZ_JBIUAG010000064.1, forward strand.
GTGGGGGTTGTTGTGTGGTTGGGGGTGGGGTGGGACGGTTGGTTGGGGGCTCCGGGTGGATTTTGTGTGGAGACCTCTGGGCGATGGCGTATCAAGGCGCTATCGGGCAGGCTCCGCCTGCCACGATACGCAAGAAG
>NZ_JBIUAG010000065.1:0-19466 GCF_044547355.1 Kutzneria sp. NPDC052558
GGGCTGGTCGTGACCCATTCCTTCATCCGGGTGGCCCGTGCCGCGCATCCCGGGCAGGTGCGGGCCTGCTCGTCTGAGGTGGAAAGGTGCACCACTGGCCCATCCTGTGGTGCGTCGTCGACCCGAACGACGGCCAGGCCGGGCAGGCCGAGCAGCCGGGTCGTATCGTTGTGCATGCCCGTGGCTCTTCTGTTGTGATCATCTTGCCTCGACAACAGGAATGATCATCGAGCGAGCCACGGGCCCTCACGCGGGGGACCGGACAGATGGTGGGGGCCGCCTACGAGGCAGCCGCTCCGGGTTCAGACCCCGATCAAGTTCGAAGAGCCCACAATGGCCGATGATTAGTGTTCACCGCGTAGCTGTCAGCGGTGACAGTTCTGATGGGTGCCCCACGGAAGAAGAGACCCTGCGATGTCGATCTTCTTGTATTAGCTCTGACCTGGTGTTTCTCGCGGTGGGCGGGTTCACCTGGAACTTCCCCTGGAGTCACCAACCTGCACTGGACTCACCGCGTCCCTGCGGTCCGCGTGCACCAGATGTAACCGAATGCTTCCGAATGACGACTGATCCAACGATGAAGGGGCTGGCTGATACTGAGCGACGGGCGCGGAGGAGCACCGCTGCCGTGCTCGCGTTGCGCAGTGAGGTCGTCGGGTGGCTGGAGCGACGGCGCGGGGACGTGCGGTTTCGCCGGTTCGGTGCCCATTTCGACGCCCTGGGTACCGTGCTCCTACGGATGCTCGACCGCCTCAACGACGAACTAGACGACCTGCCCGCCGATCCCGGCTCGTGCTATGAGCGGTGTCGGTGGCTGGACGGCCGGCTCGCCTTGGTGCGGGCCCTGTTCGACTGGTACGTCACTCGCTACGACCAGCGGCTGGCCACGAGTCCGCACGCCGACCTGCTGCGCGCCGCCGACGAGGTCGCGCGGGGCTGCTGGCAGGAAGCATTCGTCGCTGCTGGCATTGCGGCTCCGACCGGACCGCTGTGCTACGTCGAGATCGGCACGGACGGACACTCGCTCCGACGCTGCCCGGTGCCTGGCGACTTCCGGGTGCCCGAGGACGATCCGTTGGCTGAGTTCTTGCGACGGCTGCCCGCGCCCCTGGTGGCACTGCCGGAGGGGGCGGTGCGCGAACCGTGGTGGCTGGTGGTCGTCGCGCACGAGACAGGGCACCACGTTCAGCACGACCTCGGCCTGACCGAGAAGACCGTGCGCGTTGTGGGCTCGGCTGTGCCAGCTGACCTCAAGACGGAGTGGGAGACGTGGAGCGGCGAACTATTCGCGGACGTCTTCTCCACGCTCATGGTGGGGGAGGCTGCTGGTTGGGTGGTCGGCGAGCTGCAGTTTGGAGCCCTGGACCATCTCGTGCGACCGACCGGACCGTACCCGCCGCCTGTGGTGCGTACGGCGGTGTTGGACGCGGTGTTGCGGGAACTGGGTGCGGACGCCAAGGGCGAGGACCCGCTCGACTGGGTGCCCGACCGGGTCGCACGGCACCTTAAGACAGTGCCGGCCGTCGTTTCCGCCATTTTGGGGATCGCCGTGACCGTGAAGCCGCTACGCTCCCTGGCCGATCATGACGTCTTATCGACCTCGGGTCACGTCGAAAGGTGGGCCGCGCAGTTGGGCCGGAAGAGTCCCGTGATCGCCCCGTTGGACACCCGCACGGCGCCCCGGTTGTTGCTGGCCGCAGCTGTCCGCAGGCACCGGATGTACGAAGACGCCGATCCCGCGTTGGCCTACCACAACCTGGTCGTGGCGTTGGGGCGCAGTGGCGCGCCGGGCCTGCTGGCATCCGGCACCGGGCGGGAGGTCGGGCAGATCGCCGACGACCTGGCCGACTTGCTGCTGGCCGAGGATTGATCGCGATGACTCTGCCTCGCGTGGTCGTCGACCTCACCCCCGCTGTTGGGGCCGAGGGTTGGTCGGTGCGCGTGCATGGCGCTGATATCGAGTCCGACCACCATCTGGGTGCCGAACGCATTCGGGTCGACGGCGAGCATCGCTGGGTGCCGGCTTCCACCATGTCCACCGACAACCTCGAAGCGCTGCTGTGCCGGATCAGCACCCGCTCCACCGATGACGATGACGTCCGCCGTTACGGCCAGTGGCTGTTCGACGCTGTGCTCGCCCCGGTCTGGCGTCAAATCCGTTCCGCACCCGAGGTACGCGCACACCGTGGTGTCGAATTGGCCTTGCGCTGGCCGGTCGACCAGGCCGACCTGCACCGCCTGGTGTGGGAGGCGGTGCACGACGAGCGCGCACCGCTGGCCGCCGATCCTGAGTTGCTGGTGGCGATCACCCGCCTGGTGCCCGTCGAGGTCGATGCCGTGGCGACCATCGAGCGGACGCCGCGCGTGCTGTTCGCTGTTGGCGGGGCGCTGGTGGATGAGGTGATCAGGCCGGGGGCGATGTTCATGGGGCTCCTGCGAGGTTTCGACGCGCGGGGCGTGTGTTCGGCGAAGGCCGCGCACACCGTGACGTTGCATAGTCTCAGCGAACACTGCGCGCGCTTCCGCCCCGATCTGGTGCACGTCGTGGCACACGGCGACACCGTGGACGGGCGCGGCAGCATTGTGCTCGGCGACGACGGGCAGGTGACCGCCGACAAGCTGGCGCCCGCGCTAACCTCCGCCCACCGACCGCTGGCTGTGGTGCTCAGCGCCTGTGGCAGTGGGTCTACTGCGGCGGATGGGGGTGGGCCGCTTGCAGCGGAACTGGTGCAGCAGGGCATCCCCATCGTCACTGCGGTGTCGGGCGAGGTTAGTGAGCAGGCGTGCCGCCTCTATACGCGGCGGCTGGTCGAGGCGATCAGCGACGGCACACCGCTTGCCGTCGCGGTGGCGCGAGGCAGGCGGGCAGCGCTGCTGGACTCGACCAGTCCACGGGCCCGCTTGGACTGGGCGATGCCGTCGTTGTTCGTGGCCCAGTCGGTGCCGCCCTCGTTCCGACCGGTCGACGCGCGGGCGCGGCGCATCGTAGAGATTGCGGACGCGTTGAAGTTGCGCGAGTGGCCGGTGTTCATCGGCCGCACCAGCATCCTGAACCTGGTGGACGACCTGTTCTCGACCGACGTCAACCGCAGGCTGTTGGTGGTGGGCGCGGTCGGCGACGACATCGCCGGGCTTGGCGGCACGCGGCTGCTGCGCGAGATGGGCTACCTGTTGCTGCTGCGCGGCCACCTCCCACTCTTGCTAGGCCCATTCGACCCGACAACCTCGCCCGGTGACCTGCGGGCGATGCTGCTCGCTCTGCTGGACTGCATCGGCATCCTCACCACCGAGCTGGGCCTAGCCCTGCCGCGCCTAAGGCTCTTGCAGCGCTACTACCCGCCGACAGCCGGTGATGATGAGTTCGCCGCCCGCGTCGCGTTCTACGAGGCCAAGTCCCGGTTCGGCAAGGACACGGGCGAGTTGGACTGGGGGGTTGCCACGACCTTGCTCGCAGCCGATCTGGACGCTCTCGCACGGTGTGCACAGGACCTACCAGAGCCGTTCGGGGCCGAGACCCGTGTCGTGGTACTGGCCGACGAGATCCACCGCTGGGGAGTGCTGGGTGAGCTGCTAGACCACCTGAAGTCCTCAGGCCGCAACGGGTTCGGCGTTCGTGAGCGGCCGGTTCCCCTGGTGTTTACCGCCTCCAACGGGGTGCCAAGCGGTGCCACGGTCAAGTCATTCTGCGAGCGCATGGCCAACATGCCAGGCTACGCCTTCCCCGAGCTCGGGCCGTTGCGGACGGACGAGGCGGTGATCGGCTTCCAGTGGGTGCTGCTCAACCCGTTATCGCCACGGGGAGGCGACGACGCCCCGGTCTACGCGGCGCTCCCAGACGCGCCCTACGACATCCTGGCGGACTCGTTCGACATCTTCGACGGCAAACCGTCTGCCGTGCGCGGTCCGCAGCTGCACAAGGTCGCCAAGCTGTTGGAGCGCATCAACGTGTTCGTGACCGGTGACGACGAGGCCGCCTGGTCCCGCTACGAGAGCCGCTACTCGTGAGCGACGGCCTCGGAGAGCAGTTGCGGCGCGAGTTGGCCAAGCTCGGCCAGGAGGCGCGCGAGCACTCGCTGAACGAGTTCGACGCGAGAACTCTGTGCCGGGCCAGCCTACTGCCACACTGGACCAAGGACCTCGCCGACGACTTGGGCCTGACTCGAAGCGAGGGGTTTGCAGACCTGCTCGAGCGGCTGGACCGAGCGGGGTTGGTCGAACGGGGTATCGACAGCGCTGGCGCCGGAGCTCCACGCGAGTCGTTCTGGATCCGGGCCCGGCTGCGTAGGGAGGTCGGAGACCACCTACGCGCCTGCCTGGGCGACGCGCTGCCGGCCGAGTACGACGAACTGTGCGGCCTGGTCACTGCTCACCGGCCCAGCGACGCGCGGCTACGGCGCTGGCTTGAGGTGCGAGATTTCCACGCCGACCCCTCCGGGCGGAAGCTACTGGATCGGGTGGATGCGCAGCTGGATGCCGACGACCTGCCCGGCGCGGCGGAGACGGTCGCCACGGCGCGCTTGGTCGCCGACATCCTCGGCGGGCCTATCGAGGGCGCGGTCAAGCGGGCACAGTGGCGGCTTGACCGCGCGTACCGCACCACCGACGACCTGGAACACCTGTGCGGCTACTTTCGGCGGCCAGACCTCGAATCAGCCATCCACCGGCTCATCAGCGCCGAAGTGCCTGTACCTGGTGTGACGGAGGAAGCGGGAGCCAACGCAGGACACCGACGAGGCATCCGGACGTGGAAAGACATCGAGCGCGAGCCGGTTGAGCCATGGGCCCTGCATCTGATGGGCGACGCCGGGGTGGGCAAGACAATGGTGTTGCGCTATTTAGCTTCCGGCCGACTCGCTGAGGACTTCGGACTGACCCCGTTCCCCGTCGCGCGGGTGGACTTCGACCACCTCGACCCCCGATACCCCGATCAGCGACCGGTGGAACTGTTGGTCGCATTGACCGACCAACTACTGGGGTTCGCGTCATCGCGGGCCGCAGAGAGGTACCACCGTCGGGTGCACGACGCCGCCGACGCCCTGTATGAGGAATTGGCTCGGCCGGAGCCGGACCGACAGCGCGCAAAGTCCCTCGTAGCCGGTGCAGTCGTGCGGTTCGCCCGGCTGGTCGAGGAGTTGGGTGGCAGAGTCGTGCTGGTGCTGGACACGTGCGAGGAGCTGTCCAAGCTCTACGCGCCGGGCGTGAGCGCACCCGCAATCGACCGCACTTTCGAGCTGTTGGAACAGTTGCACGAACGTGTGCCGCGAGTGCGCGTGGTGTTCGCCGGCCGGCGTTGGCTGGTGCCACCGGACTCGGTCGCCCACGGCGGCCCCAACCTGCTGCCGCGGTCCTACATGGACGTCCTGCGCGTATCCGGCTTCACCGCGGCCGAGGCGGATCGGTTTCTGGACGCCCGCGAAGTGCCCGGGACGCTGCGCGCGGCTGTACTCGCGCGGTCGGCGATGGGCGGCGGCGACCGGTACAACCCATTCGAACTCGAGAGCTACAGCGCCTGGGCGCGCAGTGACCCGGAGTTGGTAGCCGCCGACCTGCTGCTCGCGACCGGCGACCCGTACGTCGAGCGCCGAATCGTGGCCCGCATCCAGGACTCGGACGTGCTCGCCGCATTGCCGGTGGCTGCAGCGCTAGGTCGTTTCGACCGGTCGCTAATCACGCCGGCGCTGCGGCGTACAGGTGCGGACCCTGGTGCCGCGTTCGACGGTCTGTCCGCACAGGAATGGATCTCCGTCGTGCGCCTGGGCGCGGACGGTCGTCCGCTAGTACTGGAGGTGGACGAGCACCTGCGCGACCGGCTTCGGAAAGTCGTTGCGTCTCGAGGAATCGGCCTGCCGCTAGACGAACGGCGGCTGGGCCAGGACGCGGCGACCGTCGTGCTCTCCGGGCAACGGCCCTCCGAAGTGGCGGCAGAGACCGTCGAAGCGGCGATGCGGCTCCTGCCGGCCGGTGAGGCTGTAGAACTGTGGAATGAGTTGGAAAGGCGGGTCACCGAGCACGACGACTGGGGTTGGGCGCTTCAGGTCTCGTCCCGCGTCGGGGCGCTCGAAGCGACCCGCTCTGGGCCGAGCGCCCTGGCTGCGGTCCTAGCCACACAGGCGGCGTCCCGCGTGCACACCGGGCAGCGGACAGGGTTGGTAGATGTGTGGAACGCGGTCCTGCGTGTCGCGCGCCGCCACCCGTCGCAGCACGTGGGTGAGGTGCTGTCGCTGCGGGCCGAACTGGGTCGGGTTGCCGCCGGATACCCGATCGGGCCGAAGGATTGGCGGAATCTGGTGGAGCGCGTCGGCCGACAACAGGAGCTGGCCGGATCGCTGCTAGCCGCCGCCGAAGGTCTGTCGGCCGCGCTCTCGCCCGAGCTCGTGCTCTCGCTCGGCGCCACGCTGGACAGGTTGCGTGACGTCCAAGTCCCTGCGATCGCGGCGTACGCGGGCGTATTGGCCGAGGGCGTCCGGTTGCGTTTGCGCCTGGCCGCAGCGGCGGCCTCGACGAGCGGGCAGCCTGCCGGCTTGCTGGAGGATGCGCCCGAGCCGGCGCCGATCACAGACTGGGTAGCACCGAGGGGCTTGCTCGACCGGGCGCGACTCATCCGCGTCCTGGACGCCCTGCACGGTGGGCCGCCGCTTGACGAGCGGGTATGGCGGACATGGAAGCGTGAGGCGCTTCCACGCTGCACCAGCGATGTCGATGCGAACCGCTTGGTGGCGGCCACGATCGACTACGAGCTGTGCCACCGTGTGCTGCCCGTTGACGACCTGCCGCCGCACATCCCGCACCAGGCGTGGGAGGCGATCCCATGGCTGCACCACGGTCTGGGTCGCCCGCTGGCCGTGGCTGTGGCCGACGCGTTCAGCGCTAGCGGGGACTTTGCAGCGGCGGCTGACATGCTCAATCGGCATCGCAGTGAAGCCGTAGTAGGCGGCTCGGACGCGCGCACGGTCGAGTCGTGCGACCTGGCGTTGCTGCGCCTGTGCCGTAGGCATCGCCGGAGTGATCTCGCACCAGTCTTGCGTCTGGCCTATGAGGGCTCGCCCCGCGTGCGAGACGAGGCGTGGCTGGTGCAGGTGCTGCTGGACGGCCAGGTTCCCGATCGCACGCAGCTCAGCGAGTACGGCTATTGGCGGTGCGCTCCGGACTCCGCACCGCCCCACCCCGACTGGCAGCCAGCCGACCATCTTGACTTGTGGGAAACTGAAGTTCTCGCCACTGATGAGTTCACCGGTGCCCTCCCTGACGAGCCGCGCGCACGCGGCGTCGTGGCGCTTCTGGTGGGTGAGGTGCGCGCGTCTGCCGACCCGGAGCGCGGCGCGCGACTGCTGCGGCTCGCGAGCGAGGAGTTCACGGCCGCGGGCGATAGTGCATCCGCCGCTCACGCGGCGCTGCTGGCTCGGCAGGCCAAGTCGCACGTCCAGGACGTGCCAGCCGCAAGTGCCGAGTCCTTCGAGCGTACTGGCGTCACGGCAGCCCCCAAGCCGTCCTTTCTCGCCCGGTGGCGGGACCTGGTCGTAGTGGATACGTCTGTGGTCGGCGTCGTCGCCGCCGGCTGGATGGCCGTGCTCGCCGTACTCTTCAAGTTCCTCCCCCAGTGGGTCTGGGTTGGGGCTCTGATTCCCCTTGCGGCGGCTTTGGCCGTGGGGCTGATATGGACCGGCGTCAGGCCAGACGACGTCTTCAGCCCGGTCGACCTGGTGCGCGTGCGCCGGGACAGTAGACAGAGATTTGTAGTGCGGACCGACGCGACAGTGCTCGTCTCTGAGTTGGACGGCGTGCGGCCGAGTCGCCGGGCCTTGGCCATCAACGTCAGCAGATGGCGCGCCAGGGGCCGGTACGCGGTGCGCGACAACGCGCAGTGGGCCCACACCGTGGTCGTCCTCGGTCCTGACGACGGGTACAGGCTGAAGCACGCCATGCTGGACGTGCCGGCGCGAGCCGCACCGCACACCGCCAGGAACCCCCGCCACCTGCTCGGTCTGGACATCGAGCGTGACCTCCAGGCCGAGGACTGGGAGCGCCGGCTGGGCGAGCTGGTGCACTTCGCGGGTAAGAACCGCCAACTGGACAAGCTGGTACGTATCGCGAGGGGGAGGCACCGCTTGGGCCATCCCGTGGGCACGACACCGCTGGTATTCCGGATGCACGACCCCCGCCAGGGCGTCGCCGACGATCGAGCGCCGGACCTCGCGGTGTTCAAGGGTCCTGGGCACCTGGAGCCGTCGGCGGGGGAGCGACCCCGTCACTCCGGCCTGGTGCACCTTGTCGGCGCACCGGTCGCCACGACCGCCGGCACACATTTCCGGGTGGGTGGCTCCATGGAGCGGCACGCGCGGGTGGCGGCCCGGGAGGAACTGGTCGATCTCGACCATGTCACCGCCCATTTCCTGGTGCTCCAGGCCGAGCCGGTAGACGTTGAGGCACGACCACTCGACGAAGCCCGTGCTGAGTTCACCCGCTGCGCGATGGCAGCTGTGGACGCTGGCGTGGGCACCGTGCTGATCGTCCCTCCTCTCGAAGACCTAGAGGCCCGTGCCGTCGCCCAACGCATCTGGAAGACCGCAGACGGCAGACCGAGCACCCGAGAGGTGCTGCTGCTGTTGGCCGACCTCCAGGAGATGGTCGGTGACGTGGCGCGCTACGACCTCGTCCTGTTCCGCCGCCGCATCGACCCTCAGGAGAACGGGTGACCGCCATTAAGGACCGAGTGAAGAGCTGGTTCACTGCGAACGCCGAGCACATCGCCGCCACGTTCCTCCCCGAACTCGACGCACGGCCAGCGGTGCCCGGTGACAGCTATGTCCGCCTGTGGCTGGCGGAAGGTTTCCTGGCCAAACGGGTCAGCTGGGGCACGGAGTACTTTCCCGCTCTCCACGGCGGGGTCACGCTGGCGTTCCAGGGCAACGAGGCGACTCCGTTCACTCGGTTCACCCGTCCCGACGCCGCGCAGACGGCGCCGGGTGTCTACCTGGACTACGCGATGACGTCCCTCGTTCCGTACACGGGCGGGCCCGTCGAGGTGGAGGCCGCGCTGTACCGCGCATCTAATGGTGGTCCGCTGGAGACAGCCGTGACGATCGCGGGCAGCCTCGCGTCGTTGATCGGCCCTCCTCTGGCAACAGCGGCGACCATCGCGGACAAGGTGTCGACGGGCTTGAGTTCAGTGCTGGATAACACGGACCCAGTGCTCGGTGTGCACTGGACAATGGGCTCGGAGGGTGGCGGGGGACAGGTGCTGCGCCCAGGGCACATCATCGTTGTCAATGCAGCGCCGGCCGCCGTGCCGACCGGACTGGGCATCATCGACGGACGACTACACGGACCGGAAGGTCTGCTGACCGGCTTTGATTACCTTGTGCTGCGCGTGGAGTGCCGCAAGGAGAACGATCAGTGGCGGTTCCCGGAGTTGGAACGCCTGCGAAAGGAGGCAATGTCTGCCTATCACAAGGGACAACTCGACACCTACAAGCAGCTACGTACACAGGCCGTCGTCCAGGTCATCAAGTCGCCTGACCTGACAGAGCTCGACGCCCTGCGGGTGGCAAAGTACGTGCAGGACGCCATCGATCGAGTGACACGACTGGGCGTGAACACGCCCAACGACGACAACCTGGACCCGATCCCGCCACACCGCCTGCCGCATCGCGAGGACGTCGAGGGCCTGTCCGCTACGGACCTCTTCTGATATCCAGGAGGCGCATTGCTCATCACTATCTCCGCGATCTGCTCGCGGATATGCGCCGAGAGGTTGACTTGGTGGCGCCGAGCCCGCACGACGGCCTGCTCACGGCCTTCACCAAGGCGCGTATCCGCGCAGTCCGCCACGGCTTCCTGGCCGCTCCGCGTTCGCTCCAGGGTGTCGTCGACCGTTCAGTGGCCCCAGTGAGTACGGTCCAATACGACGAGCTTCCGACGACGAGGTGAGCAGTGACCGAGGACGCCATGGCGAACTCCGAGCCGGCACAGCAGTGGGGCCGCATCCGGTCCTGGGACGGCTCACAACACCGCGCGTTCGAGGAGCTGTGCTTCCAACTGCGGGATCCTGCCCCTGCCGGTTGGCGGACGGTCAAGACCGCGGCACCGGACGGCGGGGTTGAATGGTACGACCAGGCTCCAGACGGTGCGACCCACGGTTGGCAGGTCAAGTTCGTTTTCTCGGTCGATAAGCTCATCCCGCAGGCCCGCAAGAGCGCCAAAACCGTCGGAGCCAACCGCGGCAACCGCAACGTCGTACGACTGACGATCGTCGCGCCGATCGACATGCCCGACCCGACACCGGAGACCCCAGCGGGGAAACCTCGCGAAGGCGCCCGGCAAAAGTGGAACAACGCCGTAGCCCGCTGGCGCAAGGAGCTTCCGGGCCTCGCAGACATGGAGATCGACTTCCTTGGCGCGGGCGAACTCCTCGATCGGCTGAACCGCACTGGCAACGAAGGATGACGGTGGTTCTTCTTCGAGGACCTCGCCCTGTCGCCTGCCTGGTGCCGGCAACAATTCACACACGCCGAACGAATCGCCGGCGACCGCTGCACACCCCAACGGCACCTCACGCTTCCCATCGAGCGCACGATTGACGGCCTGGTGTTGACGGAACGGTATCGCCGGACCCTGGCCGAGCGCGTGCGGTCCGCCACCGACAGTGTGAGCTACTCTCAATTTCTCTGGCGCCGATGGCTCCACCGCCAGGACGCCAAGGTGAGCGCTGACCTCGCAGATGCGGAACCCTTGGGGCCCGCCGTATCGCGGTGGGCACTGCCGACTGAGCGGATCGATCGAGCGGCCGCAACGATGACGTCGTTTCGTGACGAATTCGACAGCCTTGACGCTTCGGTCGGGCCGGCCGCCCAAGCAGCGGTCAGGGTCATAAGCGAGTGCGACGATCTGCTGACACAGTTCCGTTCCAGCATCACCGGTATCGTCGCCGAGTTGAACGCCTCCGCTACGAGCGCGGACTCGTCCGAGGATCGGGACGTCACAAGTTCCCCCAGCCGGCCGACCCCGGTGGAGAGATCCGAAGACCCGGCCGCCAGCCTCCAGGAGATGGTCGGCCGCAATGGACAGGTCGCGCAGGCCCAACGGTCGCTCCGAAACCTCGTGGACTTCCTGTCCACTGATCGAAGTAAGGCCGCCGAGACCGGTGCATGGCTGCTGATCGGTGGACCTGGCCAGGGTAAGACCCATCTGCTGCTCGAGGCGGTTCGCAGTCGGCTCGACAGTGGTGGCGTTGCGGTTCCCGTTCTCGGGGAACTTCTCGCCGGCGATGACCCGCTGACCGAGATCGCTCGCGCTCTGGTCTCGGGGACTTGCCGCACAGCACGTTCCTTCAGGCCCTCGACGCCGCGGGGGCAACAAGTGGAACACGGTTCCTGCTCGTGATCGACGCCCTCAACGACTCGGAGAAGGCCACGCCGTGGAGGATTCGATCTCTCGCCTGATCACCTCCGACAGGACACGGTGGGCGTTGTCTGGCGGGAGTCCCCAACCCTCGCATCGGTTGCGCGGCTCCTGGTCCACCCCTCTTCGGTCTCCCCGGCGATCAGTTCCTCGTTGCTCCGCAGGGAGAACGCGTCGTCGTCGGGGCGATCGACCGGCGAAGCACCCTCATCCTGGGACAGGCGTCCACTTGGGCCACTGACCGAGCAGGCGCGGATGACGCCGGACTGGGCACCGCGTGGTCAGCCTGGTATCGCGCAATGCTCCGGCCGAATAGGCTGTGGCCGCACCCGGTCTTTCTGAAGGCTATGGAGCCCTCTGCCGCCGGTCAGGCCTGACCATCCCCTTACTACAAGCCAATATCGGCGATGTTGTACCCGTCAGGGTAGGTCACGGTGTCCAACGTGCCGGCGTAGAGGGGCTTCTCCCTCGGCGGAAGCCAGCGGACGAACCTACCCCTGGCCTTCATGCCCAGATGCACGGCCTGGGCGAGGATGGGGGAGACGTGGTCGACCCCGAGCACGGTGCGGAGCTGAGCGTCCAGGAGGGCATTGGCCATGGCGCTGGCGAAGGTACGGCCGGCGGGCGCAAGGAAGCCGGGTAGCCAAGCCACGAACATGTCGGCCAGCAGGGTTCGGGTGGCATCCCACTGACGTTCGTTGGCGGCGTGGTAGGCGAAGTGGTCGCGTTCGTAGTCGTCGAACCAGCGGATGAAGTTCTGGAGCGTGGTGGGGATGTCCTTGACGCCCATCCGGCGCCCCATCTCCAGGTAGAAGTGGAATGTCGCGGCGCGTTCGTGACAGCAGACAGGCCGCCAGGCGTACACGTCGAGCCAGCGGAGCGTGGGGATGAAGAACGTGCCGAGGGTGTAGATGAACTGCTCGTTGGGGATGCGGACCTTGTCGCCCTCGGTGCTGACTCGGCGCTCGGCCGCGGTGTGTGCGCGCCGCATCTGGCGGACCGCCTGCATGCCGCGTTCGTGCCCGAAGCCGTAGTTGATCACTTCGAAGAGCAGGATCCCAGTGTCGTCAAGCCGGCGCTGGGTGTGGTTCGTCATCTTTCCGGTGCGGTCCAGCAGCGTGCTGATGGCCGGCACGGCGAAGTTGCGGTAGAAGCCGAGCTGGATGCCGACGGTGATGTCCCAGGGGAACTCCTTGAACACCATGTCCCGGTAGATCTCGTGGTAGTCGAGCTCCGGATCGAGCTGCCGGAAGCGTTCCAGCCGGACGTACCGACCGCGGGGGATGGCGTGCAAGGCCTGCTTGCTCCGTGTCATGAGGGTGATCGACATGCCTGCCTCCGGAATCAACGTGACGGGACGGCGGTCAGTTCGGCGAATGCCCTGTCCACAATGGTCGAACGGCGGAAGAAGCCGGCCACCTGGGCCAGTCGCTCGCGCTCGGTCACCAAGGCCAGATGGGCGACTGCGGATGGGATGTCGTTGCGGAGAAGAGCTTCCTCGCGGTGGACCACTTGTTGTGCCTGGGCTGCCAGAGCGGCGCGGATCAGTACGGCTTCGATCACTGCTTGCCTCAGCTCAGGGGCGATGCCAGCTTCCTGGCAGTGCCGAGCGGCGATGTGGGTCGCGTCAGGCGGGATGTGCGGGCGAAGTTTCCATTGCCAGTCCCGGATCTCGATGATTCGCCAGAACAGCCTGATCCGCAAGGTCGACCGCTGTCGGAGACCACGCGGGCGATGGATCAGCCGGGGGTCCACCGGCAGCAACGCCGACCAGAGGGGCTCCAGTTGCCGGTACGCCTTGAGGTTCGCGACATGGTCGGTTGCCGCGGCCCGAAGCCGAGACGCGAGCGACCCGAGCCGCGAACTGAGGGCCGGCAGGACTATTCCCAGCATCGAGACCGGCATGCCGGCAGTGCCGACCAGCGGTGCCAGGACCGTGCTCCAGTACGAGAGGTCGACGCCGAACCAGCCGCCGACGAGCGCGACGATCTTCATCACCGAGAAGAACACGGCGCTGGTGAGTCCGAGAGCAAGCAGCCGCAGTGCCCATGCCGTGCGCTTGGCGGCTTGTCGGGACCAGTGGAGGCTCCAGTAGATGACCGTGCCCGATGTCGTCAAGATCGTAAGGTAGAACAGCAGCAGGGATGCCGCGATGAACGGCTGGTGCTCATACGCGGCGTCGAAATCGGACGGATGGTCGTCGTGTGTGTCGGCGGCGAAGAAGAGAATCACCATGGTGGCCGCCACACCGACGTGGGCGAAGGTGCGCCAGCGCATGCGCTGGCGCGCGGCAGCGACGGGGAGTCGCCAGTAGAGCATCAGCGCCAGCGCCGCTGCCGCCCACAGCGCGGCCAGTGTGTAGGCGAGCATCGGGGCCAGGTTGGGCACACCGAGTCCGATGTCGATGGCCTTGGCCACGCTTGGCGAGTAGACGATGAACGCGATTCCCACCAAACCGAGGCAGAGGCAGATCGGGCGTAGTCGAGCCTTGCCTTCGGGTGTGGTGGCGCGGTGGAGGTCGCGGAGCTTGTATAGGGCCGCCGCGCATTCGAGGCTGCCGATGATGATGAACCAGTAGTCGAGCGGTGTCGCCTCAGCCATGGTTGCGCCCGTCGGGGATGTCGCCGAGCGACCACCACAGCCGAGCGTCGATGCTGTTGTCGTCGGCGAACAGGGGAGCGGTGCGCTGCGTGGCCGCCCATTCGGTCAGCTGCAGCGTCAGTTCGGTCGCGACTGCTTCGGCCTCCAGCTCCTCGGCGTGGTTCTCGGTCTCGTAGTGGCTGCGTGCGCCGAGGATCCTAACGAGCGCCGGGTCGAGATCGGGAAACAGCAGTCGGCTTCCCTCGTCCTCGTAGAGCGGGGTGGGCGGGTGGCCGCACAGCTCGTGGGAGAGCTCGTGGACGACCATCTGGAGGCGATGGAGCCAGCTGCCGGACGCCGCGCACAGGATGATGTCGACTGTCGGTCCGTCGTTCTCGTCCACCGAGCGGCCCCACACCGCGAAGGGCCCGTCGGCCGCCATCTCGGTGAATACGAGGAGCACCGGCCGGCCCATCCGTCGACCCATGATCTCGCAGAGCCCTGCGCAGAGATCCTGGATCGTGGCGCTGCTGGTGAGCGTGAGCTCGTCGATCAGTTCCCGGCACAGCGCCCGGATGCGCTTCTTTCTCATCAGGCCCCCAGCCCTCTAACGATCCGCTGTCGAACGTCGGTTGAGACGGTCGTGGTCAACCTGTGGTTGACGGTGGGTCGTTTGCATCCGGGGGATGGTCGGGCTCGTCCAGAGCGTCTCGGAGCTCCTGCTTGGAGATTCCCAAGGAGGGGAGCGCCTTCACGAGTTCTCGCACCAGACTTTCTCGAGCCTGATCTGACAGCGGCGCCCCGGAGTCGGGCGCTCGTGCCGCCAACCGGGCGATGCCGAGTCGGCGCAGTTGCTTCGCTGTCAGGATCTGCTCCTGGATGCGGCTGGCGAGTTCGGCGTCCACGAAGTAGGCGGGCTTGACGTGGAACGCGCCGGCGAGAGCGTGGAGGCACTTCCAGGTCGGGTTGGGGTTGGGATCGCGTCGAAGCTCGGTCAGGGTCTCGGTGGAGATCCTCCACGCGGGATCGCCAAGCTCGTCGGCGCGGCTCCGGATCGCGCCGAGGACGTCGTCGTAGGTCCGCTCGCCCCGGCGGCCGGGCGCCGGAATCTCGGCGAAGAGGAAGTTCAGCCTCGCCGAGATCTGCGACCGGTCCGGGTCGAGATCGCCGCGGTCCTGCCTGCCGCCGAAGAAGAACGCCGGATGTTTGCCGAAGACGGCTCCTAGGTACTCGATCTGAGTGAGCGTCGGGTTGTCACGGAGGCCGCGTCTCATCTGAGACAGATAGGCGTTGCTGATGCTGCCACCGATTTCCTCGATGCGCTCGACGACTTCCTTGCTGGAGTAGGGGGTGTCGCGATCGGGCGGCCTGACCGACTCGAACAAGGAGGACAGGTAGTCGGCGAACGGCTTCGGTCGCTGTGTCACATCGGGCATCGACACCTCCCGCACTACGTGAGTGCCACTCGGCTTTACTCGTTTGGAGCAACTGTTCGGATCCTGTTGATGCCGCTGGCGTACGGGCCTATGCTCCCGTATGTCGCTGATTAACTCAAGTGGGATGTCGCCCGATCTGAGTACAACATGGCTGGTCAGGCGGTCGAAGAACGCCCCCTGGCCTGCTGCTTCTTTTGCCTGCCGTGATCGGGGAGTCGAAGGTGAGGTGTGGCGAGAGACGGGGAAGCGCCCCTGGCGGGGCGGACGCCGCGGAGGCTTGTTCGCGGTGTACCACAGAATCGGGGAATCGTCATGTCCATCGATCACGACTTCGTCGAGGGAGCCGCGGCGGTACGCCGGCTCCTCGGCCCTAAATGGAGTCCGCATGTCATGATCGCCCTGGGGGATGGGCGCAAGCGGTACAACGAGATCAAGGAATCGATCAACCAGCGCCTCGACGGCCGTGACTGCCTGCACACCAAGGTGCTCACGGACACCCTGCGCGACATGGAGGCGCACGGGCTCGTCCATCGGTTCGAGAACGCAGACGTGTTTCCGCCCGCTGTCACCTACGAGCTGACGCCCGGGGCGTACGAGCTCATGGCGGCGATAGGGCCCGCGGCATCCGCCGCGCGGGAGCTTCCCTAGTAGCGCGAGCGGGAAGTTCGCGGCCCGGCGGCATTGACTGCCGGGCCGTTGTCGTGCCGGCGGGGTTACAGATACATAACTCACCTGTATGAGTGAAAGTTCGCGTAGTCACCTTCGAGTGCGTTCGTACGCACCTTGAAGTGATCGGAGATCTGTGGAGTACACATGAATGCGAGTCGAGAGGTGATTACGTTGAGGCGTAACGGAACTGTGCTGGTCATCGGACTCTCGCTGTTGACGGCGTGCACTCCGCCGCAGCACGAGGAGCCCACCGGGCAAACCGCGTCACTGCCCAGTGCCTCGACGGCGGCCAATCCGTCCTCGGACATCGAGGTGGCCTACGAACGGTTCTGGGACATCGGCAACTCCGTCATCAGTCAGGACCCGGCGTCGTGGAACAGCCAACTGGCCGCGGTCGCAACCGACCCGCAGTTGACGAGGATGCTGGACAACCTGAAGACGTTGCGGGCGCGATCGCTGACCGTCTACGGCACCACACGGGAACACCTGACCAAGGTTGACATCGACGGGACCACAGCGACCGTGTTGGACTGCCAGGACGCCAGTGAGTCCGGGCAAGCCGACGCCCGGTCCGGTGCGCACAAGACCGTTGGCATACCGCGAAATCCCGTTTCGGCGCGCATGCGGCGTGATGCTAACGGAACGTGGAAGGTAGCCGAGATCTCGTATCCAGGAGGGACGTGCTGATGAGAGGGAGATATGTGGCCGGGATTGCCGTCCTGGCCGGCTCCGCGATGATGGCTCTACCGACCGGAGAGGCCGTGGCCGATGGGCCCGGCGGCCAGATCACCGTGTCGCCGGGCGACCAGTCCGGGGTCTTCGGACAACCGAGCGTGGACATCGGAGCGACGAGCCCCGGAACGCCCGGCGGACCCGGTCACCAGGCGAGTTCCGGTTCGTCCGGCGGCGCCGGACCTGGGCTACCGAGTCCAGGCTTCGCGTGCATGTACGACACCTCAGGCGGGATGGAGGCCTACCTCAAGGAATGCCTCGGCATCACGGATACGGCGACCGCGGCGCAACCGAGTCCCGAGCAGTTGGCAGTGCAGGCCTACCGGCAGCTCGTGCTTCCCTTGCCGGTTCCCCATTTCTCGCCTGACCTACAGACTGCTCATGGTCCGGCGACGGTGGTAGGGGAGCACACCTGGTTGTGGATCGACAAAGCGGGCTGGGCGGTGCAGTCCAAACGGGTGCATGCCGGCGCGGTGTGGTCAGAAGCTGTTGCCACACCGACGAAGTTGCTTTTCATGCCGAGCGCGGACCGGCCGTTGCCCTGCCCAGGTCCGGGTACCGCTTACTCCGCCTCTGCCGGACTGCACGGGGCGTCGCCGGACTGTGACTACATTTTCGTGCGGCCCCGTGATCATGTCGACGCGACGTTCGCGATCCAGTGGTCGGTCCGGTGGACCGGGTCGACCGGTGCGGCGCCGGCCGGTGGCACGCTGCCGGACATGACTTCCCGCGCCGTGCTCGGGTTCGCGGTTGAGGAAGTCCAGTCGCTCAACGCCGGCTGAATCGCGTTTCTGTCGAATTCCCGTTGCGGGACAGGTGTGCCCGTCGTCAGAGCCGTTGCAAGCAAACATAAACTACGAGGGAGTGCGTGATGTTGATGCTCAAGGGCATGATGGTGGTCGCGGCGAGCGCGGCCGTTCTGGTCAGTGGCGCGAGTGCGCAGGCGCAGCCGAGCCATGCCGCGTTGGACGCCGCCCACCATCAGCCGGTCGTCTCGGCGGGCATGGCCGGCGCGCCGAGGGCTGTGCTGGAGCCGCCTCCGCCGGAGCTGGTGCACACCTGCTTCGTGATCAACGATGACGGCGTCCGGATCCACGTCACCTTCGATCTGTCCAGCGCGGTGGTGGGGTTGGCGTACAAGGGTGATCTGTTCCAGGTCCCGAATTTCCCGGGCGGAGGTTTGCTGGAGGGCACTGACCTGCGTACGGGTGTGCACGGCTGGATTCGCGACATCTACGCCGACCGCCGCTTCCTCCACTGCTGAGCGCAACTAGATCCTGTTGCAGGAAACATCGTACGCTGTAAGGGAGAAGTGTGTCATGTTGATGGTCAAGAGCATGGTGGTCGCTGCGAGCGTGGCCAGCTTGGTCGGCCCAGCGCAGGCCCCGGCGAATGTGGAACTCGGTGCCTCGGCGCATGCGAGCGGCGCGGTGACAGCAGTGGCAGCGCGTCCGAAATCGGGCGGCCTGTGCAACTGGTTCAACGCTGATGGCGTCAATATCCGGTCGGCGCCCAGCATGTCTGGTGCTGTTCTCGGGCTGGCCTACTACGCCGACCCGTTCAAGGTCGCGGGTTATGAAGGGGGCCAGTGGCAAGAGGGCACGGACCTGCGGACGGGGGTACACGGTTGGGTTTCGGCTCAGTTCATCACGTTGGCGTTTTCTGACTGCTGAGGCCAAATCGTCCGCTCCGGCATTGGCTGAGTTCTAGCCTTCCCATTCCATGATTGTCGAATTCCTGTTGGGGGATAACCATGTCCGCTCCCGGACTCGTCGCGACCACCACCCGCCCCACCCCGTCACCGCCGGCTCGGCATGGGCCGTGGTTGCGGGGCCGGTGGTGGCTGGTCGCGGGCGGGGTGGTGATCCTGGCCGGGTCGCTGGCCGGCGTGCAGGCCTACGTGGCGGCGCAGAACCAGACCGTCCCGGTGCTGGCATTGGCCCGTGACGTGGGCTGGGGGCACCGGTTGGTCGATGGGGATCTCGTGGTCGCCCAGGTGATCCCGGACGAGCACGTGCGCACGGTCGACGCCGGCGAGCGGGACCAGGTGCTCGGCCAGACCGCGGCGCGGACGTTGACCGCGGGGACGCTGCTGGCCCGGGCGGAGTTGACCACCGCGCGGGTGCCGGCGGCGGGGCAGGTGGTGGTCGGGGTCCTGCTCAAGCCCGGCGGTCTACCCGCGGCGGGTGTGCGGCCGCAGGATCGGGTGCTGCTGACCCCGACCACCACCGCCGCCTCGTCCGGCACGGAGGTGGTGGCGCCGGTGATCGGCGTGGTCCTGGACTCGGGCAGCCCGAACGCGGACGGCTCGCGGGTGGTCGACGTGATCGTCGACGGCGCGCCGAACCCGATCGCGGCCCCGGCCGGGTCTGGGCAGGTCGTGCTGTCGCTGCTGGGCCCGGACGGGCGGTGACGGTCATGGCGATCATCTCGATCGTGTCGGCCAAGGCCTCCCCGGGGACGACGACGACCGCGACCGCGTTGGCCGTGACCTGGCACGCGCCGATGCTGCTGGTCGGGGCGGATCCGGCCGGCGACGACATCATCGGCGGGTATTTGGGGCCGTGGATCGCGAAGGGCTGGGTCCAGCCGGGCAAGGGCATCGTCAGCTTCACCACCGCCACCCGTCACGCCGGCCCGGACGAGGTCGGG
>NZ_JBIUAG010000066.1:0-16152 GCF_044547355.1 Kutzneria sp. NPDC052558
ACCCCCCCCACACGAACCCCCCCCCCCGTCCCCCCCCCCCCCCCCCATCCATCGCTTGGAAGGGGGCCTTCCTCCACTCCGAGTGGAGGAAGGCCCCCTTCCAAGCGCGGAACGTGTCAGAGAGGGGTCAGTTACCGAGCATGGCTTGGATGAACTTGACGGCGTCGAAGCTGCCGTTGCCGGTGACCCGGTCGTAGCCCTTGGCCGCGGTGAAGGCGCCGTTGCTGCCGCTGGTGATGTCGTGCAGGGCGGCGGTGCCGGCCAGCTTGTACAGGGCCGGGTTGGCGAAGCCGAGGTTGGGCTTGCCGGCGGCCTTGGCCAGCTGGTTGTAGAGGGCGGTGAAGCCGGCCCACTGCGGGGCGGCGGCGCTGGTGCCGCCGACGACGCCGAACTGGCCCTTGCTGAACACGGCCAGGCCGGTCGCCGGGTCGGCGTCGGCGGCGATGTCCGGGACCATGCGGACCTTGCTGCCAAGGGACGCCTGGTAGTCGGGGGCGGCGAAGATCTTGGAGTTGCCGCCGCCGGAGCCGTCCCAGCCGGTCTCGCTGGTGCGGGCGTTGTTGGCGCCGACCACCAGGTGCGTGCCGCCGGTGCCGGTGATGAACGGGTCGCTGGCCGGGAAGTCGACGCTGGTGCCGCCGTTGCCGATGTCGTCGGAGCCGCTGTCGCCGGAGGCGGCGAACAGGGTCTGGCCCTGGGCCGCGGCCTGCTTGTACAGGGTGTCCTGGGCCTGGATGTCGGCCTGCGAGCCGGCTTCCTCCGGCCCGCCCCAGCTGATCGACACGACCGGGATCTTGCTGTTCACGATCGCGGCGTACGTGTCGATGACGCCCTTGTTGCTGTTGGGGCCCTCGAAGATGGTCTGCTGGGCCTGCGGCGCGATCGCCTGGATGGCCTCGATGTCCAGCTCCACCTCGGTCTGGCCTTCGCCCAGCGCCACGCCGCCGTCGACCTTCTTGACGATCGGCGTGGGCGGCTTGAGGCCGAACTGCTGGTCGTAGGCGTCGATGTTCTGCTGTTGGAAGGCGTCCAGCTCGAACACCGCGACCTGCTGGCCGGCGCCGGTGGCGTTGAGGCCCTTGACGTCGTAGGCGCCGGTCAGGTTGGCCGGGGTGACGCCGCGGACGGCCCGCTGCTTGAGCGGCGGGTGGGTGAGCTTGCGGTGGTTGTCCAGGCCGGCGACGTCGGCCACCGCGGACGCGAGGTTGCCCGGCAGGGTGAGGGCGGAGTCGTTGGCGTAGTACTGCTGGCCGTTGGCGTCGCGGCGGTCGGAGATCTTCGAGCCGAAGGTCTCCTCCATCGCCGAGGCCGGGCCGGAGGCGTCCACGATGAGGTGGTTGGACGCGACCGAGTCGACGGTCAGGCCCTTCGACTTCAGGTACGTGGTGAGCTGGTCGATCTGGTTCTGCGACGCCCCGTACTTGGCGCTGAACTGCTGCGGCGTCAGGTACTGGCCGTACATCGGCGACTGCGGGTCGCTGACCTGCTTGACGAACTGGTCGAGGTCCTTGGCGTTGGACGGCGTCATGCTGACCGCGATCGACAGCTGCTTGTCCGCCGGCACGTCGCCGACGCGGGTGGACTGGGCCAGCTTGGGCAGCACGGTGCCGGCCAGGGTCACTCTGGGTTGCAGCGCGACCGGGCTCGCGTTCGCGGACTGCATGACGGCCGCAAAGGTCCCCAGAACGGCCAGTGGCGCGACAACCGCCACGGCCACCTTGATGTGCTTGTTCACCATCGGCTCCTCGGTCGGCAGGGTCGCCATCCGAATACGCCTCGCGATCGGGGTCGGTTCACTGACGTGCGAGGATCGGCGGGTGGCCGACGAGCTGATCGCCCTGTACTCCCCCGCCGGCGAGGACGTCGGCAGCGTGTCGCGGGCCCGGATGCGGGCCGAGGGGCTGTGGCACGCCGCGACGGTGATCGTGGTCCGCTCCGGCGACGGCGCCCGGGTCTACGTGCACCGTCGCAGCCCCGACAAGGACGTCTTCCCCGGCCTGCGGGACGCCGCGGCCGGCGGGGTGGTGGCGGCCGGCGAGGACCCCGATGTCGGCGCGGAGCGCGAGCTGGCCGAGGAGCTCGGCATCACCGGCGCGCCGCTGCGCTTCCTGTACCGGTTCGTCTACGACGAGCCGCCGGTGCGATGCCACAACTTCGTGTACGAGACCAGCTGGGACGGGCCGATCGTCCACCAGCCCGAGGAGATCGTCTCCGGCGAGTGGATGCCGCTGGCCGAGGTCGCCGCCCTGCTGCGGGATCCCGCCAGCGACTTCGTGCCCGACGGCCGGGCCATCGCCCTGGAGTGGCTGCGCCGCTACTACGACTGATCCAGCCAGAGCACCTTCCGCGTGCCGCCCTCCCGGGGCAGCTCCACCTTGCCAGCGAGCTCGAACCCCCAGCTCGCCAGCTCCCGCTCGGTCTGCTCGTCGCCCACGTCCACCGTGTACGGCCCGATGATCAGCCGGTCCCCCACCTCACTCAGCAGTCGGCCCACGAAGGCTTCCCGCCGATTCGCCGGCACGTACTCCAGCCCCGTGCGCACGAAGTCGTACCGCTGCGGCGGATTCCAGGTCAGCGCATTGCCCTCGTGGATCCTCGACGCCCACGCCGGCAGCCTTTTCCGAGCCAGGGCCACGAATTCCGGCACGATGTCCACCCCGTGCGGCGTCACGTCCAGGCCCCGCTCCTCGGTCCAGATCGCCACGCATTCCATCAGGTATCCGTTGGCGCAGCCCACGTCCAGGAAACTCCCGTCCCGGTCGATCCCCTCCACCAGGAACCGCCGGGCCTGCACCCACTCCGCCTCGGTGCCCGACCGCCCCGACTGCCCCCACGGCGTGCCGGCGGCGAGGTAGGGCTCCCGAAGCAGATCGGCCATCGCCTCATGCCATCCGGCCTGGTCGATCACCCCGTCGGCCAGCGCCCCGTCGATGGCCGCGATCTCCCGCCACCCGTTGTCCCACACGGCTCCCCCTCAGCACGGATTCCGGTACTCCAAACCCGGAAAGTAGTACCGCCACTGCGCTTCCGGCAGCGGCCCGAGCCGGCAGGCGGCGTCGGTCAGCACAGTGGGATCGGTGTGCCACAGGTACAGACCCTTGTCGGTCAGGGCGTACAGGTCGCCGTTCGGCGCCATGGCGACGGCTTGCAGCTCGGTGAGCTTGGCCTCGATGGTCATGCCGCTGCTGACCAGCGGCGGCGACACGAGCGAGATGGTTCCGTCGGGGCCGAACAGGGCCGCGTGCTTGCCGTCGGCGCTGGCTGCGAACGGGACAACCCCGTTGTCCGAGATGGTGACCAGAACCTTGGGCATGGTGTCGCCGGTCTGACCGACCTCCGTCACCACGACCGGCCGGCCGTCGGACCTCGTGGCCGGCGCTGGACCTCCGGTCGGCGCCGGCACCGTCCAGGTGTCGGACTTCTCCACGCCCTTGGCCACCGGCGCGGCCGGATCGGTCACGTCGTAGAGGTGGACCACGCGGATGCCGTCGGTGGCCGCCAAGTGGTGGTCGGCCCGGAACGACAGCGTGACCGGCGGCCCGGTCCAGGACGCGGCCTCGACCGGCCGGCTCGATCCGGCGAGTCGCACCAGTCGGACCGTGCCGTCGGGGAAGGCCTCGGCCAGCACGTTCCCGTCCGGATCGAGCGCCAGCGAGGCCGGCTTCACCGGCTCCGGCCAGGACACGACCAACGCCGGCTCGGCCCCCGACAGGTCCCACAGGTACATCGCGCCGTTGGCGGCCGCGGTCACCAACAGCTTGGCCGGCAAGGCGAATGCGGCGACACCGTGCGACCCGACCGCGGGCGTCGACACGTGCCGGACCAGAATCCGGGCCAGCACACCGGGATTGGTCCGCGGCGCGAGCATCAGCTGGCTCCGGGCAAACCTGCGCGGCCAGCACCTGGTCCCCGGCGGCCTCGAGCCGCGGGATCTTGAGCGCGATCCCGTCCAGCACGGCGTCGTCCCGCTGCTGTTCGGTCGCCTGCTGGCTGATCACCGCCTGGACGGCGAAGGCCGCGGTGGCGGAGGCGAGCAGGAACAACGCGGCCAGGGAGACGGCCAGGACGCGGAGGCGGCGCGTGGCACGCCGCTCGGCGGCCTGGGCGGTGCGTTCCAGGGACTCGCCTGCACGGAGGAAATCGCGTTCGCGGGCGGACAGGGCCGAGTCGTGGTCCAGGGCCCACTCCTGGGCGCGGGCGAGGCGGTTGCCGACGTAGAGGGCCTCGTCGTCGCGGTCCAACGACACCCAGACGTCGGCGGCCTCGGTGAGTTGGCGGTGGATGCGGAGGCCGTCGCGGTCGTCGGCGAGCCAGGCGGCGAGGCGGGGCCAGTGGCGGATCAGCGCCTCGTGGGTGATCTCGACGCCGCACCGGTCATGGGTGATGAGGCGGGCGGCGGTGAGCTCGGCGATGGGTAGGGAAGGGTCGTCGTCGAGCTCGGCAAGGGGGACGCGGCGGCGGGTGTCCTCGGTGCCGTCGCCGAGGGCGACGAGGCGGAGGAAGAGGAGCCGGGCGTGGGACTGCTGGGCCTCGGTCAGCGCGGTGAAGGTCTGTTCGGCGGACTGGGCCAGGGCGTGCTGGAGACCGCCGGTCTTCTCGTACGAGGTGACGGTGAGGGAAATGCCCTGCCGACGGTGCCAGGTCTCCCGGAGGGCATGGGACAGCAGGGGCAGCGCGCCGACCTGGTTGCCGACATCGGCGACGAGGCGGGTGACCAGGGCCTCCTCGACCACGCAGTCAGCGACGGCGGCGGGGCGGATGATGGCCCGCCGGAGCTCGTCGGTCGACATGGGGCCGACGAGGACCTGACCGCCGTCCAGGGCGTCGACAAGTTCCTCGTGCTGGCCGCAGTGGCCGTAGAAGTCGGCCCGGACGCCGATGGCTACCCGGATCGAGGGATGCATGAGGGCGGCGATGAACCGGGCCCGCTCCTCGTCGGCGCACAGGGTGAAGATCTCCTCGAACTGGTCGACGACCAGCAGGTCGACGCCGCGCTGGCGGAGCACCAGGGACAGGTTGGACGGATGGGCGACGAGCTCGTCGGCGGAGGCGGAGAGCTGGGCGGCGAGCTCCTCGAACGGGTGCGGCCCGGGCACGACGACCATGGCGGTCCACTCGGGCGAGGCGGCGACGCCGGCCCGCAGCAGGGAGGACTTGCCGGCCCCGGACGCCCCGAACACGCCGACGAAGCGGCGTTCCCGCAGCAGCTCGACGACCTGGCGGACCAGGCGTTCCCGGCCGAAGAACAGGTCGGCGTCGTCGGCCTGGAAAGCCGACAGGCCGACGTAGGGACAAGGCCCGCCGACGGCGGCCTCGACCGGCTCGGTCATGGCCCGCCACCGGGCCTCCCATTCGGCGACATCGCCGTCGCAGGCCGCCACATAAGCGAGTGTCACCGCCAGGGAAGGCAATTTCCGGCCGCCGGCGGCGTCGGAGAGAACACTCGCGGAATAGTGGGCCCGGCAACTCAGTTCCCGATAGGTCGGGCTTCCCGCATCGACCCGCAATCGACGCAGACCCGCGGCGAATTCCCGCAGCGGGCCGCTGTCGAGCGGACGCTCGCCACGCGGCATGACTGACACCCCCGTCGTCGTTGCCGACCACGATCGGGCACCCGCCGTTGTTCGGCAAGCGCCCGACGAGGCCGGACAACAAATCAGACGAGCGGGCTGCCGGTGTCGGCCAACCGGGCCGGCTCGACGGCTTTGCGGCTGCGGATCAGCTCCTGGACCGGGGCGATGCCCTCGTCCCACTGGTTGAGGTGCATGCCGGCGACCACCTCGTCGCCGGCCAGCCAGAACGCGTAGAACGCCAGCCCGTCGACATCGCCGCGGGTGACGACCCGGTCGTATCCGCCGGGCGCGAACCAGCCGGCGAATTCCATGCCGATGGTGTACTGGTCGGTGAAGAAATACGGCACATCGTCGTGGACGACATCCTGCCCGAGCATCGATTTCGCGGCGAGCGGGCCGGAGTCGACGGCGTTCTGCCAGTGCTCGACCCGAATTCGCTGACCATAACGGGAATTGGGCACCTTGGCGATGTCGCCGGCGGCGAACACATCCGGGTCCTCAGTGCGCAGGGCCGCGTCCACGTGCACACCGTTGTCCACGGTCAGGCCCGAGTCCTCGGCGAGTTCGGTGTTGGGCCGGGCGCCGACGCCGACGACCACGATGTCGGCCGGGATGTCCCCGGCGTCGGTGCCTACCGCGGCGACCTTGCCCGCGCCCTTGAAGCCGGTGACGCCGACGCCAAGCCGCAGGTCGACGCCCTGTCTGCGGTGCGCCTCACCGAACACGGCCCCCATCTCCGGGCCGAGGGCGTTCTGCAACGGCTGGGCCAGCGGCTCGACCACCGTCACCTCGCAGCCGGCCTTGCGCGCGGCGGCCGCGGTCTCCAGCCCGATCCACCCCGCCCCCACGATCACGACCCGGCCGCCGTGGGCGAAGGCGGCACGCAGGTCGTCGGACTGCTCGAGGCGGCGCAGATAGTGCACGCCGTCCAGGTCGTTGCCCTCGACCTTCAGCCGCCGCGGCGACGATCCGGTGGCCAGCAGCAGCTTGGTGTAGCCGAGGCGCTCGCCGCCGGCCAGCTCGACCTCGTGGGCGGCGCGGTCCAGCCGGCTCACCCGGCGGCCGGTGAGCAGCTCGACGTGGTTGTCGCCGTACCAGTTCAACGGGTGCAGGTAGACACTGTCCCGGTCCTGCTCGCCCTGGAGGTAGCCCTTGGACAGCGGCGGCCGGTCGTACGGTTGCTCCTGCTCGGCCCCGATCAGCACGATCCGACCGTCGAAGCCCTCCGCCCGCAGTGTCTCGGCCGCCTTCGCCCCGGCCATGCCGGCGCCCACGATGACGTGCGTCTGCTCGCTGGACATCTGGTCACTCCCGTCGCAGAACGGCTGATGACCCCGTTCTACAACCCCCGCGCAACCCCTGCGCGTTGTTCGGAGGTCGTTGTTCGGCCGGCTGCCGGCGACCCCGAACAACAAACAAACGGTAGACAAGAGGTGGGCGGCAACCAGCCACGAGGGGGGACTGGTTGCCGCCGCCAGCTTCCCGAGGTCACGAAGCCGAGCCGCCCAAGATCAAGGGACCGAACCTCTCGCCCAACGCCAGGAAGGGCCCCTTCATGACGCCCAACGTCAGTAAGGGGCCCTTCATGACGTTCAGCGTCAGGATGGGGCCCTTCATGACGTAGCGGCCAGCCTGGCCGCGGCCGGCACGGCGACCTCGGAGATCAGGGTCTGGGCCTTGGTCTCGGGGGTGGTGATCACCTGGACCCGGGCCAGCAGGTGGCCCTTGGCCAGCAGCACGGTGCAGCTGGCCTGCGAGCCCTTCTCACACCAGCTGTAGCTGGCGTCCACACCGGCCGGAGCCGGCGTCAGGGCGTACCTGGTGGCCTGGGAGCACGTCAGGGCGGCCTTCGCGGCGGCGAGCACCTGAGCGGCGGTCGTCTTCGGGTAGACGGCGACGTACTCGGTGAGGGTGGTGACCGAGCTGGCCCCGACCCACCCGGTCTGGGCGCCGGCCGCCGCCGTGCCCAGCGGGGCCGAGCAGGCCGGCAGCTGGGACAGCACGGTGGCCTTCTGCGGCACGCTCGGGTGGAAGCCGATCTCGCTCACCGACGCGTCGACCATCAGCCCGGACGTCACCGAGGCGGCCAGCGCCGCGGTGTTGGGCGCGCTCGACGTCGTGGTCGTCGGCGCGGCGCTGCGCGTCGTGGTGGGCACGGCTGTCGACGTGGTGGTGGCAACGGGGTCCGCGTAGTGCCGCAGGTCGTTGGGCTTGCCTGAACAGGACGCCGTCAGCACGAGAATGCCGACGACCACGCACACGCGACGCAACGCGCTGCCCCCTCCGGGATTCGTCTCAAGGAATCACCCGAGGGTAGTAGTCGTCGATCACCGGCCCGCGCGCGGACCGGTCAGTTCCACGCCAGCTCGGCCCGCCGGCCCCAGTACCGGCCCGGATCGACGGCCAGCCGGCTCAGGGCGTCGCCGGCCGGCGTGACCCGCACGGCGGCGAGGTTGGCCCGCAGCTGCGCCGGGCTGGCCGCCCCCAGCAGCACGGTGTCGGCCCACGGCTGGGCCAGCGCCGCGGCCAGCGCGACGGCGTCCGCGCCCACCCCGGCCCGCTCGGCGATGCCCAGCAGCTCCGGCGGCGGCTCCACCGCCAGCCGGCCGTTGGCCAGCGCCTCCTTGACCATCACGTGCAGGCCGGCCTGGTGGGCCTCGGCCAGCGCCGGCCCGGCCGAGGTCTCCAGCACGTTCCACGTCGACTGCACGGTGCTGAACAGCGGCTGCCCGCCCACGGTCAGGCCCATCGCCCGCCGGATGGTGTCGGCCTGGGCCGGGCCGGTGGTGGAGAAGCCGACCCGCAGGCCCCGGTCGGTCAGCTCGTACAGGCTCTGTTGCAGCAGCGGGTCGTTGAACAGCGGCGAGTCGGCGGTCAGCGAGTGCACCTGGTAGACGGCCAGCCGGCCGCCCAGCAGGTGCTCGGTCTCGGCCCACTGCTGCTCGAACCGGGCCAGGGTGTGCTCCTTGACCTCGTGCACCTGGGCGTCGGGCCGCCAGTCCGCGGTGTAGGCGTAGCCCCACTTGCTGGACACGACGATGTCCCGGTGGTCCCGGTCGTTCAGCCAGCCGGCCAGGAACTCCTCGGCCCGCCCGTAGGAGCGGGCGGCGTCCACCCAGCGGATGCCGGCGGCGTAGGCCTCGTCCAGCACCTTCCAGGCGGCGGCCCGCATCGCCGGCACCGTGCGCACGCCGGGCAGCGCGCCCTGGCGGCCGAGGTTGATGTAGGCGGGGCGGCCCAGCGCCGCCAGCCCCAGCCCCAGCCGCGCCAGCCCTTGCCGTTCCCGCCCTTGTTCGTCCTGCACAGGCAAGACGCTAACCGGGCGACCCCGTTCTCGCACTACCGCAGGAACGAATGACCACTCAGAGTGTCGATCTCCGCATTCTCGGGATTTACCCAATGGTTACAGAAATCGGGACGTTCATACGTCCGAAAGAGTAACGAACGGCCCGGATCCTGAGATCCGGGCCGTTCGTGAAATTGCATTATGGACTTACAGGTACTGACCGGTGTTGCTGGCGGTGTCGATCGCCCGGCCCGACTCCTGGTTCTTGCCGGTGACCAGGGTGCGGATGTACACGATCCGCTCGCCCTTCTTGCCCGAGATGCGGGCCCAGTCGTCCGGGTTGGTGGTGTTGGGCAGGTCCTCGTTCTCCGCGAACTCGTCCACGATGGCGTCGATCAGGTGCTGCACCCGCAGGCCCGGCTCGCGGGTCTCCAGCACGGCCTTGATCGCCGCCTTCTTGGCCCGGTCCACGATGTTCTGGATCATCGCGCCCGAGTTGAAGTCCTTGAAGTACAGGACCTCCTTGTCCCCGTTGGCGTAGGTGACCTCGAGGAACCGGTTCTCGTCGGACTCGTCGTACATGCGCTCGACCGTGTGCTGGATCATCGCGTTGATGCAGCGCTTGGCGTCGCCGGCGAACTCGGCCAGGTCGTCGGTGTGGATGGGCAGCGTCTCGTTGAGGTACTTCGAGAAGATGTCCTTGGCCGCCTCGGCGTCCGGCCGCTCGATCTTGATCTTCACGTCGAGCCGGCCCGGGCGCAGGATGGCCGGGTCGATCATGTCCTCGCGGTTGGAGGCGCCGATGACGATGACGTTCTCCAGGCCCTCGACGCCGTCGATCTCGGCCAGCAGCTGCGGCACGATCGTGGTCTCCACGTCGGAGGACACGCCCGAGCCGCGGGTCCGGAAGATCGAGTCCATCTCGTCGAAGAACACGATCACCGGGGTGCCCTCGGAGGCCTTCTCGCGGGCCCGCTGGAAGATCAGGCGGATGTGCCGCTCGGTCTCGCCCACGAACTTGTTGAGCAGCTCGGGACCCTTGATGTTGAGGAAGTACGACTTGGCCTGGCCGTCGTCGTCGCCCCGCGCCGCCGCGACCTGCTTGGCCAGCGAGTTGGCCACGGCCTTGGCGATCAGGGTCTTTCCGCAGCCGGGAGGGCCGTACAGCAGCACGCCCTTGGGCGGCCGCAGCTGGTACTCGTGGAACAGCTCGGCGTGCAGGAACGGCATCTCGACCGCGTCGCGGATGGCCTCGATCTGCCGGAACAGGCCGCCGATGTCGCGGTAGTCGACGTCCGGCACCTCCTCCAGCACGAGGTCCTCGACCTCGGCCTTGGGCACGCGCTCGTAGGCGTAGCCGGCCTTGGAGTCCACCAGCAGCGAGTCACCCGGCTTGAGCGGGGCGTCCACCAGCGGGTCGGCCAGCCAGACCACGCGCTCCTCGTCGGCGTGCCCGACGACCAGCGCGCGCACCGCGCCCGCCTCGTAGTCGTTGAGCAGCTCCCGCAGGATGCACACCTCGCCGGTGCGCTCGAAGCCGCCGGTCTCCACGACCGTCAGCGCCTCGTTCAGCCGGACCGACTGGCCCAGCTTGAGGGTCCCGCTGTCGACAGCGGGAGAAACAGCCACACGCATCCGACGGCCGGCGGTGTGCACATCCACCGTGCCGTCCTCGTATCCGGCCAGGTAGACGCCGTAGCCGCTGGGCGGCTGGGCCAGCCGGTCCACCTCCTCGCGCAGGGCGAGCAGCTGGCTGCGTGCCTCTCGGAGGGTGTCCACCAGCTTGGTGTTGCGCTCGGTCAGCTGGCTCACCCGCTCGGACGCCTCGGCGAGGCGCTGTTCGAGCAACCGGACGTGTCGTGGGGACTCCGTCAACTTGCGCCGCAGCAGTGCGATCTCGTCCTCGAGGAACCTGATCTGCGCGGACAATTCGGCGCCACTCGCACCGTTGTTCAGCTCGCCACCCTCATCGGGCTGGCTGCCGGGACGGTCGGTCGACATATCGGCACCCTCCTCCCGCTCTACGTCTTAACACGGTACCGGCGATCACTGACAAGTGAGAGGACCTCCGGCCGCGTGCTGGTCGCGAAACGGCCACGAAACGCCCGCTCGGCCGGATGAACTACTCCATACCGGTGTCAGGGGGAACCTCCCAACCGCTACCGTGCGTCTCAGGCACCGAAGTGCCGTGGTTCCGGCAGTGTCCACGCCGCAGACGTGAACAGCCACCCAAACGTGACATCCGTCCCGTGGAGTGGACACCTGGGTCTACCCATGGCGTCATCCAGGGCAAACCTGTTTCGGGGAGAGAGCAGACGTGACCTATCCGCCGCAGCCGCCGGATCCGTACGGCCAGCAGTACCCGCCGCCGCCTCCGCAGCCCGGCTACGGCCAGCCGCAGTACCCGCCGCCGGCCCCGAACCCGTACCAGCAGCAACAGCCGCCGCCCTACCCCCAGCAGCAGCCGTACCCGCCCCAGCAGCAGTTCGGGCAGCAGCCGTACGGGCAGCAGCCGCCTCCGGGCATGTACCCCGGCGGCATGCCGCCGCGGCCGCCGCGCAACACCAAGCCGGTCGTGATCATCGTGGTCGTGGTGGTCGCGGTGCTGGGCCTGATCACCGGCGGGGTCGTCTGGCTCATCGCCACCAACTCGCGCATGAGCGTCTCGGTCGGCACCACCACCAGCACCAGCCACGCGCCGACCACGTCGCGCACGCCGTCGACCACGCGCAGCCCGTCCAGCTCGGGATCGGGCGGCAGCGGCTCCGGGGCGTCCGGCAGCGGCAAGTCCTCGCCGGAGGACGTGCAGCTGGCGTACATCACCGCGGTCAACGGCCACGCGCCCAACGACGCGCTCGCCCTGACCTGCCCGAAGTCCCACGACGACCTACAGGCGGCCATCAGCGGGTCGGACAGCATCTTCGCGCCGGACGCCCAGGTCATCGCCACCCCCGGCAAGGTCACCAAGATCGGCACCGGCGCCGACATCAGCGGCCACTACAGCGGCTACCTGCACGGCAAGGCCGTCAACAAGGACTTCACCCTGCCGGTGGAGCAGATCTCCGGGCACTGGTTCCTGTGCGAACACTAGGCTCCCGGCCGTGAGCTTCCAGCAGCCGCCGTTCGACTCCTCCACCGTGCGCCGGGGCTCGATGAGCCCCCGCGACCGCTGGATCCTCGCCGGCACCGCGGCGGGCGTGCTGGCGATGCTCGGCCTCGGCACGTGGGCCGTCATCGCCATCACGAGCAGCAAGCACCCGTCCACCCCGGGCGGCGGCTCCCAGGCCGCCGCCCCGGTGGACCCGCTGGCCGCGGCGGCCGCGCAGCAGTTCGCCGACGCCCTGGCCGACGACGACGTGGCGGCGGCCAAGCTGGTGGTCTGCGCCTCGGAGAACCCGCAGCCGGCCGGCGTGAAGGTGCCCTACACCGTCAAGTCGGTGACCGTGAACGGCTCCACCGGCACCGTGACGCTGGTCAAGGGCCAGGACACGACCGTGCCGGCCGTCCGGCTGGTCAAGCAGGACGGCGGCTGGAAGGTCTGCGGGACGGCCTAGTTGTTGCCGGTCGACGTGGGGCGGCGCTGCGGCCGGGGCGTGACCACGCCGTCGGCCAGGCGACGGGCCGTCAACAGGAACGCCGTGTGGGCGATCATCCGGTGCTCGGGGCGGACCGCCAGGCCCACCACGTGCCACGGGCGCATCATCGTTTCCCACGACTCCGGCTCGGTCCAGCACTGCTGCTCGCGCAGCGCCTCCGTGACCCGGGACAGCTGCGTGGTCGTGGCCACATAGACCACGAGCACGCCGCCCGGGATCAGCGCGGCGCGCACCGTCTCCAGCACGTCCCACGGGGCCAGCATGTCCAGGATGACCCGGTCCACCTCGCCGCCCTCGGCGGCCGAGGGGTGCGCGTTCAGGTCGGCCACGGTCAGCGACCAGTTGTCCGGGGCCTTGCCGAAGAACTGCTCCACGTTGCGGACGGCGTGGTCGGCGTGGTCCTGGCGCACCTCGTAGGAGATGACCCTGCCCTGGTCGCCGACCGCCCGCAGCAGCGAGCAGGTCAGGGCGCCCGAGCCGGCCCCGGCCTCCAGCACGCGGGCGCCCGGGAACACGTCGCCCCACATGACGATCTGGGCCGCGTCCTTGGGGTAGATCACCTGGGCGCCGCGGGGCATGGACAGCACGTAGTCCGGCAGCAGCGGGCGCATCGCCAGGTACGAGGTGTTGGCCGCGGAAGTGATCAGCGAGCCCTCCGGCTTGCCGATCAGGTCGTCGTGCGCGAGGGCGCCCCGGTGCGTGTGGTACTCCTTGCCGGGTTCGAGGACGATCGTGTAGTGCCGACCCTTCGAGTCGGTCAGCTGCACCCGGTCTCCGGCCTGGAAAGGCCCGCTCACGCTCACGTGCTTGGTCCTGCCTTCTGCGTCTGCTGAGGGATCGCAGAATCGTCTCAGGTGCGGCGACGGCCCATCGAGGCGGCCCTGAGGTCCTGCCGGCGCAGCACCCCGGCCGGGCGGCCCTCGGCGTCCACCACCAGGAACTGCCAGGCCGCCGTGGTGCGGACCCGCTCCGCGATCTCGTCGTTCGGGTCCGAGTCCAGCAGCACCGTCTCCGGCCGGATCGGCTCCGCCGCCACCTCCGCCGGCGTCAGCGGCGACTGCTCCGCCACCCGGCGCGCCGCGTCCTCGTCCAGCAGGCCCGCCGCCACGCCATCGGCCCGGACCAGCACCACTCCCCGACCGGCCGCCGCCGCCAGGGCGTCGGCCACCGGGCTCTCCGCCGGCAGCTGGAGCACCGGGCGGGTGAGGTCGGCCAGGGTCACGCCCTCCGGCCAGCTGCGCTGCAACTCCGACACCAGCTCGCTGCGGGCCCCGGCGATCACGAACCAGGCCGTCACCACGCACACGCCCAGCCACAGCCAGCGGTCCTGCGTGCCCTGGACCAGGCGCAACAGGGCCCACAGCAGCAGCAGGCCGGCCACGATGCCGCCGCCCACCACCGCCATCCGGGTGCCCGTGCCGCGCTTGCCCGTCAGGCCCCAGACCGCCGCTCGCAGCATGCGGCCGCCGTCCAGCGGCAGGCCCGGCAGCAGGTTGAACACCGCCACCGCCGCGTTGGCCAGCGTCGTCTCCAACAACAGCAGCCAGATCGGGCCGCCCTGCGGCACCACGAACAGCGTCGCCCCGAACACCATGGCCAACACCACCGACACCGCCGGCCCCGCCGCCGCGATCAGACCCTCCTGGGCCGGCTTCGCCGGCGAGCGGCCCACCTCCGAGATGCCGCCCAGCAGGAACAGCCGCAGCCGGCGCACCGGCAGGCCGTACCGCAGCGCCACCACGCAGTGGCCCAGCTCGTGGGCCAACACCGAGGCCCCCAGCAGCACCGCGAAACTGGCGGCCAGCAGCAACGCCCCCAACGTCCCGACGCCCGGCAGCAACTGGCCGATCATCGACGCGTACAGGGCCGTGACCACGATCGAGCCGATCCACCAGGACGGCGCCAGCAGCACCGGCACGTTCCGGACCCGGAACAGCCGCAATCCCCCGTCGGGGTCGCCCGGTCGGATCCAGCTGGTGGCGGTCACATGAGCAGGGTAGGGCCTGGAGTGTGGGGCCGTCGTGACGACATCGTCAGCGCCACCTGTCGACACCGCCCCTCTTTTTGCCACATGCGCTTCCCATTTGCGCTCTGACGCCACATGGGAAGCGCATGTGGCAACCAGGCGGCTCGCTGGCGGCGGGGTTGTCACATGCGCTTCCCATGTGGGCTCAGGTTCCGAGTAGGAAGCGCATGTGGCAAAAACGGTGGGGCATTCGGGTGGTGTTCGCGCGTGGGGGGAACGGGCGGCGGGAGAACTGTCGGGGGGCTTGAGTAGCGTTTCAATCATGGAGAAGGTGGTGCGCAGGCCGGCGCTGTCCCCGTCACGGGCCAGCGACTTCAAGCAGTGCCCGCTGCTCTACCGGTTCCGGGCGGTCGACCGGCTGCCGGAGAAGCCGACGAAGGCGCAGATTCGCGGCACGGTGGTGCACTCGGTGCTGGAGCGGCTGTTCGGGCTGCCGGCCGGCCAGCGGGTGCCGGACACGGCCAAGGAGCTGCTGGGACCGGCCTGGCAGGACCTGCTGGCCGAACGGGCGGAGCTGGCCGAGCTGTTCGACGGCGACGACGAGCTGACCGAGTGGCTGGGCACCGCCGAGGGCATGCTGACCGGCTACTTCGGCCTGGAGGATCCGCGCCGGCTGGAGCCGGAGGCGTGCGAGCTGCTGGTGGAGGCCGAGCTGCCCTCGGGCATGCTGCTGCGCGGCTACATCGACCGGCTGGACGTGGCGCCGACCGGGGAGATCCGGGTCGTCGACTACAAGACCGGGGCGGCGCCGAGGGAGATCGGCGAGGCCAAGGCCATGTTCCAGATGAAGTTCTACGCCCTGGTGCTGTGGCGGCTGCGCGGCGTGGTGCCCCGCCAGCTGCTGCTGATGTACCTGTCGGACCGGCAGAACCTGGCCTACCAGCCCGACGAGGCCGAGCTGATCCGGTTCGAGCGCACGCTGGAGGCGATCTGGAACGCCATTCTCAAGGCCGGCAAGACCGGTGATTTCCGGCCGAACCGGAGCCGGCTGTGCGACTGGTGCGACCACAAGGCGCTCTGCCCGGAATTCGGCGGCACGCCGCCGCCGTACCCGGGCTGGCCGGAGCCGGACCCCGGGGTGGAGACCGCGTTGGACCGAGCGGACTAGGCTGGGGCTCACCCGACCCGCACGCCCGGTCACTCGGGGTTGCCGGGCGAAGGGAGCGCGCATGTCCGCGGAGGACTTCGACCTGATCACGGTGCACACCGAACCGGCCGGCGACTCGCTGGTCGTGCACGTCAGCGGCGAGCTGGACCTGTCCACGGCCGACGTGGCGGAGGCCGAGCTGGGGCAGGCGGTGGGCAGCGGGGCGCCGTCGGTGATCGTCGACCTCGACCGGGTGAGCTTTCTCGGCTCGACGGGGCTGCGCGTGCTGCTGACCGCCCGGGACCGGGCCAACGACTCGGGGGTGGACCTGCGGCTGGTCGGCGACCAGCGGGTCGTGCTGCGGCCGTTGCAGGTCAGCGGCCTGATGCCGGCCTTCCGCGTGCACGCCACGGTGCCGGACGCCATCGCCGCCCTCCGCGCCTAGCGCCCCGCGCTTGGAAGGGGGCTTTCCTCCACTCCGAGTGGAGTAAAGCCCCCTTCCAAGCGCGCGGTGGGGCGTCAGCCGTTGCGGTCGGGGCCGGCCTTGTCGAGGGCGATGCGGACCAGCACGCGCTTGTCGCGGA
>NZ_JBIUAG010000067.1:0-15797 GCF_044547355.1 Kutzneria sp. NPDC052558
GAACACGCGTCGGGCCAGGCGTTACACCCCGGGGAAGAGGACCACCGCAGCCTCCAGGAAGGGCAAGAAACGAAAGAAGGGTTAAAACACAAGCTGAGGCGCAGCCACCACACACGTCCATTCAGGGCCGTTGACCTGCGGTTCGGTGCAGTTGAGCCCCGTTGAGGTCGGTTGGAAGAGCCCATAGGTGTGAACCAAGGACGCCATAGTGCGCTGACCTGCGGAAATGCTACTTCCGCAGGTCAGTGCGGGTTGTTTAGAGCCGTTAAATGCAGTTCAGGGCCGTTGAGCGCGCCTGTCTGCTCCCCATTTGCTCCCCGCGCTGCTCCCCAACCACGTAAGACCTCCACTGGCGACCGCCGACCTCTCGAAGCTCGACCTCAGCCACTTGAACCCCAACCAGATGGAATGCTCACGCCGCTTGCAGCAGCTTCGTTGTGATCGCGGTGAGCAATCGCGTCTGGCTGTGCGCCAACTCCGGGTCCAGCTTGTGCAGACCGCTGTCCGGGGCAACCTGCAGCAGGTAGTTCGGGCCGCTGATCGCGGTCACGGTGGGGATGCCGAACAGGTAGGGTCCGGTCGCCTCGCCGTAGAGATCGCCGTGTGGCCCTGCCACCACGGTGCGGTCCAGATCGCTGGCGCGCAGTTCGTCGATGACCAGCCTGGTGAGGGAATCGCTGTTGCCGACGCCGAGGATGAGCAACTCCCGCTGGCCGTCGGGCAGCCAGGGGCCGGTTCCGCCGCCGTTGGTCCAGTTCATCGTGCCGAGGTGTTCCGGCACGACAGCGGCGACCAGTTGCCCGCTGATGTCCGGGTTCTGGCGCAGCCACACCTCGGGGTGGACGCCGGCATCCGATGCGGTCATGTGCGCCGGGGAGAACACGAAGTGGATGTCGCGATCACGTTGGGAGCGCGGCAATCGCGTGTAATGCTGGGCCATCGCCAGCACCGCGGCGGCACCGTTCTCCTCGATGGCGTTCTGTCCGTCGGTGTGCGTCATGACCAGCACCGCGCCCTTGCGGCTGCCGTTGCCGGGCAGTTTCGCGGCGAGGTAGTCGATGGTGGCGTGGTCGTCGGTGTCGGCGGTCAGCGTCACAGTGGCCGTGACCGGGCCCTGCTTCGTCAGCTCCCGCAGCCGCGCGCCTTGTGCTCGGTCCAGTTGCAGCCCTGGCACCCCGCCGTGGGGTTGTTGGTGCGGCGAGAACTGGCCATTCGCGTCGGCTGCGGTCAACGGCAGGATTGAGATCACGCCGAGCGCGCCGCGTTGCTTGGCCGTCACGGGGTCGGGCGTGTACTGGTTGAGCGCGTACACCCTGGAGTAGTCCTCATGTGCCGCGTCGGTGAGCAAGGTGGCCGGTTTGGCGGCCAGCACCAGCGGTGCGAGGTCGCCGACGTTGATCTTGGTCAGCGGCCGGTCGGCCAGCACGATCTTCCCGGTGAGGTCCGCGCTGCCGAGACCGGCGCCGGTGTCGATCAGCTGGCCGGTGACACCGCCCGGCGGGGTGCTGCCCGAATACGGCCAGTAGTAGGCGACCGGGATGTCGTGCCGGTCGCCCCGGACATCGGTGACGGTGAGCGCCCACGCGGTGGCGTTCCAGTATTTCAGCGGTGTCGGGAAACGCTGCACCGTGAGCCCGAACGAGCCGAGCGTGCGGTCGAGGTAGTCGATCCAGCCGCGGTGCGCGGGGGAACCGGTGAACCTCGGCCCGAAGCAGACCATGCTCTCGACCCAACGCCACATGTCGGCGCAACCGGGCAGCCGATCTGGCGTTGTGGCCGCAGTTGCGACACCGGGCATGGCAAGGGAGCCGCACGCGGCCGCCGCGCCGGCCAGCAGGGAGCGCCGGTTCACCGCTCGCTGGGGGAGGAAGCTCTCCATGTGCCCATGCTCTTCGGGCTGACGATGTCGGTCAACGTGTTGACCGACATCACCGCGGTGCCGCTACGTTCGCGAACCCAAGGTGGCTAAGGGATTGGCAGATGCCACACGATGTCGGCGCGGCCAGCGGGGGCATGACACCGGCACCCCGCCGCTGACCTACTCTCGCGCGGTTGCGATCGCGGCAGCACCGGGAAGTTCATCACCGTCTACCCCGGCTACGACGACGATCGGCTCAGGGAACTGGCCGAGGAACTCGATCGGGCCACCGAGGGCCCCAGGACCGGGGGATGCTCTCCGACCGTCCTGTCCGGCCAGGAAGCCTGTTGCACTGCAGGTTCGGCCAGCCGGGCGATCGCACGGCAACCGCGCGCCGCGGCCGGACCACCACAACCACCGCGCTCGAGGGTGTCAGGGAAGGGCCCGTCGAACCTGCGTGCTCGGCCTGATGAGTCGGCACCTGCCTCTGCGCCACACCCCTGGCATTGCGGGCATCTTTACCGTTCCATCCAGGCCGGCTCTGCCTCGTGCCCAAACCCGGCCGGCGCCGCGGGCTGCTGTGCCACCATGGTTTCTCCAACCGGCGGCGACATTGGGGGGTACGTGATCAGGCTCGGCAGGTGGCTCTGGGTCTTGGTGCTCCTCGTGGTCGTGGTGGCGTTGTTGCTGGCCCAGGTCAACTGGGTGACCGCAGTGTTGGCGCCGCTCGTCGTCGCGGCGGTCGGCTCGCTCGTCGTACAGCGCCTTCCCCAGCTGCGTCGTCCCATCCTGGTCACTGTGAAGCTCAACGACATCGATTACCTCATTGTCGACGACACCCAAGTCCCGGCAAGCGGGCACACGGTCCGGATTACCGTCGAGACGACCGGACCAATGACCGTGCTGCTCGACCGGCTGCGGCCGGTCATCGTGAGCCGGAACCTGCCCGGTGGTTACCTTTCGCCGCACCTGGGGACCGTGCCGCTCCGGCCGTTCGAACTGCTGCTCGACCACGACCCGCCGGTCCTGCGGCCGCTTCCCGGCGCGGAGGGATCCACCGCCGACTTCCCGTTCAAGGTGGCGGCCAACGATCCCGAGGTGTTCGATCTCGCCGTGCGCACCGAGGACGCTGACGTCCGCTGGTACCTGGAGCTCGACGCCGTCTGCCTGGGCCGCCGTCGCACCACCCGCATCGACTTGGCCGGCCGGCCGTTCCGCACGATGGCCCGGCCACGACGCGTCGGAAGGGAGCCGGGTCGTGTCGGCTGACGCAGGGCGAAACAGGTTCCGGTCGCTGTTCGGCCGCGCCCGGAACCCGGATCCCAGGCCCGCCGCACTGGCCGGCTGGTGCACGTGCATGTCGCAGATCCACCGCGTGCGCAATCCCAGCACCGAGGTGGGTGCCGAGCCGGAGCACACCGTCGTGACCGGGTGCTCCGTGCGGATCAGGCTCGTCGCGTGCGGCACGGACTCCGTGGTGGTGGAGGGAGTCCGCGCCGAACTCGTCAGTCGAGACAAGGTCGAATTCGACGGAACCACGAAGAC
Source organism: Kutzneria sp. NPDC052558 (assembly GCF_044547355.1). NCBI lineage: Bacteria > Bacillati > Actinomycetota > Actinomycetes > Pseudonocardiales > Pseudonocardiaceae > Kutzneria > Kutzneria sp. NPDC052558. Next base: position 3,404 of record NZ_JBIUAG010000067.1, read on the forward strand.
GATGCCACGGTTGCCGGACATCAATCTGTCTCCGGAGGAGACCGACGAGGCCATCCGCCAGTCGGTGGCGCACTACCGCAGGCTCGATCCGCCGCACCTCGAGGTGCTCCTCGACGGGCACTCGCCGGTCGTCCGGCCCGCCCGCGGAACCACGCAAGAGCCGGTCACGTTCCCGGTGACCCTCCAGCCCGGAAACCAGCTGTCGCTGTTCGTCGCGCCGATCACGGCGGATGAGCGCGTCACCTCGTGGATCCTGATCGTCGACTGGAGGGTCAGCGAGGGGCGGGACAGCATGGGATGGCCGCTGCGCGTCACAGGGGCCACAGGCTTTCGTGTCGTCGATCCGGGGGAACCGTCCCGGCCTGCTGACACATCCGTGCTGGCGCCGGATCACTGGATACCGGTGCCGGACACCTGCTGGGGTGATCTCGCCCAGTACGTCGCCGCCCGGCACGCGGCCGATCTGGCCGCCGCGGTGGACGAGCTGCTCGGCCTTCCGGTGTTGCTGCCCCGGATCGGCACGCTGGCTGCCCAGCTGGTGATGAAGACCGACGCCGGCGGCTTGCTCGGGGTCTTCACCTCGAACAGCCGGATGAGGGCCGTGCTCGCCGACCTGGGCATGGAGTTGCTCTACGCGGACGTGCTGCCGTTCACTCAGCTGCTCGAGACCGTGTCAAGGTCACCGGAGCCCCTCGGCGTCGCCGTCGACCAGAACACCGAGTTGTGCCTTCAGTTCGCGCCGGCCGCCGTGCCCAAGTTGATCGAACACGGACGCGCCCTGCTTGCCTGTCGTGGGGGTTCTCCGTGACGTCGCGGACGGATGCGGGACGGCGCTGTCCCGCACCTGGATGCGACGTCAGCGGCGGCCGCTGAGCGCGCTGCCGCCGGCGTACTCGGTGTGCGGCCCAGCTCCCGCTCGATGCGGATGAGCTGGTTTTACTTGGTGGTGCGGTCCGACCGGGACAGTGAGCCGGTCTTGATCTGGCCGCAGTTCACCGCCATCGTGAGGTCGGCGATGGTGGCGTCCTCGGTCTCGCCGGACCGGTGCGACATGACCACCGAGTAACCGGACTTGAAGTCGGTGTTCACGGTCAGCAGCGTCTCGGTGGGCGTGCCGATCTGGTTGACCTTGACCAGGATCGAGTTGGTGATGCCCAGGTCGATGCCCTTGCGCAGCAGCTCGACGTTGGTGCAGTACAGGTCGTCGCCGACCAGCCGGCAGCGGTCGCCGACGGCGTCGGTGATCTTGTACGTGCCGATAGGTACGTCCGTGCTGGTCGGGGATGTCGGCGCATGGCTGACAGTCGTCCGGCATGATCGCGGCTCGTGTTGGTCCGCTTCGCTTATCTCGCCGTCACCCACGCCTTCGGCGCACTGCGGCTACTACCGATGACCGGCCGCGAGAAGGACATCGAGATCCTCGCCCTACGCCACCAGCTCACCGTCTTACAACGACAACTCGGCGCCCAACGCCCACGACTCCGACCCGAGGACAGGGCGTTCCTCGCCGCTCTCCTTACGCCACTGGCCCGCGCAACTCTGCGTCGACTCCGGCTCCTGGTCAGTCCGGACACGGTCCTGCGGTGGCATCGTGACGTGGTGAAGCGTCGCCACGCTCGGGTGAGCGGGCGCCGTAAACCTGGGCGTCCGCGCACCGTCGCGTCGATCCGCCGCCTTGTCCTGCGCCTGGCTGCCGAGAACTCCTCGTGGGGCTATCGCCGCATCCATGGAGAACTCACCCTTCTCGGTATCAAACTCGCGCCTTCGACCGTGTGGGAGATGCTCAAGGCGGCCGGTATCGACCCGGCGGCGAGTCGGATGACCGTCACGTGGGCCGAGTTCCTGCGCTCCCAGGCCGAGGCGGTCCTGGCGATGGACTTCATCGAGACCGTCACGCTAACCGGCGCACGCCAGTACATCCTCGCCGCAGTCCACCACGCCGGTAGGCGCGTGCGCGTTCTGGGCACGACCGCGCATCCAACACATGCTTGGGTAACGCAGGCTGTCCGAAACCTCCTGTTGGATCTCGAGGACACCGGCAGCCTCGCACGAGTCAGGTTTCTCATCCGTGATCGTGACGGCAAGTACCCGGCGCTGATCGACGAGATCCTCGGCAGCGCTGGGATCGCGACAGTCTTGACCGGTGTCCGGGTGCCCCGCATGAACGCGATCACGGAGCGCTGGGTCAAGGCACTGCGCGGTGAGCTGCTGGACCGCACGCTGATCTGGAACGAGACACACCTCCGGCACGCGCTGCGCGAGTACGAGCAGCACTACAACCTGCACCGCACCCATCGATCGCTCGCCGCCGCGGCACCTCTGCGAGCCCAGCCCGAGCCCCTCGGCCCTGACCGGATCGAACGCCTCGCGATACTTCGACGGGACCGTCTCGGTGGAGTCCTCCACGAGTATCGGCATGCCGCTTGACCTGTGCGGACGTAGTTTTCGGCACGCACAGGCTTAGCCAGGCAGTTAGTCAGGCGGGAACCAAATCAGGCCCTGTCCACTCTACTGTGGACAGGGCCTGACCTGCGTGGGCGATACTGGGATCGAACCAGTGACCTCTTCGGTGTGAACGAAGCGCTCTCCCCCTGAGCTAATCGCCCCTCTGGGGTTGTGTTCCCCGCTCTCGCGGTGATGTGGATACCTTACAACATCACCCCCACAGACGCGAAAACGGGGGGTCCAGAAGTGGGTTGTGGATGCCGAACCAGCCGGCGACCAGGGAGAACACGCCGAGCAGCCAGAGGGTGGCCAGGATGACGAGGCCGGTGGCGGCCAGCACGAGCAGGCGGAGGGGGAGCGGCTGGCGGCCGAGCCAGGCGGTCCACTGGTCGTAGCGGGCGCGGGCGTACCTAAGGAGGCGGCCGGCCCAGGCGAACTCGGTGGCGAGGATGGCGAGACCGGCGAAGACGATGAGCCAGCCGGGCCCGGGGTAGGGGATGAGGATGACGCCGATGACGAGCACGGCGCCCCCGCCGAGGGCGATGCCGACACGGCGGATGGTGCGTTGTGGGCTCAGTTGGTCACCTCGCCGTCAGCGATGACATCGGTGGGCTTGGTCGGCAGCGTACGGCCCGGCTCGAGGGATATGGCGAATTTCCGGTGTTGCGCGGCGGCGTTGTTCCAGCTGATCAGCTCGGCGGCGACGGTGCTGACGTCGAAGGAGCTGAGGGCGACGGGCGTGCCGGTGCTCAGGCCCCAGACCACGTAGATCTGGTCGGCGGCGTCGTTGGGGCGCAGCCCGGTGGGCACGACGGCGGCGGAGGAGGGGGAGGACAGCAGCACGGCGGCCTCCTGTCCGTCGCTGGCCCGCAGCACGGCGCGGTGCATGGACGGATCGCCGAGCATGGCCAGCAGTTGGGACTGGGTCTGCTGCTGCCCGGTGAGATTGCTCACCTGCCAGCCGAGCACGCCGACGGCGACGGCGAGCACCAGGACGACCGCGGCGGCGGCCAGGCGGGGGAGTCGGCGGGACCTCGGGTGCTCGACGATCTCGGCGGACCGGCTCTCAGACAGCGCGGAGCCGATGCGGAACGGCAGTGGCTCGTACGCCTCCTGGGGCGTGCGGGCGACGGCGCCGAGGACCTTCTGCCGCAGCCGGGCCGGCGGGTCCTCCTGCGGAACCGAGCCGCCGAGCAGCGCGGTGACCTGTTCGGTCGAACGCACGATCTCCTGGCATACGGGGCATTCGGGCAGGTGGGCCCGCAGCTTGTGCTCGTCGTCGGGTTCGAGGGCCCGCAGCGCCCAGCCGACGGCCAGTTCCTCGTTCGGACAGCGCCCGTCCCCTCGTGCCGTGTTCACCGCTGTGCCCCCGTCCACCTGTCGGCCGCCCCGTCGCCGTCGCCGAGCAGCGACGACAGCAGCCCTCGCAACCGCCTGATCCCGGCGAACGTCCGCGACTTGACGGTGCCGAGCGGCACACCGGTCAGCGCGGACACCTCGCACTGGGTGTAGCCGCCGTAGTAGGCCAGCGCGATCACCTGGCGCTGCTCGTCGGGCAGCCGCCCGAGCGCCTCCCGCACCTGTCCACCGACCACGCCGAGCAGGGCTTGGACGTCGGCGCCGGGGCCAGGCGGCACGAGCTGCTCGGCCACCTCGTCGTCGCCGGGCACGGTCCGCCGGCGCCGAGCGGCCTCCCGCCGCACCGCGTCCACGGCCCGGTGGTGCACGAGCGTCAGCAGCCAGGTCGCGAAGCCGCCTCGGTCCGGGTCGAAGCGCCGCGGGGCCCGCCAGACGGCGAGGAAGGCCTCCTGCACCACGTCCTCGGCGAACTCCGGGTCCACGCACACCCGTCTGGCCAGCGAATACGCCTGGCGGCAGTGCCGGTCGTAGAGCTCGGCGAAGGCCTCCTGATCACCGTCCGCGACGCGGCCGACCAGTTCGGCATCGGTCGCGGTGGACCGGGCCGGTGGGACGGGCGCGTCAGCCACCACGGAAATCCTCACGTCCAACATTCGCGCAACATGCGGTACCGGGTTCAGGTTAAACCCAGCAAGATGGGGTTCGCCGAACCGTAGGGTTCACGGAGCGTGGTCGGCCGGTCGCCCAGGGACACGAGTCTGGCCCGGACGGGTGAAGTCGGTCGTCTCCGCGAGCGGTGTTCCTCACTTCGGCGTCACAACTGAGGAGCTCGGTCGTTTCCTGGCCGGGAAGGGAGCAGAAGGGTAACGACGATGCGCAACGACCATGTGACGCTCCGCTCTACCGCGGTGTTCGACCTGCTCGCCCCGCGCACACCCGCGGTGCCCGTGCAGGTGGAGCTTCGCTATGACACCCGCGACCCCTACGCCGTGGTCGCCGCCTTCCGCACCGGCCGCGCCGGCTGGGTCGAGTGGGTCTACGCCCGCGACCTGCTCGCCGACGGCCTGATCGCCGAGGCTGGCGACGGCGACGTCCGGATCAAGCCGGCCACCGACGACCCCGAGGTCGTGGTGATCGAGCTCAACTCGCCGTCCGGGCACGCCACCTTCGAGGCCGCCTCGGAGGAGTTGGCCGATTTCCTGGACAGAACCTACGACGTGGTCGTGCCCGGCAACGAGCACCTCTGGGTCAACGTCGATCAGGCGCTCACCCACCTGATCTCCAACGACATGAGCTGATCTCCCCGACATCGCCCCTGACCTGCGGCGATGTCCCGACCCGACCCCCGATTTGATCCAGAGCGGGGCCATCGGATAAGGTTTCACCAGCACCACGGAGAACGGATCCCAACCGAGAGATGAACCCCAGGGTTCACAATCGGAGATCCACTCCCGAAGTCGCATGCGGACGTAGCGCAGTTGGTAGCGCATCACCTTGCCAAGGTGAGGGTCGCGAGTTCGAGTCTCGTCGTCCGCTCGGGTAACGGCCCCTCGTCATTCGGGTCGGAGTTCCCGGAGTAGCATCCGGGACAACGGCGGAGTGGCCGAGTGGCTTAGGCAAGGGCCTGCAAAGCCCTGTACACGGGTTCGATTCCCGTCTCCGCCTCGGGCGATTAGCTCAGTGGGAGAGCACTACCTTGACACGGTAGGGGTCACTGGTTCAATCCCAGTATCGCCCACCAGTTATATACGCTGGTGACAAGGACGACCGACGATCTTCGTCGGTCGTTTTTTGTGTCCGAGGAAGATCAATGGGAGACGGATGGGAGACGGGCCCGTCACGTCGCATCCCGGGGCAACGCGTCGATCGTCGCCCGAACGTGGGGGAACCAGGACGCCAGCCGGGCCCGCTCCTCCGGCCGCAGCGCGGCGAGCGAGGACCGCCAGCGCGCCTCCAACGCCTCGATGATCTGCCGGCGCATCTCCGGCGTCACGTGGTCGTAGATCCGCCCCATGCCCCTCATCGTCTGCCCCAGCCGGGCGCGGCGCGCGACTTCCGCCACCCCGTCCTCGGCCAGCCAGGTCGAATGCGAGTGCCGCCCCTCGTGAAAGGTGAACCACGGCAGAATCGGCGGCCTGTGACGCTCGGCACGCGGGTTGTTCGGCTCGACGCCGTCCCACACCGGCCGCCAGAACCGTTGCCGGAAGTTCGCCCGACGCAGCGGCGCCCCGTCCGGCGAGACGAACACGAACGGATACGCGTGACTGTCCATCAACAGCTCGTAGAAGGCGGCGAGGAATGGCGGCAGATCCACGCCACGCGTGCCCGCCGGCGTCTTGGTTCGCCCTCCTTTCTTGGAACCGCGCGACCGGCGCGCCGCGCCGACCGCAGGGGGCGGAACGTCCGCCCTGACGATCACGCCGCCCTTGGACACGGCTCCGCTCACTTCTTTGAGAGGTTCCCTGATCGCGATGCACTTGGTGTCGGAGTCGTACTCGTGACGCTGCTGGCCGACCAGCTCGCTCCATCTGGCGCCGGTGTAGTGATCCGCGAGACACAGGGTGAAGCCGGTCAGGCCGATGCTCGTTTCATACAGGCGCATCGCGGCACGCAACGCCTGGACGGGCGTGGACACGAAACGCTCCGTCTCGAACTCCCCGTTGGTCACCCTGATCCCGGTACAAGGGCTCGCCGGAATCATGCGCGCCTTCCACATCGCCTTCATGATCGTGGAGAAAGTGGCGAATATGGATGCCACGGTCTGATCGGAGCAGTTCTCGTGAAGGGAGGAAACCCACTTCTCGATTTCCAGATATCCGTTGAAGATCCCGATCGCCGGCCAGGCTCCCCACTTCTTGATGAGGTGGGTGTCCAGATGTGAGCGATACTTTGCCTTCGTGGCGGGGGTCAGTCGTGTCGAGATCGCGTCGAGCCATTCCTCGGCGAAGTCCTCGAACAGGGTCTCGGCGTCGCGCGGGTCGATCCACAAGTTGCGCCGGATCAACGCTTCCTGCTCGTTTCCCCAGTTCTCTGCTGCCGTCTCCGACGAGAACCCCGAGTGGCTGCCCCAGGTTCCGTCTGGGCGCTTGTATCGAGCCCGCCAACCGTTAGGGCCGGCTGATCGTTTCTCTCCGTATGCCATCGTTTTCCTTGTCTGGTGGGCGAAATCGGCGACTCGACGGTGGATCAGGCCGCTCGCCACGACCTCTTCGGGGGCCGCGAGGCTTGCTGCGCGCCGCGCAGGATCTCGGTGATGTCGCTTCGGCTGAACCGGTAGTGCTTGCCGAAGCGGTGGTGGGCGATCACGCCGGCCGCTGCTTGATCCTTCAGTGTCCTCGGTGAGAGCTGGAACAACGCGCCCAACTCCTCGGCCGTGAAAAGGCGGTCGGGATCGTCCTTGTCGGAGGCGAAAGCGTCGCGCAGGATTGCGATTACCTCCCGAACCTGGGCCTCGAACTGTTCGGCTGTGGCAACCGCATAATTCGCCGGCTTCCCGTGTTCATCGACTCCGGTCGCGGCGAGATCCGGTGCGCGCTCCGTGGGCAGCATCCGGTGAAACTCCTCACGAGAAATCGGGTTACGTGGAACTGTGATGCGTCCGGTGAGCACTTACCGTCCATCGCAATCCGAACGGTAGCTAGCGGCCCGAGAAGAGCGGAGCTCCCCAAATGGATGAATCTCATGGCGTCGCTGCGGGGCGCAGGGGTGTCGTCGTCGAGAGTCGAAACCAGCCGCGCTCGCCAATTCAGCGCGAAGAAGAGGCACTGCAGGCGGCCGATCTCGTCGGCGTAGCGGCGGACCTCGTGGACGTAGGTGCGGGCGTCGATCTGCCAGCGGCCGCACATGGAAAGCTCGGTGAAGCCGCCGCTGTCCAGCGCCCATGGGCTGGTGGCGCGGGGGAGTCGGCGTCGGCTTGTGAGGCGGCGGCGGGAGACCATCATCGGGCCGCCGACGAGGCGAGCCAGCCAGGCTGGTTGGTGCGTGCCGAGGTAGAACCTCATGGCCGCACCGCCGCGGGTCCGGCGTCCGTGATCGACCTGGAGCCGGTTCGGCAGAGGCACACAGGTCGGCCGGCGGCCGACTGAAGAGCGGCCAAGCGGCACAGCCGACTGGGGACAATCGCGTGCTCGCTTTGGTGTGCCCACTTCCTGCCGAGGTCGGCGAGCCTCGTGGTCGAACGCTTTTTGCGGCGACGGGGAGCAGCGGATGTGCCACCATGCGGCCATGACGTCGAACCACAGGGGTTATGCCTCGTAGAAAGCCGGGCGCTGTCCGCGCCGAGCGACCGCGTGTCCGTGATCGCCAACCGGACCGCCCGATCCAGGGTCTTAGCGGAAGGGCCCTGATCGCCATTGGGACTGCGGAAGCCCGCCATCCGTTGGTCGGGTCCGTAGGTCAGGCGCTGGAGCGGTATCGACATTTCCTGAGCCGGCCGGGGCGTTGGTTGTACATCCCGTGGCCGGATTGTCCGTGGTGCGATCCTGTTGATGCTCGTGACGAGCTTGAGCTCGCTCTGCGGGCGCTGCCGCATGCTGCCCGTGCGGAGCTGCGTCGAGTCATTGCGCCGCTTGACGAGGCGTTCCGGCGAAGGACCCTCCCGGACCCAGAAGCGGGTCGCATCAGCGGCTGGCACGCGGCTGGGTGGTGGCGTAGGCGACTGTATGAGCGGTAGGGCAGGCGCTGGCAGTGATGGCGTCGTGCGCGATCTGGTCATGGCGCGTATACCCCCGCCGTGTTGTGGTCGAGCAGGGCGGCGAGGTTGGCCAGGAGCAGGGAGATGGCGTGGGCGGCTTGGTGGGGGACGACGCCGTTGCCGAGTGCGTGGAGTTGGGCGGTGCGGGGTAGCGGGAGGTCGGTGATCCAGCCGGGCGGGAGGCCCATCAGGTGTTCGACGAACCGCGGCGCGAGGACCGGCCGGCCGTGCCGGCCGGTTTCGGTCGGGTGCGGGGTCGGCTGGCCGAGGATGTCTTCCCAGCGGCGGATCGCCTGCGCGTACGGGCCCCAGTCGACGACGCCGATGGGCTGCTCGTCGTCAGGACGCTGACCACCGCGGAGGGCAGCATCAGGTCGCCCTTGGAGCCTCGTTGCGCCGGGCATCCCTTCGTCCCGTCGGTCGCTCGCTGCGTCGGGACAAGGGTGTCCTGGGCGACGAGGGGAAGCACTTGCTGCGACAGCGGTGGCCGGAATCCGGGGCCGGCTTTGCGGCCGCTGGTGCCGGTGTCCGAGGCCCGCGGCGTGGGCAGCAGCAGGGCCTCGTGCGGGAGCGAGGGGCCGCCGTTCTGTCCGGCGTGGGTGCAGTTCTTGGCGTCCGAGGCGGTTGTTGGTGTCGGCAGCAGGCGTACCGCGATCGACAGCGGCATCCCCATGCCGTTGCCGTTGATCCCGCGGGCTCGTTGCTGGTCCCGGCGGGCTAGCCAGCGGTCGGTGTTCTCCCGGTCGTTGGGGCTCGTCGCGGTCGGTGTGGGCAGGAGTCGGAGTTGGTCCACAAGGGACTGGCTGCCCTGGCGGCGTGGCGCGGTGGAGCCGTTGGAGGTGCCGTCGTGCGCGGTCGGTGTTGGCAGCAGCGGGTCGGGTGAGGAGGGTGTGGTTCCAGGCGAGCAGGAACACGCGTTCGCGGCGGTGCGCGCAGCCGATGTCGGCGGCGCGGAGGCTACGCCAGAGCGCGTCATACCCTGTGGCGGCCAGGTCTCCGAGTACACGGTGGAGGCCGCCGTTTTTCCAGCGGAGCGCGGCGACGTTCTCCACGATGAGCAGCGCGGGTCGTAGTAGGCGAACGGCGGCCACGATGTCGGTCCACAGGCCACTGCGCGCTCCTTTTTCGATGCCGGCGCGCCGGCCGGCGGCGGAGATGTCCTGGCAGGGGAAGCCCGCCGTGAGGACGTCGATTGGTTCGACGGTGGTCCAGTCGACGGTGCGGAAGTCGCCGAGGTTGGGGACGTCGGGCATGCGGGCGGCCAGGATCTCGGTGACGTGGGGGTCGGGGTCGGCGCACCAGGCGATGCGGCCGCCGCCGAGTGCAGCGAGGACGCCAAGGTCCAGCCCGCCGAAGCCGGTGCAAACCGACCCGATGACCGGCCCCGCCGAGACGGGAACGCGAAGGTGGGTGGTCATGCGGCCCTCGCGAACAACTCGGTCTCCAGGTTCGCTTGGACGGCGAGCAAGCGATCAGGGAGCGGCACGGCCACGGCGGCCGGTAGGTCGGGAGCGCGGAGGACGACGACGTCGTGGTGGGCCACACGCATGACGGGCGGGACCGGGCGTCGGCCGCGCCGGGTCCGGGAGTCCGGGGTGATCCGCTTGGGCGTGGTGCGGGCGATCAGGGCTGCTCGGCGGTGGGCCGGGCGCAGGCCGACGACGCGGCCGGCGGCCAGGATCAGACCGGGCAGGTCGACCAGTTCGCCGGCGACGTGGCGGGGCCGGGCGGTGATCACGAGGTGGCCGCCGGGGCGGAGCAGGGGAAGGCAGTGGGAGAGGGTGTCGGCGAGGTTGTCCACAGCGGTTGTGGATCGCCAGTCGGGTCCGGGGTGGCTACGGATCGTGGTCAGCACCAGGGTGACTCGCCCGAGCAGTCCAACGCCGGCGGGGCCGGCCAGCACGCTGGGGCGGCCGGCGAGGACGGTGCCGTCGCCGATGGCGCCGGCGCGTTTGGCGGCGGTGACGCTCGCGCGGGCGATCTCCCACCAGCGGCGGTCGGCGGTCGCGCCGACGGTGTGCCGGCCGGCGCGCAGGGCCTCGGTCAGGGTGGTGCCGGCGCCGCAGTCGGGGTCGAGCACGAGGTCGCCGCGCCGGGTGTAGCGGGTCAGGGCGTGGGCGGCCACGGCCGGTGGCATCGCCAACCGGTCGGCGTGGGGGTGCGGGCCGTAGACGCTGTCGAACTGGTCGGCGACCGGGACTTCGCCGCTGCGCCAGACCGAGCCCTCGAACGGAATGCTCGGCTCAGGCATCGGCGGGTCCCGCCGTGAAGACCAGCAGGTCAAAATGCTGGGTGCCGGAATCGCGCATGAGAATGATGTGGTCGTGGTAGCGGAGTCCGGCGGAGCGTGCGGCGCGAATGATGCCGACGGTTTGGTCGCGGAGGTGGCCGTCGATTTCCTCGGCGTGCGTGATGACCGCGAGGATTCCGTTGTCGGTGAGCTGGGTGGTGAGTTCGCTCGGGTCTGGGATGCCGTGTCGGTCGGGCTGGACCACTGCGAGGGCGAGGCGGATGGGCTCGGCGGTGAGGCGGACGCTTGCGGTGTCGGGGAGGGCGGCCACGGAGCGGCCGAGGCGGATGACCGTCCAGGCTGTGTCGTTCAGGGACACGTGTCGGTTGGTCGACGCGGGGGTGCTGGGCTGGCCGGCGTCGTGTAGGAGGACGCGGTCGCCGGGGGCCGTGTAGGTGGTGACGGTCTTGGCGACGGCGGTGGCCAGCCAGTCCTGGCCGCAGGGCCAGACCGTGGTGCCGGCGCCGACGGAGCAGGCGGCATCGGACCTGCCGGCTCGCCTGAATGAGCGGCGCGGCATGGGGGATCGCGGCCCGCGTGGGGGCCGGGTCTGCCTAGCAAGAGATTTTGTGGGCATCGGCAGCCGCCTCCGGATCGACGTTCAGAGCCTCTGACACCCCTGAACTCCCGATCCGCCCCTCACTTTGGACCGTGGGATTCCCGGAAGAATTTTTCTGATGCCGCCGACCTCGGTCCCCGGCCAGCGCCGGCCGTGCTAGGGCGCTACTAGGTCTCGCTGTTTACGCAGGCCCAGGCCCATCTAGATGATCATGGTTGAGGAGGTGACGGGCGAGTGGTGCTGCCTCGAACTAGTAGTTGGCTATTACTAGGCCGCCGGCGCCCAGCAGCGGGCCAGCATTTTCCTAGTAGGCGTTGCGGCGCACTGGATGGCGTTCCCGATCCCGCCGATCCAGGAGGCGACAATGCCACCCCGCTCGCACAACCATGAATTCCGGAACTCGCTCGACGTCGTCCGTGACGCGTTCACGCTGCTGGTCGCCGGACCACGTCCACTGGCCCTGGACGGGGGCCGGTTCGCCGGCCTGCCCGGCCGGTCGTTGCCGCTGGACGAGGTCCGGGACCGCCTGCTGGCGCGCTCCTGCCCCCAGGCCACCCGCGACGAGGTCTGGGCCCATATCGTGGGGCGGTCAAGGGAAGGCGACTCGTCCTGGACGATCGGCGCGGTCGGCGTCGCGCTGCCCGGGCTGACCGCGATCGCCACGGCCCTGACCGCCCGGTTCGCCGGCGATCCGGGCGATGTCCACGCCGAGGTGCTGGCCGGGTTCCTGACGGCACTGGCGCAGATCGACCTGGACCGGCCGCGGATCATGCTCCGGCTGCGGTGGGCGGCCTACCGAGCCGGCCACCAAGAGGTCATGGCCGCGCTGAACGGACCGGTCCCCGTGGACCCGTCCACGTTGCCCGACGAGCCTCAGGTGCCGCCGGGGAACCCGGACATGCTGCTGGTCGACGCGGTCAGGGACGGTGTCCTGACCGGTGCCGAGGCCGAGTTGATCGGGGCGACCCGGCTGGACAAGGTCCCGCTCGGCACGTGGGCGCGGGAGCACGACGCGAACCTGTGGGGCACCTACAAGGCCCGCAGCCGG
>NZ_JBIUAG010000068.1:0-14288 GCF_044547355.1 Kutzneria sp. NPDC052558
AGGGATTGCGTGTACATGGCGAGGCTCTCGTCCGGTTGAATGTGTGCGAAGTATAAACCAACCGACCGGTCGGTTAATAAATTTGTTGTGGATTTGCGGCGAGACTCGGGTAAACGAGCGAAGTCGGGGCGCGATCGGAGGGGGTGATGGTGGTCCGGCGCGTGGGGTTCGCGTCTTCTGCGGCACAATGCCCGCTTTCCGACGAGGATTTTGCCGATGTCATTTCGAAGCAGTATCGCCGCAGTCGTGCTGGGTGCGGCCGTCTTTGTCTCGCCGCCCGTGGCGTCGGCTTCGGCCGCGCCGGCCGGATGGGTGGCGGCGTGGGCGACCGCGCTGCAGCCTATTCCCGACCTTGCCGCACCGCCGCCGCTCTATCGCGCGCCCGACGTGGCTGGACGGGCCGTGCGCCAGATCGTCTACCCGACGGTGTCGGGGCGTGCTGCGCGGATCCGCATCAGCAATGCCTACTCCCGTGCGCCGCTGGTCGTGGAGGCGGCGAGCCTCGCGCGCGCAGGAGAAGGAGCGGCGCTTGCCGGCGCGGCGGTGCCGGTCCGGTTCGGCGGCAAGGCGTCGGTGACGCTTGCGCCGGGCCAGGAGCTCGAAAGCGATCCGGTGGCGATCGACGTGGCGGCCGGGCGACCCTATGCGATCAGCCTCCAAATGGGGGCAAACCAGCGGATGACGGTCTGGCACCGCGTGTCGAACCAGTTCAATTACGTGTCTGCACCCGGTGATCACGTGAGTGATCCGGGCGCCGCGCTGTTCCGCACTCGCTTTACTCAATATGCATGGGTGAGCGAGCTCGCGGTCGAGGCTGGTTCGGCGCGCGCGAGCGTAGCGGCGATCGGCGATTCGATTACCGACGGGCTGCGCTCGAGCGTGAACCGGAACCGCCGCTGGCCGGACGCACTGGCGCGTCGACTGACCGCCTCTGGGGCGGAGTCGATCGGCGTCGCGAATCTTGGGATCAGCGGGAACCGGCTGCTCAGCGATTCGGCGTGCTACGGCACGTCGATGGCCTCGCGGTTCGAGCGCGATGCGCTGTCGCGTGCGGGGGTGAAGGCGGCGATCGTGCTGATCGGGATCAACGACATCAATTTCGCGGCGATGCCGCCGCGCGCGGGGCTCGATTGCGACCACCCGCATACGCAGGTCACGGCTGCATCCTTGATCGACGGCTATCGCCGGCTGATCGAAGCGGCGCACCGGCAGGGCGTGAAGGTCTTCGGCGCGACGTTGACGCCGGCTGGGCTGCCGGCGGGGCGTGAGGCGATCCGCCTTGAGGTGAACCGATGGATCCGAAGCGGTGGCGGGTTCGACGGTGTGGTCGACTTCGATGCTGTGCTGCGCGATGCGGCGCGCCCGAGCGTGCTGCAGCGTCGATACGATAGCGGGGACGGCATTCATCCGAGCGACGCCGGCTACACGGCGATGGCCGACGCGGTGCCGGTCGAGCAGCTGCAGGCTGCGGTGGGCGGCAAGTGACGCACCGCTATATATAGAGGGAAGTGTTGCCGGCAACGCGCAGGTGAGCGGCGCCATTTGGCCCGTCGAGCCCCAAGCCCCCGTGCGCGTCAGCGCACGGGGGCTTTTTCAAAATATTTTCACAAAGGGGCTTGCGGAGTTGGGGGTGGGTGCTTAGAATCACGCCTCTTTCGCGCTAACGGAAACGCGGCGCGGGAGAAGGGAAGCAGGGTGGGTGGTGTGCTGGAGTCTGAAGCGCGCAGCCGGCCTGGAAGTTGAGCCCCGCAGTCGCAACGATGTAGTGTAAAAAGTTGTTGACGAGCTGCGAAACACGGTTGATAATCTCGCTTCTCTGCTGCTGAAAACGCAGCGCTGCCGGGAAACACGAAGTTCCTCGCAGAATGCTCTTTAAAAATTAACAGCCGATAAGTGTGGGCGCTTGATGGCAGCGAGCTGATCCTCGGATCAGATAGCGAAAGTATCAAGAGTCTCACACTAAAGTAAGTCAGGTTTATGAAGTGATTCATATTCCTGTCAGCTTTGAGTGAGCGACCGGTTCTTAACTGAACCGAAAACAGTAACAGGTTTAAACTGAAGAGTTTGATCCTGGCTCAGATTGAACGCTGGCGGCATGCCTTACACATGCAAGTCGAACGGCAGCACGGGTGCTTGCACCTGGTGGCGAGTGGCGAACGGGTGAGTAATACATCGGAACATGTCCTGTAGTGGGGGATAGCCCGGCGAAAGCCGGATTAATACCGCATACGATCTACGGATGAAAGCGGGGGACCTTCGGGCCTCGCGCTATAGGGTTGGCCGATGGCTGATTAGCTAGTTGGTGGGGTAAAGGCCTACCAAGGCGACGATCAGTAGCTGGTCTGAGAGGACGACCAGCCACACTGGGACTGAGACACGGCCCAGACTCCTACGGGAGGCAGCAGTGGGGAATTTTGGACAATGGGCGAAAGCCTGATCCAGCAATGCCGCGTGTGTGAAGAAGGCCTTCGGGTTGTAAAGCACTTTTGTCCGGAAAGAAATCCTTGGCTCTAATACAGTCGGGGGATGACGGTACCGGAAGAATAAGCACCGGCTAACTACGTGCCAGCAGCCGCGGTAATACGTAGGGTGCGAGCGTTAATCGGAATTACTGGGCGTAAAGCGTGCGCAGGCGGTTTGCTAAGACCGATGTGAAATCCCCGGGCTCAACCTGGGAACTGCATTGGTGACTGGCAGGCTAGAGTATGGCAGAGGGGGGTAGAATTCCACGTGTAGCAGTGAAATGCGTAGAGATGTGGAGGAATACCGATGGCGAAGGCAGCCCCCTGGGCCAATACTGACGCTCATGCACGAAAGCGTGGGGAGCAAACAGGATTAGATACCCTGGTAGTCCACGCCCTAAACGATGTCAACTAGTTGTTGGGGATTCATTTCCTTAGTAACGTAGCTAACGCGTGAAGTTGACCGCCTGGGGAGTACGGTCGCAAGATTAAAACTCAAAGGAATTGACGGGGACCCGCACAAGCGGTGGATGATGTGGATTAATTCGATGCAACGCGAAAAACCTTACCTACCCTTGACATGGTCGGAATCCCGCTGAGAGGTGGGAGTGCTCGAAAGAGAACCGGCGCACAGGTGCTGCATGGCTGTCGTCAGCTCGTGTCGTGAGATGTTGGGTTAAGTCCCGCAACGAGCGCAACCCTTGTCCTTAGTTGCTACGCAAGAGCACTCTAAGGAGACTGCCGGTGACAAACCGGAGGAAGGTGGGGATGACGTCAAGTCCTCATGGCCCTTATGGGTAGGGCTTCACACGTCATACAATGGTCGGAACAGAGGGTTGCCAACCCGCGAGGGGGAGCTAATCCCAGAAAACCGATCGTAGTCCGGATTGCACTCTGCAACTCGAGTGCATGAAGCTGGAATCGCTAGTAATCGCGGATCAGCATGCCGCGGTGAATACGTTCCCGGGTCTTGTACACACCGCCCGTCACACCATGGGAGTGGGTTTTACCAGAAGTGGCTAGTCTAACCGCAAGGAGGACGGTCACCACGGTAGGATTCATGACTGGGGTGAAGTCGTAACAAGGTAGCCGTATCGGAAGGTGCGGCTGGATCACCTCCTTTCCAGAGCTTCTCGCAAAGTTGAGCGCTCACGCTTATCGGCTGTAAATTTAAAGACAGACTCAGGGGTCTGTAGCTCAGTCGGTTAGAGCACCGTCTTGATAAGGCGGGGGTCGTTGGTTCGAATCCAACCAGACCCACCATTGTCTGACGTGTCGGTGATCGTTAGCGCTTTAGCGATTACGAGCAACCCATGCCGATAGGCTGTAGTACCTGAGGTTATCTGTACTCATGGGGGCATAGCTCAGCTGGGAGAGCACCTGCTTTGCAAGCAGGGGGTCGTCGGTTCGATCCCGTCTGCCTCCACCAATCACCAACGCTAAGGGCTTGGTTCAGACACTGAACCGAGAATTTTGCATTGGCGATTGAGCCAGTCAGAGTGATACGTAGTATGTATCGGCTGTCGTTCTTTAACAATCTGGAAGAAGTAAGTAATTTGGATAGCGGAAGCGTCTTGAGATGGACGTGGAAACTATCCGGGTTGTGATTGTATCGATGTATCTCAAGATGATTCGAACTCTATGTTTGACTCAATTGGAATACGGCACAACGCGAGAACTCAACCTGTAGCGACTGTCGCGAGACAGACTCGTTATAGGGTCAAGCGAACAAGTGCATGTGGTGGATGCCTTGGCGATCACAGGCGATGAAGGACGCGGTAGCCTGCGAAAAGCTACGGGGAGCTGGCAAACAAGCTTTGATCCGTAGATGTCCGAATGGGGAAACCCACTCCTTTTGGAGTATCCATGGCTGAATACATAGGCCATGCGAAGCGAACGCGGTGAACTGAAACATCTAAGTAACCGCAGGAAAAGAAATCAACCGAGATTCCCAAAGTAGTGGCGAGCGAAATGGGATGAGCCTTGCACTCTTTATTTGTATTGTTAGCCGAACGCTCTGGAAAGTGCGGCCATAGCAGGTGATAGCCCTGTAGGCGAAAACAGTATGAAAGAACTAGGTGTGCGACAAGTAGGGCGGGACACGTGAAATCCTGTCTGAAGATGGGGGGACCATCCTCCAAGGCTAAATACTCGTGATCGACCGATAGTGAACCAGTACCGTGAGGGAAAGGCGAAAAGAACCCCGGGAGGGGAGTGAAATAGATCCTGAAACCGCATGCATACAAACAGTCGGAGCCTCGTAAGGGGTGACGGCGTACCTTTTGTATAATGGGTCAGCGACTTACGTTCAGTAGCAAGCTTAACCGTATAGGGCAGGCGTAGCGAAAGCGAGTCCGAATAGGGCGTTCAGTTGCTGGGCGTAGACCCGAAACCAGGTGATCTATCCATGGCCAGGATGAAGGTGCGGTAACACGTACTGGAGGTCCGAACCCACTAACGTTGAAAAGTTAGGGGATGAGCTGTGGATAGGGGTGAAAGGCTAAACAAACCTGGAAATAGCTGGTTCTCTCCGAAAACTATTTAGGTAGTGCCTCGTGTCTCACCTTCGGGGGTAGAGCACTGTCATGGTTGGGGGGTCTATTGCAGATTACCCCGCCATAGCAAACTCCGAATACCGAAGAGTGCAATCACGGGAGACAGACATCGGGTGCTAACGTCCGGTGTCAAGAGGGAAACAACCCAGACCGCCAGCTAAGGTCCCCAAATATAGCTAAGTGGGAAACGAAGTGGGAAGGCTAAAACAGTCAGGAGGTTGGCTTAGAAGCAGCCACCCTTTAAAGAAAGCGTAATAGCTCACTGATCGAGTCGTCCTGCGCGGAAGATGTAACGGGGCTAAGCTATATACCGAAGCTGCGGATGCGAGCTTTGCTCGCATGGTAGGAGAGCGTTCCGTAAGCCTGCGAAGGTGCCTTGTAAAGGGTGCTGGAGGTATCGGAAGTGCGAATGCTGACATGAGTAGCGATAAAGGGGGTGAAAGGCCCCCTCGCCGTAAGCCCAAGGTTTCCTACGCAACGTTCATCGGCGTAGGGTGAGTCGGCCCCTAAGGCGAGGCAGAAATGCGTAGCTGATGGGAAGCAGGTCAATATTCCTGCACCATTGTTAGATGCGATGGGGGGACGGATCGCGGAAGGTTGTCCGGGTGTTGGAAGTCCCGGTCGCTGCATTGGAGAAGGCACTTAGGCAAATCCGGGTGCGGAATTCAAGGGTGTGGCGCGAGCTCCTTAGGGAGCGAAGCAATTGGAAGTGGTTCCAAGAAAAGCCTCTAAGCTTCAGTCTAATGATGACCGTACCGCAAACCGACACAGGTGGGCGAGATGAGTATTCTAAGGCGCTTGAGAGAACTCGGGAGAAGGAACTCGGCAAATTGGTACCGTAACTTCGGGATAAGGTACGCCCTTGTAGCTTGACTGGCTTGCGCCAGAAGGGTGAAGGGGTTGCAATAAACTGGTGGCTGCGACTGTTTAATAAAAACACAGCACTCTGCAAACACGAAAGTGGACGTATAGGGTGTGACGCCTGCCCGGTGCCGGAAGATTAAATGATGGGGTGCAAGCTCTTGATTGAAGTCCCGGTAAACGGCGGCCGTAACTATAACGGTCCTAAGGTAGCGAAATTCCTTGTCGGGTAAGTTCCGACCTGCACGAATGGCGTAACGATGGCCACACTGTCTCCTCCCGAGACTCAGCGAAGTTGAAGTGTTTGTGATGATGCAATCTACCCGCGGCTAGACGGAAAGACCCCATGAACCTTTACTGTAGCTTTGCATTGGACTTTGAACCGATCTGTGTAGGATAGGTGGGAGGCTATGAAACCGGAACGCTAGTTTCGGTGGAGCCGTCCTTGAAATACCACCCTGGTTTGTTTGAGGTTCTAACCTTGGCCCGTGATCCGGGTCGGGGACAGTGCATGGTAGGCAGTTTGACTGGGGCGGTCTCCTCCCAAAGCGTAACGGAGGAGTACGAAGGTACGCTAGGTACGGTCGGAAATCGTGCTGATAGTGCAATGGCATAAGCGTGCTTAACTGCGAGACCGACAAGTCGAGCAGGTGCGAAAGCAGGTCATAGTGATCCGGTGGTTCTGTATGGAAGGGCCATCGCTCAACGGATAAAAGGTACTCTGGGGATAACAGGCTGATACCGCCCAAGAGTTCATATCGACGGCGGTGTTTGGCACCTCGATGTCGGCTCATCTCATCCTGGGGCTGTAGCCGGTCCCAAGGGTATGGCTGTTCGCCATTTAAAGAGGTACGTGAGCTGGGTTTAAAACGTCGTGAGACAGTTTGGTCCCTATCTGCCGTGGGCGTTGGATATTTGAAGGGGGCTGCTCCTAGTACGAGAGGACCGGAGTGGACGAACCTCTGGTGTACCGGTTGTCACGCCAGTGGCATCGCCGGGTAGCTATGTTCGGAAGAGATAACCGCTGAAAGCATCTAAGCGGGAAACTCGCCTTAAGATGAGATATCCCTGGGGACTAGATCCCCTTGAAGGGTCGTTCGAGACCAGGACGTTGATAGGTCAGGTGTGTAAGCGCAGTAATGCGTTCAGCTAACTGATACTAATTGCCCGTAAGGCTTGATCCTATAACAAGTCTGCCTTGTAGATCGGCGCCGTGCGACAGCACTGGCTGCGATCCAAAGCGACAAGTTGGATTCTCGTGTGTGATACACACAACTCAAAATTACTGCTTCTTCCAAGATTGGTTGTGCTGCGAAGCCAGCGCAACAACCCTCTTTGCCTGATGACCATAGCGAGTCGGTCCCACCCCTTCCCATCCCGAACAGGACCGTGAAACGACTCTACGCCGATGATAGTGCGGATTCCCGTGTGAAAGTAGGTAATCGTCAGGCTCCCTAAGCCAGAAACCCCCGCCCGAAAGGCGGGGGTTTTTGCATTTCAGCGACGGAAATGCGTGTGAAGCGGGCAAGGCCCGATTCATTTGAAATCAGAGAGCATCACTCGCTTGCCAAGAATTCTTGTTGGCTGGCGATCAGCGATGCGCCACATGCAGTCTTCATCCCGTCCAGCGCAACGGCGCGGCCTTCAATAGTGTACTGGCTGGAGCCCTGAACGATCGGGTAAGCTTTCAACTTATGGGTCTGCTTTCAGGTTGTGCTATCTACGTGTCGGGTGTCGTAAATGTTGAAAAGTCGCCCCATTGAATTTATTGGAGTTTTTCACTAACTCTGTCACGGCGTTTCGAGCTTTTTGACGCGAATAGTGAAAAAACTCGGCAGTCACGCCACAAAACGTGAAAATTTTTGCGGGTGGACCGCAGAGGCTCGCGGCACAAGGCTCTGCGCCGCGCGAACTGAGAGTGGAACTGATAGGCGTGAATCGCACGAGCATCGCGAGCGGCGGAAAATCTGCGAGGGTGGGACGCCGCGTCCCGCGAGCTGGCTTCAACTGACCCTGGCCCCGAACACGGCCGACCCCATTGTGAATCCTCTGTGGAGTACGGCCATGAAATCGGATCGGATCTGTGCCGCCTGCGGCACACCCTTCACTCCGCTCTCACACATCCCTCATCAACGCTTTTGCTCGGCCAAGGCATGCCAGCGTGCTCGCCGGCGTGCATGGCAGCACCAGCGCATGCGAGTCGATCCCGACTATCGCGAGAACCAGATCCGCGCCCAGGCCAGCTGGCGGGCCCGACATCCTGACTACTGGCGGCACTACCGCGAGACGCACCCGGCCTATCGCGATCGCAATTGCGCGATGCAGCGACGACGAAATGCACGGCGGACTGCTGGTGCCATTGCAAACATGGACGTGTGGCCGGCCTGTCGCCCGTTGGCATCTGGGTTCTACATCCTGCGCAACGCGGTTGAGGCAGGCGTTGCAAAGATGAACGCGTGGACGGTGCACATCGCCGTGCTATCTGAGCCAAGGCCGGTTCCGGCGTGATTGCAAAGAGATGACGTGTACGAAAAGAGTCTATGGCCTGCTACCTTGGCTGTGTACTCGCTCGCATTCGACGTCATTGCAAGGCGCGACGCGTTCACCGATACAAATCCCCTAATCGATGCCGGGGATGGCGCAGCGAGGGGCGGTTGCCAGTCGGAGCTGGATCGTGGACCTCGATTGCACATGCGAATCCGTTGACGAGCAGGCCTGCAGGATGCGGGCTGCTGAATACGTTCGGATGTCGACGGAGCACCAGCAATACTCGACGGAGAATCAACGTGATCGCATTCGCGACTACGCTGCTCGTCGCGATCTTGAGATCGTGCGGACCTACGCCGACGAAGGTAAAAGCGGTTTGCGTATCGATGGGCGCCAGGCGCTGCAGCAACTGATCCGGGACGTGGAAACCGGCATGGCCGATTTCCAGGTCATCCTCGTCTACGACGTAAGCCGCTGGGGACGATTCCAGGATGCAGACGAAAGTGCCTATTACGAGTACATCTGCCGGCGTGCAGGCATCCAGGTCGCCTATTGCGCTGAACAGTTCGAGAACGACGGCTCGCCAGTTTCGACGATCGTCAAAGGTGTGAAGCGTGCGATGGCCGGTGAGTACAGCCGCGAGTTGTCAGCGAAGGTCTTCGCTGGCCAGTGTCGGTTGATCGAGCTCGGTTTCCGGCAAGGCGGACCTGCAGGCTATGCGTTACGCCGGATCCTCGTGGACGAACATGGCCTCATGAAGGGGGAATTGCAACGCGGCCAGCACAAGTGCCTGCAGACGGACCGCGTCATTCTGATGCCAGGCCCGGATAGCGAGGTGCGTATCGTCAACCTGATCTACAGCTGGTTCATCAATGAGTCACTCAATGAGCACGAGATCGCCGCACGCCTGAACGGCATGAACGTTCAGACGGACCTTGGGCGACCCTGGACTCGGGCAACGATTCGGGAGGTGCTGACCAACGAAAAGTACATCGGCAACAACGTCTACAACCGTGTGTCGTTCAAGCTGAAGAAATCTCGTGTCACGAATCCGTCGGAGATGTGGATACGCAAGGAGGGTGCGTTCGAACCCCTCGTGCCGAGCGAAACGTTCTATACAGCGCAGGGCATCATGCGGGCGCGGGCCCGGCGCTACTCGAGTGAGGAGCTTATCGAGCGTCTGCGAAACCTGTATCGAAGCCGAGGCTTTCTATCCGGCGTCGTGATCGACGAAACGGAGGGTATGCCGTCCACCTCGGTCTACGTGTATCGCTTCGGTAGCTTGATTCGTGCGTACCAGACGGTTGGCTTCACGCCCGGCCGTGACTATCGTTATATCGAGACGAACCGCTTCATTCGGCAACTGCACCCAGAGATCGTTGCCGAGACGGAAAAGAAGATTGCGGATCTCGGCGGATCCGTGTCGCGTGATCCGGCGACGGACCTGTTGACCGTGAATAGGGAATTCACTGCCTGCATCGTGCTGTCACGGTGTCAGGTGCGCAGCAGCGGCCGTAACCGCTGGAAGGTGCGGTTCGACACGAGCCTGCTGCCGGATATCACCGTCGCAGTCAGGCTGGACCAGAGCAACTCGACTGCGCTCGACTACTACCTGCTGCCGCACATCGACTTTTGGCAGCCTCGCATCAGCCTTGCGGACTGGAATCCGATCGAGTTCGAGAGCTATCGCTTTGACACGCTGGACTACTTATACGGCATGGCACAGCGTGCTCGACTGAGGAGACGAGCATGACTCAGCGTGAACAGCCCGGTGAGGTTCGGATGATCCCGATCAGCCAGATTGAGGTGATCAATCCTCGCGAGCGTAATGGTCGAGTTTTCGACGAAATCGTCAGCAACATCAAGACGATCGGCCTGAAGAAGCCGATTCTGGTCACGCCGCGGGCAACGGCCAGTGGCGTGGAGAAGTACCTTCTCGTGTGTGGGGAGGGACGACTGAAGGCGTTCCGATCACTCGGCGAAACGACGATACCAGCCCTTGTGGTGAGCGTGAGCGACGAAGACGCGTTCATCATGAGCCTGACGGAGAGGAGCTAGCGACTTTGCCGAAGTATCTGGCAGAACGTGTATGGCCGAGCGGGAGTCCAGCATGACCGGCGTAGCACTTGGGTTCATTCCCGAACCACTTTCCGTTCCAATCGCGAGCATCTTGCCATCGCGACGCACGCCTGCCGGCATGATGAACTCGCGAAAGTTCAAGCAAATCAGAAGCTCCATCGAAGAGGTGGGCTTGATCGAGCCGCTTTCCGTTACGCCGGTCGACCAGGCATCGGGCAACCACGTCCTGCTCGATGGGCATCTGCGATTGATCGCGTTGCAGGAGCTCCAGTTCAACACCGTGTCCTGTCTAGTTGCAACTGACGACGAGAGCTACACGTACAACAACCGCGTCAATCGACTATCGACCATCCAGGAGCACTTCATGATTCGTCGGGCGGTTGAACGAGGTGTGTCCCCGGAGCGGTTGGCGAAGGCGCTGTCGGTAGATGTGTCTCAGATCATCAAGAGGATGGCATTGCTGGATGGGATTTGCGCTGAAGCGACCGAGCTCCTGAAGGACCGGCAGTTTTCGCCGGAGCTCGCGCGAGCGCTCCGGAAGATGAAGCCGACGCGGCAAGTCGAATGTGTTGAGCTCATGGTGGCAGCAAACAACCTGTCCGTCTCGTACGCTGAAGCGTTGCTCGTTGCGACGCCGGCTTCGCGGCTGGTCGAAGGGAAGAAACCGAGGAAGCTTGCCGGCGTGAGCCCCGAGCAAATGGCGAAGATGGAGCGGGAGATGAGCAATCTGCAGGGGCAGTACAAGGTGGTCGAGCAGACTTATGGACAGGACGTGCTCAACCTCGTGCTCGCAAAGGGCTATCTCGCGAGGCTGCTTGAGAACGAATCCGTGCGCCAGTACCTGCAAGCCCAACAAGCGGATTTGCTATGCGAACTGCAGTCCGTCGTCGATACGATCGCCTTAGAGCAGCCGGCCCTCGATCCCACTGCCTGAGCTCAGATAGTTTGGCGGAGTATCGTTTCAAAAATCGGTCTGCTGATCACGAAAATTGCGTGATCCAAAATTCGTATGTTGAGACGTTGCGAATTCGTCTAAAGAATTTTACCTTTATGTCGTTATGCGCTTAAAGGGGCTCACTGCGTGTTGCAGTCGAGTGGTTCCATAGCCTAGATCGTGAAAATAATGAGCAATATGACTTGTACTCACTGCCGCACTGGGGTTCCGCGCGGCGCGACGGTTTGCACCGGGTGTCAGGCTGAAGTTGAGTATGGGCCCGCAAGAGGACTTTTCGGCGCGGCGCTACTTGCTGCCGCGTTCGCGGGCTATCAAGCGCATCGCCACCTGCCCGAGTCCATGTCAGTAGGTGGCTGGGTTACAGGTGCAGTGGTGTTTGTTGGGCTTAGCCTGCTCATACAAAAGATGTTCGGCGACCGCGTCGTGTTTAAGCGCGTGTACAAAACCCGGCGATAGCTGCAGAGCATCACGATTTCTCAGTCGGCCATGTATCGGCGAGGCTGCTCATATGTGCCTGTCATGGATCGGAATGAATGCCCTCTTCTAACTACTGCCGGCAAGTAGACCGAGCGCCTCACGAAGTAGCGCTATTGTTGATGTCCGGGCAGAACTGACCCACTAGAGCTGGAAATTTTCATCGAATTTTGACCCACGTGATTGAATGCTCTGCTCAATCTTTGAGCAGGGGATACAAAGGTGATCACGGTGGGTATATTGGCCAAGATCAGGCGGATGTATTTCCGCGAGAAGGTCCCGTTGCGCGAGATTGCGCGGCGTACGGGCCTGTCCCGAAACACGGTGCGCCGCTGGCTGCGGCAGACTGATGCCGTCGAGCCGAAGTATCCGAAGCGCGTCAGCCCGAGCGTCATCGACGACTGGGCCGCACAGCTGACAGGTTGGCTGCGTGCCGACAGTCATCGCCCGAAGCGTGACCGGCGCACCGCCCGGTTCATGTTCGAGGCGATCCGCGCCGAGGGTTACGCCGGCAGCTACGGCCGCGTAAGCGCGTTCGTGAGGCGTTGGCACGAGGAGCAGGCTGAGGCGCCTCGCAGGAAGGCCTTCGTGCCGCTCGCCTTCGAACCCGGCGAAGCCTTCCAGTTTGACTGGAGCTGCGAATACGCGTTTGTTGGCGGGCTACGGCGACGCCTGGAGGTCGCCCACGTCAAACTTAACTCCAGCCGCGCGTTCTGGCTCGTCGCCTATCCCACACAGAGTCACGAGATGCTGTTCGATGCGCACGCCCGCGCATTCGCCGCGTTCGGCGGCGTGCCGCGGCGCGGCATCTACGACAACATGAAGACCGCCGTGGACAAGGTTGGCCGCGGCAAGGAGCGTGCGGTCAACGCGCGCTTCGAAGCGATGTGCAGTCACTACCTGTTCGAGCCGGAGTTCTGCAACCGGGCTGCAGGCTGGGAGAAAGGCATCGTCGAGAAGAACGTTCAGGACCGGCGACGTCAGATTTGGCACGAAGCAGCGCTACGGCGCTGGGAAACGCTGGAGATCCTGAACGAATGGGTCGCTGGTCAGTGTCGTGAGGCGTGGCACATGCGGCACCCGCAGTGGCCTGAGCTGACAGTCGAGGATGTGCTGCAGGACGAGCGTACCCGGCTGATGCCCAATCCACGGCCGTTCGACGGCTACATCGAGCAGACCCTGCGAGTCTCGTCGACCAGCCTGATTCACTTCCAACGCAACCGCTACAGCGTGCCCACCGAGTACACGAACCAGTTGGTGAGCGTGCGCTGCTATCCGGCATATCTCAGCGTCGTCGCCAACGCCCAGGAGATCGCACGCCACGAACGCAGCTTCGAGCGGCACATGACCTTCTACGATTGGCGCCACTACGTCACGCTGGTCGAGCGCAAACCCGGCGCACTGCGCAACGGCGCACCGTTCATCACGATGCCGCAGCCGCTGCAACTGCTGCAGCGGCATCTGCTGAAACACCCGGGCGGCGATCGCGTCATGACGCAGGTGCTCGCTGCGGTGCGCGAACACGGGCTCGATGCGGTGCTGCTCGCCGTACAGGCTGCGCTGGATTCAGGACGCCCCAGCGCAGAGCACGTCCTGAACGTGCTGAGCCGGCTGAAGGCGCCCGTCACGAATGGCAGCCTCGCCACGACGAAACTCCAGCTCAAGGAAGAGCCCGCGGCCGACGTGAACCGTTACGAGACGCTGCGTGCCAACCCACCGGAGGATCGTCATGTCTAACGATATCGCGGCCCAGCTCAAGGGTCTTAAACTGCACGGCATGGCGAGCACGTGGCCGGAGCTGCTCGCGCAGTCGCGCCACACTGACTTCGAGCCGGAGCGCTTCATGAAGCAGCTGTTGATGGCTGAAACCGCCGAACGGCAGGTGCGCTCGATCGCCTATCAAATGACCGCTGCGCGCTTCCCGGCCCACCGCGACCTGAAGGGCTTCGACTTCGCGCAGGCACACGTCGACGAAGCGCTGGTGCGCGAACTGAGCGAGCTGTCGTTCCTCGAAAGCGCGCACAACGTCGTGTTCATCGGTGGTCCGGGCACTGGCAAGACGCACCTCGCCTCAGCGATCGGAATCGAAGCCGTACAGCGCCACGGCAAGCGTGTGCGCTACTTCTCGACCGTCGAGCTGACCAACGCCCTGGAGCAGGAGAAGTCCATCGGCAAACAAGGCCAGGTCGCCCACAAGCTGATGTACGTCGATCTGGTGATTCTCGATGAGCTGGGCTATCTGCCGTTCAGCCAGACCGGTGGTGCATTGCTGTTCCATCTGCTCTCAAAGCTTTACGAGCACACGAGCGTCGCGATCACGACCAATCTCAGCTTCGGCGAGTGGGCGAGCGTGTTCGGGGATGCAAAGATGACGACAGCGCTGCTGGACCGCGTCACCCATCACTGCCACATCGT
>NZ_JBIUAG010000069.1:0-10525 GCF_044547355.1 Kutzneria sp. NPDC052558
TCGAGGCAGGCGGAGCCTGCCCGATAGCGCCTTGATACGCCATCGCCCAGAGGTCTCCACACAAAATCCACCCGGAGCCACCAACCAACCGCCCCACCCCATCCCCAACCACACAACAACCCCAACCCCCCACCGCAGAACCCCGCAACCCCCAACAACCTCCACCCCTCAGACCCCTAGATCGCCCACCAATAACCGCATCCCTCGGTCGGGGGAACGACCCCGCCATGACCCGGGAGATTAGCTAGCGTCCAAGGGCATGGACGGGTTGCTTGTGGCCTGCGCGTTCACGTTCGCGGTGTCGGCGGGCGGGCAGTCGGTGACGGCTCACTGCCCGATGCCGGTGTACCGGGTGATCGCGCAGTGCGGGGATCCGAGGTGGCCGCAGGGAGGGTGGACGGTGCGGGGACCACTGGCCGACGCGAGGGGGTCGACGGCGATGTGCGCGAAGAGCCGGATCATCGACTATCGGGTCGAGACCGCCTGACGAGTTCGAAGCAGAGCACGGCGGCGGCGCTGGCGACGTTGAGGGACTCGACGCCGCCGGACATGGGAATGGAGACCCAGCGGTTGATCAGGGGGCGCACGCCGTCGGTGACGCCGGAGGTCTCGCTGCCGAGCACGAAGGCGACCTTGGCCGGGAAGTCGGCGGTGAACACGGTGTTGCGGGCGCCGGCGTCCATGGCGATGAGGGTGTAGCCGGCGGAGCGCAGCAGCCCGGCGGCCTCCTCGGCGGTGTAGCAGCGAAGCACGGGCGCGGTGAAGGCGACGCCGGCGGAGGCCTTGACGACAAGGGGGTCGATCCCGGCCACGCCCTTGCGGGGAACGACGATGCCTTCGAGCCCGGCGGCGGTGGCGGTGCGCAGGATCATGCCGACGTTGGCGGGAGTGGTGATGCCGTCGAGCAGCAGCACCGAGGAAGGCGGGCGACGGTCGCCCAAGGCCGCACCCAACGTGCGCATCCGGGGCGCGACGACGTCGGCCAGCACGCCCTGGTCCTGCTTGCCGTTGCCGGCGAGCACCTTCACCCGCTGCGCGGACGCCCGCTGGACCTGGACGCCCCGGGCCCGGGCGGCGTCGAGGATCTCCCGCGCCGCCGGCCCCCGGGCGGTGTCGGCGAGCACGACCTTGTCGACGGACAGACCATCGTCGGCCAACGCCTCCAGCACCGGCTTGCGCCCGTAGACCGTGACGAACCGATCCTTGGGGGAGACATTGTCGACACCGGGGACCTCACGCACGCCAAGCAGGATGGCACAGCGGTACGGATGTGCCAGGATCGGCACCATGCCGGACCGCCTCTCGGCGCTGGACGCGTCGTTCCTGTACCTGGAAGACCAGACGACCCCGATGCACGTCGGCGGGATCGCGGTCTTCCGCAAGCCCCGGACCGGCTTCGACTACGACAGCCTGGTAGCGCTGATCGAGCAGCGGCTGGCGCTGGTTCCCCGCTACCGGCAGAAGGTGGTCCAGGTGCCGGGCCGGTTGGCCCGCCCGGTGTGGGCCGACGACCCGGACTTCGACGTCACCTACCACGTGCGCCGCTCGGCGCTGCCCAAACCGGGCAGTGACGAGCAGCTCAACGACCTGGCCGCGCGCCTGATGTCCCGGCCGCTGGACCACACCCGCCCGCTGTGGGAGACGTACCTGGTCGAGGGCCTGGAACGCAACCGCATCGCGGTGATCACCAAGACCCATCACGCCATGGTGGACGGCATCGGCGCGGTCGAGTTGGGGCAGGTGATCCTGGACGTCTCGGCCACGCCGAGGCCGCCTGCCGAGAACCTGTGGATGCCGCAGCCCGAGCCGGGCGCGCCGCAGCTGATCTTCGACGCGGTGGCCGAGATGGTGCAGCGGCCGGGCGAGCTGGTGGAGAACGCCCGGTCGGCGGCGCTGGACGCGGCGGCGACGGTGCAGAAGGTGGCCGAGGCGTTCACCGGCGTGGTGTCGGCGGTGAAGGCGGCGGCCCGGCCGGCGCCGGGCAGCCCGCTCAACGTCCGCATCTCGCACCAGCGGCGGTTCGCGACGACCCGAACCAAGCTCGACGACTTCCGCGCGGTCCGCAAGGCCCACGGCGGCACTGTCAACGACGTGGTTTTGGCAACCGTGTCGGGGGCGCTGCGGAACTGGCTGCTGTCCCGGGGCGAAGCCGTCAACTCGTACGCGACGATCCGCGCGCTGGTGCCGCTGTCGGTGCGCGACATGGAGTCGGAGAACGGCGTAGGCAGCAAGGTGCAGGCCTACCTGGTGGACCTGCCGGTGGGTGAGCCGAATCCGGTGGTTCGGCTGCACCACATCAGTCACGCCATGCGCGCGCACAAGGAATCCGGTCAGTCGGTCGCCGCCGACACCCTGGTCCGCGTGGGCGGCATCACGCCGCCCACGCTGCACGCGTTAGGAGCGCGTGCGGCCAGCTCGTTCTCCCGCCGCATCTTCAACGTGGTGGTGACGAACGTGCCGGGCCCGCAGGTCCCGCTGTACGCGGCCGGTGCGAAGATGATCGAGATGTTCCCGATCGTGCCGCTGGCCAAGAACCAGGCGTTGTCCATCGGGGTCACCTCCTACGACGGAGGTGTCTACTTCGGACTGAACGCCGACCGGGACGCGATGTCCGATGTGGACGTCGTGGCCGGGATGGTCGAGGAGTCGTTGGAAGAACTCGTGGGAACGGTGGCCACGTCATGAGGGTGTTCCTGCCCGCCACACTCGGATCGCTGCACCAGCTGGTGGCCGACGAGGAGTTCCGCCCGGTCGGCGGAACCGCCTTCGCGTTGACCCCGGCGCTGCGCGAGTCCTATTCCTCGGGCGACACCGAGGACATGGAGTACGCCGCGATGCTGGACGCGGCCCGCGCCTCGCTGCGGCTGCTGGCCGCGGAGCTGTCGGAGAACCCGGAGGCGCTGCCCCGCCGGGCGGTGATCGCCGCCGACGTCGACGACGTGAAGCTGCGGCCGGACCTGGACTACTCGGTGGTCAAGGTGCCGGGCACGGTGACCATGAAGATGATCGCCTCGGTGCACGTGGACACCGCCGACGCGGAGCCGGCGGTGCGGGCCGCCTCGGCCGTGGTCGACGCGGCCGATCTCGGCGACCCGGACGCGGAGTTCACCGTGGGCAGCGCCGAGGACCACGCCCTGGCCTGGTACGCGCCGCAGGAGTTGCCATTCCTGCTGGAGCTGATGTGATGGGTCCATGGACGCGGTCACCTCGGTACCCCAGCCGTACAACGAGCCGGTTCGCTCCTACGCCCCCGGCAGCGCCGAACGCGAGTCGCTCCAGCGCCGCGTGGCCGAGCTCGAAGGCAGTCGACACGAACTGACCATGACGATCGGCGGCCGGCGGCGGATGGCCGCCGGCGAGCCGGTCGACGTGGTCCAGCCGCACGATCACGCCCACGTGCTGGGCGTGACGGCGCAGGCCACCAAGGACGACGTGGCCGATGCCGTGCAGGCGGCCAAGGACGCCGCGCCCGCCTGGCGCGAGCTGCCCTTCGACGAGCGCGCGGCGGTGCTGCTGCGCGCCGCCGACCTGCTGGCCGGCCCGTGGCGGGACACGCTCAACGCCGCCACGATCCTCGGCCAGTCCAAGTCGGTGCAGCAGGCGGAGATCGACTCGGCCTGCGAGCTGATCGACTTCTTCCGGTTCAACGCCCACTTCGCCCGGCAGCTGATCGCCGAGCAGCCCCAGTCCAGCCCCGGCGTGTGGAACCGGTTCGACCACCGCCCGCTGGACGGGTTCGTCGTGGCGATCACGCCGTTCAACTTCACCGCCATCGCCGGCAACCTGCCGATGTCGCCGGCGCTGATGGGCAACACCGTGGTGTGGAAGCCGTCGCCGACGCAGCAGCTGGCCGCGCACTTCACCATGCAGCTGCTGGAGGCGGCCGGCCTGCCGCCCGGCGTGGTCAACATGGTCACCGGCGACGGCGCCGCGGTCAGCGAGGTGGCGCTGGCCGACCGGGACTTCGCCGGCCTGCACTTCACCGGCTCGACCGCCACCTTCAAACGGCTGTGGCGGACCATGGCCGACAACCTCGACCACTACTGGGCCTACCCGCGCATCGTCGGCGAGACCGGCGGCAAGGACTTCGTCGTCGCGCATCCCTCGGCCGAGCCCGACGCGCTGGTCACGGCCCTGGTCCGGGGCGCTTTCGAGTACCAGGGCCAGAAATGCTCGGCGGCCTCGCGGGCGTACATCGCTCGCTCGCTGTGGGAGGGCGGTGTGCGCGACCAGCTCGCCGACGTGACCCGCAGCCTCAGCTACGGCGACGTCACCGACTTCTCCCACTTCGGCGGGGCCGTCATCGACTCGCGGGCGTTCGGCAAGCACAGCGAGCTGTTCGAGCGGGTACGCAACGAGCGGCTCGTCGACATCCTCGTCGGCGGCGTCGCCGACGACCGCGTCGGCTACTTCGTGCAGCCGACCGTGCTGGTCGGCGAGGACCCGCGGCACGACGTGTTCACCACCGAGTACTTCGGGCCGATCCTGTCCGTGCACGTCTACGAGGACAACGACTTCGCCTCGGTGCTGGACCTGGTCGACACCTCGACCCCGTACGCGCTGACCGGCGCGATCTTCGCCACCGACCGCGCCGCGATCGAGCAGGCGCACCGGGCGCTGCGCTTCTCCGCCGGCAATTTCTACGTCAACGACAAGCCGACCGGGGCCGTGGTCGGGCAGCAGCCCTTCGGCGGCAGCCGCTCCTCGGGCACCAACGACAAGGCCGGCTCGATCCTCAACCTGACCCGCTGGACCAGCCCCCGCTCGGTCAAGGAGACCCTCGTCCCGCCCACCACCCACGGCTACCCCCACATGGGCTGACGCTGACGCACAGAAGGACAGCTGAGGCGCTTGGAAGGGGGCTTTCCTACACTCCGAGTGGAGGAAAGCCCCCTTCCAAGCGACAAATGAGGGGTCAGCTGCCTGCGGGGGGTGGGGAGAGTTGGGAGTCGGGGGGGACGGGGACGTCGACCGGCTGGCCCCAGGCGGAGTAGGTGCGGCTGACGGTGAGCGTGCCGGTGGTGGCGGGCACGTCCAGTTTGGACTCCGAGCGCAGGGGCAGGTTGCCGTTGCCGACCCAGAGCTCGTCGACCATGGCGCCGAGCTTGGCCTCCAGCAGGGTGGTGTCCTTCAGCGGCCCGTCGGGCAGCGTCTTGGCCATCGCGGTGAGATCCGTCTTCAACACGTAGTGCCGCGCCGGGACCACGCCCACGGGCTGCACATCGGAGCCGGTGACTGAGGTCGACGAGGCGTCCAGCGGCACCGCGAACGGCGTCAGGGTGGACTGCTTCAGCGACGCGAACAGCGGGGCGAACTGCTGCGAGAAGGCGTCGGAGCCGCCGTCGGTGGCCCGCACCCAGGGCTTGTCCGGCGGCAGTTTCTGGTCGGCCGGCAGTCGCACGTAGACGGCGGTCGGGGTGAGCACGAACGACATCGTGCTGGCGTCCGGGGACTTCACGGTCAGCGTCGCCGTCATCCACAGGCCCTGGTCGTCACGGCGGAACGCGCCGGTCACCGAGGTCACGGACTTGGCGGCGAGCAGCTCGGTGGTGGAGTCCACGGTGAACTTCGCGGAGCCCGGGCCGGACAGCTTCGCGGTCACCGCCTTGGACAGGTCCGGCAGCGCGGCCTGGGCCGGCGGTGCGACCGCCGGATCCGATGCGGCGGAACCGTCGACGCTCGACGAACACGCCGACAGGGCCAGCAGGGCGACGGCGGCGACGGCGATCCTGGCGATCACTTCTGAACCACGTAGACCAGCTCGTTGCCGAACTCCAGCTCCTCGACCTGCCACGGCCGGCCCTCGGCGTGCGCGGCGAAGCCGCTGGAATAGGTCCGGTACATGCCCTTGGACCGCTGCCCGAGCGTCTTGGTCGGGAAGCTGACCACAACCACCGGCGAGTTGATGGCGTCGATCAGGTTCCAGCCCAGCTTCTTCTGCTGGGTCTCGATGCACGGCACGGCCTTGAGCAGCAGCGTCACGTCGGCCGGCGCGGGATCGGGGCCGGTCAGCAGGTCGTGCACGGCGACCTCGTGCGGCACGCCCAGCACGGTCAGCGCCTCGTCCAGGAACGCCATCAGCCGGCTGTCGATGTCCGAGGCCCGGTAGACCACGTCCTCGCCGACCGGCATCCACTCCACGGTCAGCGGGTTCATGCCGCAGGCCAGGTCGGCGATCACCTTCGGCGGCTCCGGCAGCCGCTCGAAGATCGCGCCGTAGAACTCGTCCAGGATGGGCAGCCGCTCCTTGGTGGAGGCGTGCGAGGACATCGTCCGGGACAGCACGTCCCGGATCTGGTCCCGGCCCTCGGCCTCGCGCAGCAGGCCGAGCATCTTGTCGTACCGGGGCGTGCTCGGCAGGTACGCGCCGAAGATCTCGTGCAGCCCGCGCTTGGTGCGCTTCACCGCGTCGTTCACGTCGCCGCGCGCCGCGGTCAGCGACGCGGTCGCGATGCGGCGCACGGTGTCGTCGGCGACGCTGGCGTAGCGGGCGCTGTCCCGCACCGCCACCAGCACCTTCGCCAGCTTCTCCTCTTCCACCACTACCTACTCCTCGGCCAGCCCCGCCCGCGAGGCCAGCAGCCTACGCAGCGAACGCAGGCGTCCCTCGGTCGCCAGCCCCTCGGCCACGACCGTGTCCAACATGCAGTCCGGGTCCTCCGGCGGCCCCAGGTGCCCGCAGCCGGACGGGCACTCCTCGGCCGCCTCGGCCATGCCGGGGAAGGCCGCCACTATGTCGTCCGGCGTGATGTGGGCCAGCCCGAACGACCGGATGCCCGGTGTGTCGACCACCCAACCGCCGGCCGGCAGCGGGAACGCCACCGCCGACGTCGAGGTGTGCCGGCCCTTGCCCACGCCGCTGACCACGCCGGTGGCCCGCTCGGCCGCCGGCACCAGCTTGTTCACCAGCGTCGACTTGCCGACCCCGGAGTGGCCGATAAGCGCGGACACCCGACCGTCAAGACGTTCGGCGAGGGTGTTCGGTTCGCGGTCCGATCGGGTGACGACCACCGGCAGGTCGAGCTCGGCGTAGACGGCCAGGATCTCGTCCGGCGGGGCCAGGTCGGACTTGGTCAGGCACAGCACCGGCGTCAGGCCGCCGGCGTAGGCGGCGACCAGGCACCGGTCGATGAAGCCGGTCCGCGGCGGCGGGTCGGCCAGCGCCGAGACGATGATCAGCTGCTCGGCGTTGGCCACCACGACCCGTTCGAACGGGTCGGTGTCGTCGGCGGTGCGGCGCAGCACGCTGCTGCGGGGCTGGCGGCGCACGATCCGGGACAGCGTGTCCGGCTGGCCCGAGGTGTCGCCGACCAGGTCGACCTCGTCGCCGATGACCACCGAGGTGCGGCCCATCTCGCGGGCCCGCATTGCGGTCACCTTGCGGTCCGGGTCGCCGTCCAGCGCCACCGTCCAGCGGCCGCGGTCGACGCCGACCACCATGCCCGACTCGGCGTCGGCGTGGTCGGGCCGCTTCTTGCTGCGCGGCCGCGACCCCTTGCCGGGGCGGACCTTGACGTCGGACTCGTCGAGCCGACGCCAGTCGCCGCGCGTCACACCCGCTCCGCCAGCTGGAGCATGGCCGCCCACATGCCGGGGAAGTCCGGGATGGTCTTGTTGGTGGTCGCGATGTCGTCCACGGAGATGCCGGGGACGCGAAGGCCGATGATGGCGCCGGCGGTGGCCATGCGGTGGTCGGCGTAGGCGTGCCAGAGGCCGCCCGTGAGCTTCGCCGGCCGGATGACCAGGCCGTCCTCGGTCTCGTCGGCGTCGCCGCCGATGCCCCGGATCTCCGCGGTCAGCGCGGCCAGCCGGTCCGTCTCGTGACCGCGGATGTGCGCGACGCCGCGGATTTGGGTCGGGCTGTCGGCCAGAACCGCGATCGCCGCGACGGTCGGCGTCAGCTCGGAGGCTTCGTGCAGGTCGATGTCGATGCCGGTGGGGCGCTGCGGACCGGTGACGGTGAGGCCGTTGTCCGACAGCGACACCCCGCAGCCCATCTGGGCCAGCACGTCGCGCATGACGTCGCCGGGCTGCGTGGTGACCAGCGGCCAGTCCGGGATGACGACCGTGCCGCCGGTGGCCGCCGCGGCGGCCAGGAACGCGGCGGCGTTGGACAGGTCCGGCTCGATCCGCCAGTCCCGGGCCCGGATGACGCCCGGCGCGACCGTCCATCGGTTGGGCTCGCTGTCGTCGACCTCGACGCCCACGGCCCGCAACATCTCGATGGTCATCTCGATGTGCGGCAGCGAGGGCACCGGCTTGCCGTCGTGCAGCACGGTGACGCCCTGCTCGTAGCGTGCGCCGGACAGCAGCAGCGCCGAGACGAACTGCGAGGACCCCGACGCGTCGATGGTCACGCTGCCGCCGCGCATCGAGCCCGTGCCGTGCACCGTGAACGGCAGCGAGTCGCCGTCCACGGACGCGCCGAGCGTGCGCAGCGAGTCAAGGACTGTGTTCATCGGCCGGACCCGGGCCGCCTCGTCACCGTCGAAGCGGACGTCGCCCTCGGCCAGCGCCGCGGCTGGCGGCACGAACCGCATCACCGTGCCGGCCAGGCCGCAGTCCAGGTCCGCGTCGCCGCGCAGCGGACCAGGCGTGACCTCCCACGCGCCCTGGTGGCCGTCGGCCACGCGAACCCCCAGCGAGCGCAACGCCGCCGCCATCAGCTGGGTGTCGCGGCTGCGCAGCGGCAGGTGTATCACCGAGGTCCGGTTCGCGGGGTCGGACGCCGACACAGCGGGGCCGTCGGCGAGCGCCGCGAGCAACAGGGCACGATTGGTGATCGACTTGGAACCGGGCACGGGCACGGTCGCGCGCACGGGCTCGGTGACGGACGGGGTTGGCCACGGCTGCGTCATGGGGGTGATGATTCCCTACTCGGCGGCTCGTGTTCCCCCTCGGGGGCCGTGACGTGCGACGATGGATTCGGAGGTGGTCAGGGGTGTGCGGCAGGTATGCCTCCACGAAGGACCCGGCGACGCTGGCCGTCGAGTTCGACGCGCTGGACGCGACCGAGTCGGAGGCGCCGGGCGCGGACTACAACGTCGCGCCGACGAAGCCGGTGCTGGCGATCGTGGCGCGCCATCCTCGTGACGAGGAGGGCAAGCCCGACCCGGACTCCGTGGTGCGCAGCATCCGCGTGATGCGCTGGGGCCTGGTCCCGACCTGGTCCAAGGACCGCAACGTGGGCGTGAAGATGATCAACGCCCGGTCCGAGACCGCCGCGACCAAGCCGGCCTACCGGGACTCGATGGCCCGGCGGCGCTGCATCCTGCCGGCCGACGGCTGGTTCGAGTGGAAGCGGGACGGCGGCGCGAAGGAGCCGTTCTACATCACCAACCCCGACGGCTCCAGCCTGGCCATGGCCGGGCTGTGGACCGCCTGGCGGGACCCCAACGAGCCGGACTCGCCGTGGCTGGTCACCTGCGCCGTGCTCACCACCGACGCCTTCGGGCCGCTGGCCGAGGTCCATGAGCGGATGCCGCTGGTGCTGCCCCGGGAGTCGATCGAGCAGTGGCTCGCCCCCGACAAGGGCAGCGACGACGTCGCCGAGCTGCTCGCGCCGTCCCAGGAGATCGTCTCCCGATTCGAGCTGCGGCCCGTGTCCACCGCCGTGAACAGCATCCGCAACAACGGGCCCGACCTGCTCGTGCGGGCCGAGCCCGAGCCCGAGGTCGCCGAGCTGGACCTCTTCTCGTGACCAGGACCGAGGTCGAGACGCCCTTCGGGCCCGCCCGGGCCGAGCTGCACTGCGCCGCCGAGAGCCGAGCCGCCCTGCTGCTCGGCCACGGCGCCGGCGGGGGCGTCGACGCCCCCGACCTCGTCGCCGCCACCCGCGCCGCCACCGCCGCCGGCGTCCACGTCGCCCTGGTCGAGCAGCCCTACCGCGTCGCCGGCCGCCGGGCCCCCGCACCCGCTCGGCAGCTCGACACCGCGTGGCTCGCTGTGGCTGAAGAGCTGGGCCAACGCTGGTTCGACGGCCTGCCCCTCCTGTTCGGCGGCCGCTCCAGCGGCGCCCGCGTCGCCTGCCGCACCAGCACCGACGGCCAGGCCGTTGCCGTCCTCTGCCTCGCGTTCCCCGTCCATCCCCCCGGCAAGCCCGACAAGACCCGCCTCCCCGAACTCGACGCCGTCGAGGCCCCCACGCTCGTCGTGCAAGGCTCCCGCGACCCCTTCGGCATGCCCTCAGCCGCCCACCACCGCGAGGTGGTCGTCCTGGCTGGTGACCACTCCCTCAAGGCCGACGTCAACGGCGTCACCAAGGCTGTGGAGGAATGGTTGAACCGGGTTCTTCACACGCTTGACGCTTGAGGGTTTTTGGTGGGTGTGGTTGTGGGTGCGGGTGTGGTTCTTGTGCCCGCGCCGCGCGGTTGCCGGGGGTGGGGATTGCGGTGAGGGGTGGGGGTGTTTGAGGGGGCGTTATCCAGGCTACTCCGGGTGGATTTTACGCGGAGACCTCTGGGCGATGGCGTATCAAGGCGCTATCGGGCAGGCTCCGCCTGCCTCGATACGCAACAAGCTTATG
>NZ_JBIUAG010000070.1:0-9701 GCF_044547355.1 Kutzneria sp. NPDC052558
CATGCAGGTCCGGGGCAGGCA
Organism: Kutzneria sp. NPDC052558; assembly: GCF_044547355.1. Lineage (NCBI taxonomy): Bacteria > Bacillati > Actinomycetota > Actinomycetes > Pseudonocardiales > Pseudonocardiaceae > Kutzneria > Kutzneria sp. NPDC052558. Next base: position 22 of record NZ_JBIUAG010000070.1, read on the forward strand.
AGGCCGCAAGGGCAACCGGGAGTGGGAGCTGCGGAATCGGCTGACCCGCTCCGCCGCCCGGATGCACGCCGCCCACCTGCACCCCGATGGTCGATGACCTGCACGCGCTTCCTACCGGGATCGGGACACCGATCCTGGCCGCCTGCAACGCCAAGGAAGACCTGCTGGACCTGCTCGCCCTGGCCCGCACTCACCCGGACCGGGCCGTGATCTGGGCCCGGTTGTCCCGGTTCTACGAGCGGTGCGGTCGTTCCGGTCTGCCGGAACTGGAGCGGTTGGCCACCACGGTGTCGGTCTGGTGGCCGGAGATCCTCGCGTCAATCCACACCGGCATCACCAACGCGGGATCAGAGGGCGCCAACCGGGTCATCAAGACCGTCGCCCGGGATGCCTACGGCTTGTGCAACCCGGTCAGCCAACGACTCCACACTCGCTGCGCCACCACCCGGCGGGGACGCGGATGCCTTGACCCCGCTTAACTTCGAAGAGCCCGTATGTCCTGCACAGCGTTGCCGAGCCCGGCGCGGTCCTGGCCGACGACCCGAACGCGGTGATGATCGCGTTCGCCGATTCGGCCGCCGTCGACCGCAGGGGGAGCGAAGCCGCCGGCCGCCCTCCATCAAGGCGATAGTCCTGTCGAGTGGACCATCGGCGATCGGCGCGTTCGAACGCCTCCGTCACCGTACGGTTGTCCTGGTACACGGTTGACCGGGGCGATCGTGGTCGGGGTGAGCGACGCGTATGGACCAAGACCCACTATCAGGAACCAGCGCACGCCCCGACCAGTCCACCACGAGCAACAAGGTGTCCGGCCCCGTGTTCGGCGCCAGCATCCAAGCCGGCACGATCCACGGCGACATCCACCTGATCTCCACTGTCGAGCGCGCTGGTGTTCCGATCCCGCGTCAGCTGGCGGCGCCCTCGGCGCTGTTCACCAACCGGGCCGCCGAGCTGCGTCGCATGGACACGCTACTCCCGGCACCGGCCGCCACCACGCCGCGGGTGATCGTGCTGCGGGGACCTGGCGGCATCGGCAAGACGGCGCTGGCGCTGCAGTGGCTGCACTCCATCGCCCACCGGTTCCCTGACGGACAGCTCTACCTCGATCTCTCGGCCCTCGACCGCGGCATCGGCGACAACGGCCCTAACGCCACGGCCGAGGCCGTCGCGCAGTGTCTGCGCTCGCTCGGTGTGCATCCCGCCCATGTGCCCGGTGAACTGGCCGAGCAGGTCGGCTTGTTCCGGTCAGTGACCGCGGGCAAGGCGATCGCGGTGCTGGTCGACAACGCCGTCTCGGCGGCGCAGGTCCGCACGCTGTTGCCGGCCTCGGCCCACTGCGTGGTCGTGGTGTCCAGTCGACGCAGTCTGCGTGGTCTGCTCGCGGACGGTGCCGCGTTTGTCGATGTCGCTCCGCTGGAGCACGCGGCGGCATTGGAGCTGCTGACAAAGGTGCTGGGGGCAGATCGGGTCAGCGCGGAGGCGGAGCCGGCACGGCGACTGGTCGGGCTATGTGACGGGCTTCCGCTGGCGTTGTGCGTGGCCTCGGGGCAGCTGGCCTACCGGCCGCAGCAGTCGTTGACCCACGCCGTGGACGTGCTGGCCGACGAACGTGGGCGCTTGGCGGTCATGGCCGAGGACGAGGACGTGTCCGTGCAGGCGACATTCGACTCTTCTTATCAGGTGCTGCCCGATCACGCCGCGCGTGCCTACCGGCTGATGGGGCTGCATCCGGGGCCGCATTTCGGCCTGCCGGTGGTCGCGGCGGCCCTGGGCACGGATCTGTCGCAGGCCAGGCGATCGATAGAGGTATTGGTCGATTCCAGCCTGCTCAGCGAGATCGCGACCGGCCGATTCCAGTTCCACGATCTGCTGCGCGTGCACGCCGCCACCACCGCGCGACGGGTCGACGACCCGACACACCTGCAGGGCTGTCTGCTCGCAATGGCCGAGTGGTACCTGCACGCCGCTCGGGCCGCCTATCGCGTGTTGGTTCCGGCGCGGCGCCAGCTGGACTACTCCTATCGCACGCACGCGCCTGACGTCGCGGTTCCCGACCAGGCCGGCGATTCGGCGACCGCCCTGGAATTCCTTGAGCAGGAACGACTCTGCCTGGTCGGCTGCATCGCGTGGGCGGTGGACAACCGGCACGGCGAGTTGGCGTGGCAGACGGCGGACGCGCTATGGCCGGTGTACCTACTGCACAAGCATTACACCGAATGGTGGGACGTGGACCGGCTCGCGTGGGCCGCGGCCCGTTTGTGGGGTCGGCCGTCGGCGGAGATCAGCAGCCTGAAGCGCTGGTCGAGGGCGTGTGTGGAGCTCGGACGCGTCGACGAGGCTCGCGCCCATATTCAGCGGGCCCTCGATCTCGCCGAGGCCATTGGCGATCAGCGGCGAGTCGCGAGCATGCGCAAGGCGATGGGCACGCTGCTACTCGACATCGATCAGCCCGGGCAGGCCATCGACTGGCTCACCCAAGCGCTGCCGACCTACCGCGGCCTGGGCAAGTACCGCAGCGCCGCGCTGACCCAGCTCAACCTCGGCGTCGCGCTCACCCTGACCGGCCGCGCGGGCGAGGCAGTCGCGTTACTAGACGAGGCCGTGGCGGCGTTCGCGGCGTTGCCCCATCCCGACGACTACAACGGCGCACGCTCCCTGATCGCCCGTGGCCGCGCCCTGGTCAGGGTGGGGCAGCGGGCGCGAGCGCGCGGCGACCTGCAGGCCGCCATGGCGGTGATGACGCGCTTGGGGTCGGCCTACGAGCAGGCCCAGGTCCGCATCGGATTGGCGGAGTTGGCCGAGTCCAATGGAGATCCGCGCACCGCGCAGGATGAGTACGAGCAGGCGCTCGAGCTGTTGACCGCGACCGGGTCCTCGCCCAAGGCCAGCGCGGTGCGGTCGCGGATCGAGGCGCTGCGCCGCCAAGGGTGATCCGCGCCGCCCACGGGCCGGCAGCGCTTTGCCGTCCTTTACATCTACAGTGGACTCACGTCGGGAAGTACAAGCGAGGCAAGCACTTGCGGTGTGATCGCGATGGGTTCGTCGGGTTGGCCGCCGATCTTCCAGCCGGCGGCGAGGCAGGCGTGGCGCACGGCGGCGACCGGGTCGCCGGTGCGCGCGTAGTAGTGCGTGAAGGTGGCCAGCAGGGTGTCTCCGGCACCGCTGGTGTAGTGGACTCCGCGGGGAGTGGTCGCCTCAACGGACCAGATCGTGCCGGTCTCGCGCACGCCAAGCAGCGCACCGCGTTCGCCGGCGCCGACCAGCACCAGCGGTGTGCCGTAGCGCCGCCAGATCGCTCGGATCCAGTTGGTTGGCGGCAGCGGCAGCCGTTCGTGCGAACATGCCAGGATGTGCGCGACGCGCATCCAGTCCTGGTTGTGCGCGCTGTCCACATCGGTGACGAGGTGCAGGTCGGTCGCGATGGGAATGCCGCGGTCGACGGCGACGGGGATCAGCGGCCGCGTGAAGTTGATGTTGGTGAGCAGGGCGAGGTCGCACCGGCCGGCCTGGTCCAATGCGGCGGAGAACACCTCCGGCGGGTAGGACGCGGTGGTGGTGTCACGCAGATCGGTGCTGCCGGCCCGGCGGCCCGTGGTGTCGTAGAGGACGACCGCGCGGGGCAGGTGCTCGGTGTAGAGGGTGGCGGGGCCGAGCAGGCCTTGCTCGCGTAGGCCCGCTGCCGCGGTCAGGCCGGCCAGATCGTGGCCGAGGTAGGTCGCAAACACGACTTCGCTGCCCAAGGTGCGCAGCGTCGAGGCGGCGGTCCAGCCCACCCCGGACAGGCGCAGGCTGATACGTCCGGGAAGTCGGCGGCTGGACAGATACGGCACGGGGAAGGTGTCGACGGGCAGCGCCACGCGGAGATTGACGATGCCGGCGACCGCGACGGTGCTCATGACGATTCCTTTCGATGGCGGTGTCGTGCCGGGCGGTTGGAGTGACTGCTGGCCAGGGGCGCGCATCGGATGCGCAGGCGGGCATGGCGGCACCGGTGGTCGTGGTGCTCGGCCGGTGCGCACGTCAGTCCGCGCAGCAGCACGGCCGGTGGGCGGGTGGCCCACCACTCGTGCAGGGCGCGTGCGACTGTGTCCAGTCGGTTCGGCGTCTGGCTGTCGACGCGGGCGGCGTGCAGGCGCAGCCCGTCGCGCGTCAGGACGGTCAGCCGGCCACGCCGGCGGACAATGACGGCCAGAGCACATCCGGGGTAGCGGTTGAGCAGCGCATGGGCGCGGCGCAGCGCCCCCGGCCGGAAATCCTCGGCGAGCAGGACATCAGCGCAGGACAGCCGGCCCGCCACGTCCTGGCCGACTCGACCGACGACTGCGTCGGTGTCGGCGGTGATCCACCGGACCCGGGTGCTGCTGGCTGAGCCGCTCGTCCGGTTTGCCGTCGGGCAGGCGGTCTCGCGCACCCAGGCCCGGATTTGAGGGGATGTCATCGCCACTGGTCCCCCGCCGTCGACAGGGACGGCGGGGAAAGCGGGGGCGGTGTGGCAGGCGGGGCGGGCGCGGACAGCCGCAGGTGCCCGTACAGGATCTCGCGCAGCAGTCGGTGCGCCTGGCCGGGGTGGGAGGTCAGCGCTGCGGCGACCGCGGCCTGCTGTGTGCGGGTGTCCTGGTCCAGGGCGTCGTGGATCTGCGGGGCGAGGTCGCGTGAGATGCGCAGGTGTGGCGCGTGTAGCGCGAGCAGCGCCTGCGGGGACCGCTCGTGGACCTCGGTCACCGCCAGGTCGGCCTGCAGGACCGGGCGGCCCAGCGCGGCGGCGTAGGTGGTGATCGAGCCGTGGTCGCCGATCACGCCGTCCGCCGCCACCAGCAGCGCCCGCCAGTCCTGCCACGGGTCGATCAGCGCGAGCCCGTGGTGGCGGGCCGAGCTCAGCCAGGCCTGGATCTGCTGGCGTCCGTGCGCAGTCCAGGCCGCGGGGTGCAGCAGCCCGGCGAGCATGTGCTGGTCGGGGCACAGGGCCTGCGCCAGTCGTTCGTACAGCTGCGGGTGCCGGGCGAGCAACGCGTGCGGCCCCCAGGTGGAGGCGATCAGGATCAGCCTGCGTCGACCGATGCCCAGCGCCGCGCGGTACTCGGCGCGTAGCCCCACGCTGGCGGTCATGCGGTCCCAGCTCAGGTCGCCGATGACCGCAGTCGCGGCGACCGCGCACGGGCAGCCGGCGGCGAGCAGGTCGCGCTGGTGGTGGTGCGACAGCGCGATCGTGGCGGGCACGACCCGTCCGTGCCGCGCCAGCCGCCCACAGTCCAGTCCGTACACCTCACGCCGCCCGGCATCCTCGTGAGGCGGCGTCCCCGCTGGTGGCCTCAGGCATCGGGCCGCTGGGGCGATCAGGGGCCGCTGGGCGGACAGGGGCACGTACTTGCCGTAGCCCGCGCCGTGGGGCAGCACGACGATCGGCGCTCGCAACGCGGTCAGACCGCCGTACCCGGCGGCCACCACGACGTCGGTGTCCAGACGCACGGCCTGGGACCAGGGCAGCACCACCTCGCCGCGAGCGCGCAGAAACCAGACGACGCCGTCGGCGAACACGTCCGGCGCGACCGTGAACAGCAGCTGCACCCGCAGGTCCGCGCCGATCACCGAGCGGATCTCCAGCAGCGCCTGGGCGCTGGCCACGGTGTGGGCGACGGCAAGCACGGTGCGGCTCCCCGATCGAGTGAGCCACCCGGAGGTGTTAGGCCGGGACGACACCCACGGCCCTACTGTGTGCTCCATCACGCTGTTCCCCCAGGTCCTCGTAGGAATCCCCGACGGAAGCCAGCGTCCACACGGCACTCACCGCGGCACTGTCAGCGCACCCACCACTGCACCCACCACTCGCCCATCAGTGGGTCATGGTCAACCAAACGACCTCGCCCGGCCGCCAGCAGCGCTACCGTGAAGAGGCTTCTCGTTCCCGGGTCGGCGACCAGCGAGGGGGAACGCTGGTGGATCTGCAGTGTCGCATCTTCGGAGAAACCCAACTGGTCCTGGGTGGCCAGCCGCTCGCGATGGGCACCTCCGCCAAGACCAGAGGTCTGCTCGGCGTGCTGCTGCTCAACGCCGGCCGCCAGGTGAGCTTCAGCGAACTGGTGCGGTGGCTGTGGGACCACGACGACATGCCCGACGACGAGCGCACCAGCATCCACAACTACCTCACCCGGCTGCGCGGCATCTTCAAAAGCGCCGGCCTCCAAGCTCCCCTGCAGTGGAAACGGGCCACCAACAGCTACGTGATCACCCTCGACCCGCTGCGGGTGGACTACCACCACGGCAAAGACCTCTACCACCGTGCTCGGTTCGCTGTGGGCGAGCATCAGCACGCGCGGGCCTTGCCGCTGCTGGAGGAGGCGCTGCGCCCATGGCACCACCTGCTGCTGGCTGACCTTCGGACCCAGCGCGCCGAGGACACCCGAGTGGACTTGACACGCCGCGAGATGCTGCCGATGTGCTACGCGCTCATCGACTGCCTGATGGCTCTGGAGCAGCCCGAGGACGCTCTGGGACGCCTGGACGCTCTGCTGTCGGAGCACGAGTTCGACAGCAAGCTGATCGAGCGCAAGATGCGGGCGCTCATCCAAGCCGGCCGCGAGAACGAGCTCACCGAGTACTACTTACAGACGAAACGGCGGCACGAGGAACGTCTCGATCTCGAGTTCCACCCACGCCTGGACGACCTGTTCCAGTACTTGCTGTCCCACCAGCCGGTCGTTCCTCCGGTGTCGCCGCACAGCCTGTCCGCTCGCACCGAATCGCTCCGGCTGCCCGATGACGCCGCCCCCGCCGCCACGGTGCCGGATCAGGTTCCCCCGGGAATCCGGGACTTCACCGGCCGCACCGAGCAACTGTCCTTGTTGGACAGTGTGGTCGATATGGGCGATCTTGACGGCACACCCACCGTTCGCGTTGTGGCGATCGACGGCCCTCCCGGCATCGGCAAGTCGGCATTGGTCACGCACTGGGCCAACCGGATGCGAGCCGCGTTCCCAGCCGGCCGGATCCACATCGACCTCAACGGCTTCGGCCCCGGCGACCCAGTGGCCCCCGCGCTGGCCCTGTCATGGATCCTGCAGGCGCTCGGCGTTCCCTCCAGCGCGATCCCTCAGCATTTGAACGAGCGGACCGCGCAACTGCGCACCCTAACCGCCGGCGCACGGCTGCTGCTCATCCTGGACAACGCCCGCGACTCCGGCCACGTCCGGCCACTGTTGCCCGCCAGCGCGACCTGCATGGTCGTGGCCACCAGCCGCACGGTCCTCACCGGACTGATCCGCGATCACGGCGCGCACCGGATCCCGCTCCCGCAACTGTCCTCACAGGACACTCACAGCCTGCTCACGCACATGATCGTGCCGGAACGCGCCCAAGAGGACCCCGAGGCGTTGACCCGGCTGGTCAACCAATGCGACGGGTTCCCGCTGGCCGCGAGGATCATCGGCGGCTACACCATCACCCATCCCCACGCCCGGCTCGCGGACCTCACTGAGCACCTGGCCGACTACCACGACCTGCTCAACGCCCACGACGCCGACGACACGACGACCCTGCACACGATGTTCACCTGGTCCTGCACGACCCTGCCCGATTCCGCGCAGCGCGCCTTCCAGCTGCTCAGTCTGCACCCGGGACGGGAGTTCGCCGTTCCGGCCGCCGCGGCACTGCTGGATCTGGACCTGCGAGCTACGGGTCAGGCGCTCGCCGTCCTGGCCGGCGCGAATCTGATCGACCACGCCGACCATCACCAGCGCTTCCGCATGCACGACCTGATCCGCGCCTTCGGCCGCGACCTTCTCGTCCGCCACATGCCGGCGCAGGACCAACAGGAGGCCAGCGAACGGGTTCTCGACTTCTACGTCCAGACCTCCGACCACGCCGGCATGCTGCTCTACCCTCACCGCCCCTCCATCCCGGTCCCACCCGCGCGGACCCTGATCACCGGTCAAGTCTTCACTGCCGAGGACGATGCCGGCGCCTGGCTTCGACAGGAGTGCACCACGTTGATCGCCGCGGTCCACTTGGCCGCCGCCCGGGACCTGCACGACCATACGTGGCGGTTGACCGCGCTGGTGCGCGACACCCTGGACCGCCTCGCCCGGCACGACGAATCCTTGACCCTGCACACCGTTGCCCTGGCGGCGGCCCGCGCAGCCGGCGACCGTCATGCCGAAGGCCTGACGGCGAACAACCTCGCGGTGACCCAGATCCGGCTGGGTCACTTCCAACCGGCGGTCGACAACCTCATGTCTGCGTTGTCACTGAGCCGTGAACTGGGCAACGCCGATATCGAAGCGGGCTGCCTGCACAACCTCGGCGTCGCTCACGCCGGACTGGGCCACCGGGAGCAGGCGCGCACGTTCTTCCAACAGGCGCTGCGACTGCGGGAATCCACCGGGGAACGGTCCGGCACCGCCTACACCTTGCAGCGGCTCGCGCGCCTGCACCACCAGCAGTTCCACCAGCCCGAGGTCGCCGCCGCCCTGTACGAGCATGCCATCGCCATTCACACCGACCTCGCCGATCTGACCGGGCTGGGCCAGGCGCTCATCGAGTTCGCGGAGTTGCGCAACGACACCGGCGACCACGAGGGCGCGCTGGCCTACGCCTTGCAAGCCCTAGTCGCCATCCACACCACCGGCACGACCGCGCACACCGCCGTCGCGCACAACGCGGTCGCCGCCGCCTATCTCGGGCTACGCCAACCGGCCAAGTCCATCCCCGCGGCTCGCGAGGCGCTGCGGCACGCCCACCACAGCAGCGATCTGCCCGCCCGGATCCAGGCGCTGCACATCTTGAGCGAGGCCTACCAGGCCACAGGGCAACCCGAGCTGAGCCAGACCTGCGACGAGCAGCATCTCCAACTCTCGGCCGCGCTGCGCCCTGGGGCCCGCGGCCTGGACTGTTGAGCGTTGGCCGCTTCGAGATCGACCCCGGCGGCACCGCCTACTTGGTCTGGTCGGACTACTGGTCCCGGTCGCGCTTCATGGCCAACGACTTCGTGTTCAGCATGTCGACCACCGGGACCGTGTGGACCCGTCCCAGTGCGGGTCGCGGTCGGCGCCCCACTAGCGTCCGTGTCGGCCTGACCATTGCTGCTGTCGCGCAGGAGACCCACGAGCTGCTCGCGGCCAACGCCACCATCTCCGTGCACCTGCCTGTGCTCACCGCCTGCTTCGCCCGCGAGTGCCTCGCTGACCTGGCCAAGACCAGGGGACCTGATCTGGCCGACCGTGCCGCACGTGCGGTTCGTCTGCGCACAGAACGCCGGCCGCTCGCAGATTGCCGCCGCGCTGCTCGACCACCACGCCGTCTGGCGCGTCGTCCGCTCCGCCGGCTCCCGCCCCTCAGGCGACACCCGCCTTCAGGCGGCGATCGCGAGCAACGAACCGGCGAGGGCGGCGGGATTGGCGGGGTCGAGGAACCGGTGCAGCACCAACGTCGACGGCACGACGTGTAGGACGCCAATCGCGGCCATCACATCGGCGGCCAAGGCCAGCATGGCGCGGCCGCCGGGCCCAACCCGTTGTTAGGCAACACGATGCTGCGCAAGCACGCGTCGCAGCGCCCGGAGTCGGCCGCCATGATGCAACAACTCTGCCACGAGGCCGGCAACCGATCGACGCCTACGTCGACATCTACGCGACCACGAAACACATCGCCGAGGTGATCGGCAGCCTCCGGGTGGAAGGAGTCTCGGT
>NZ_JBIUAG010000071.1:0-6829 GCF_044547355.1 Kutzneria sp. NPDC052558
CGGCGCTGGCCGGCCTGGGGCCGTTGGAGGCGCTGCTGCGCCGCGCCGATGTGGAGAACATCTTCGTGTTCGGCTGCGACACGGTGTTCCTGGAGTTGGCCGACGGCACCACCGAACCCTGGCCCGGCGCCGTGGCGGAGTCGGACACGGCGTGGGTGGCGTTGCTGGAGGGCATGTTCGCCCGGCTCGGCGCGACCAGCCGCGAGTTCTCCGCGGCCACCCCGATCGGCAACCTGCGGCTGCCGGCGGGTGGGCCGTTGGGGGCGCGGTTGGCGGCGGTCATGCAGGTCACCGAACGCCCCACCGCGGCGATCCGGCTGCACCGCCTGGTCAATGCCACCCTGGACACTCTCGTCGGCCACCGCGCCCTCGATCCCGGCCTTGCGGATTTTCTGGCGGGGGCGGTGCGGGCGGGGTTGCGGATCGTGGTGTCGGGGGAGTGGGGCGCCGGCAAAACCACCCTGCTCCGCGCCCTGTGTCACGAGATCGGGCCGTTGGAGCACATCGTGACGATCGAGGACGATCGGGAGCTCGGGTTGCACACGTGGCCGGTCCGGCACCCGGTGGTGACCTCGATGGAGGCCCGGCTGCCCAACGCCGAGGGCGTCGGCGCGATCACCCTGGAGCAGCTGTTGGTGCAGGCGTTGCGGCATTCGCCGCGGCGGGTGGTCGTCGGCGAGGTCCGCGGCGGCGAGGTCACCACCTTGTTGCGGGCGTTGAGCACGGGGGCGGGTGGGTTGTGCACGCTGCACGCCGACACCGCGCGCACGGTGTTCGACCGGATCGCGAACATGGCTCAGCTCGCGGTCCCGCCGCTGCCGGTCGCCACCGCCTATCGGTGGACCGCGACTGCCCTGGATTTGATCGTGCACGTCCGCCGCCGCGATCGCGTCGAGGGTGGTCGGCCGGTGCGGGAGCGGTTCGTCTCCCAGGTGCTGGAGGTCGGCCCGGTCGGGGACGCCGGCCGCCCGGACGCGACCGAGCTCTACGGCCCCGACCCGAACACCGGCCGGGCGAGGCCGGTGTTCCCGCCCAGCCCGCGGTTGCAGGAGTTGCTGCGCCCGCACGGCCTCGACCTCGACACGTGGGCGGGTGCGTGATGATCACCGTCCTGTTCGGACTCGGAGCTGCTCTCGGCCTGTGTGTCGTTGCGGCGGGCCTGCTCGGCCTACGTATCCCCAGGATCACCTTGCCTAGCAAGAGAATCCGGCTTAAGTCGGTGGCGATCGCCGCGGCCGTCGGTGTCGTGGTGTGGCTGGTCACGGGCTGGCCGGTGGGCGGGATCGCCGCGGCCGCCGGCGCATACGCCGGCCCCAAACTCCTGCACCCGGCCGGGGCTCGGGTGGTGGTGGCGCGGCGGGAGGCCTTGGCGGAGTGGATCCAGCGGCTGGCCGGCCTGCTCACGGCGGGGGCCGGTGGGATCGAGGACGCGATCGCCCGCTCGGCGCGCACCGCCCCGGCCGTGTTCGCCGAGCACATCACTACCCTCGCGTTCCGCACCCGCTCGATGGGCGCTGAGGCGGCGCTTCGCCGTTTCGCCGACGACCTGGCCGACGTCGAGGTCGACGCGGTGGTGGCCAGTCTGATCCTGCGTGTCCGCGACGGCGGCGCCGGTCTGGTCGAGGTGTTGCAGGCGAGGGCGGTGACGCTGCGCCAGCAGGTCCAGGCGCAGCTCGCGCTGGAGGCCGAACGGCAGCGGCCCCGCACCCAGATGGTGATCATCATGGGCGTCATTGCGGTCACTGTCCTGTTCCTGATGGCCGGTTCTCAGCTGCTCGACTCCTACAGCAGCCTGTCCGGCCAGCTGTGGCTCGCCCTGGTTGTCGCAGTCTGGGCTGCGGCGTTCGCTTGGGCCTACCTGCTGACCCGGCCCGGCCGCTCGGCGAGGTTCTTGGTCGACAACCGGGCGGGTGGTCGGTGATGAGCACCGTGCCGTTGCTGCTCGCGCTCGGCGTCGCCGCCGGCCTCGCCCTGGTGGCGGGTGCGGTGGTGCCGGCGCGGCGGGAGTCGTTGGCGGTCACGATCGCCCGCGTCGACGCGATCACCGCCAATCCCGACCAACCCCTCCACCGGTCCCGTTGGTGGCAGTCCGGGCTGGAGCGGCTCACCGCCACGTGCTCGAAGTCGTCCCGCCGGTGGTGGAGCATCCCGGCCGCGGACTTGATGGTGCTGCGGCAGACCCCGCTGGCCTTCACCACCCGCCGCCTCACCGCGGCCGGCATCGGCCTGCTCGCCGCCACGGTCCTCGGAGCCGGGGTCCTGCCGCTGGCGCAGCTGCCACTCGCTGGGCTCGCCGGCGCCGCCCTGGGCTGGCTGCTGCCCGCGAGCATCGCGGCGCGGGCGGCGAAGGCGGCGCGGGTGGAGTTCGCCGCGGCGATCGCCGTGTTGTGTGATCTGACCGCGCAGGAACGCGACGCCGGCCGCGCCCCCGCCCAAGCCATCGCCGAGGCCACCGCGGTCGCCGACGGCTGGGCCGCCACCCTGGTCCGGGCCCGGCTGCGCAGCGCGCAACGCCTCGGCCACACCCCCGCCGACGCGCTCACCGCCCTGTCCGAGCAGATCCAGGTCCGCGAGCTCGCCGACCTCGCCGAGATCATCGCCACCGCCGCCGAGGGCGCCGCGATCAGCCGCGCCTTGCGCGACAAGGCCACCGCGCTGCGCGCCACCGCGATCCAGACCGCCACCGCCACCGCGAACGCCCGCGTGGAGTGGCTCGTGTGGCCGGTCGCGCTGCTGGTGGTCGGGATGCTGCTGCTCGTGTTGCGCGGCGTCGCCACCCAAGTCCTCACCCCGTGAATTCCTGGTGCACAGCAAGGAGAAAGGCATGAACCTCAACAGGATGTGCCGGTGGGCGCGTGCCGCGCTGCGACGGCTGTGGGCCGAGGACACCGGCGCGGTGACCGTCGAGTACGCCGTGATCATCGGGGTCGTGCTGCTGCTGGCCGCGGTGCTGCTGGGCCCGCACCTGATGCAACTCGTGCAGTCCCTGATCAGCAAATGGCAAATCCCATGACCGCCCTGCTGCACGACGAGCGCGGGTCGGTGACGGTCGAGGCCGCGCTGTGGCTGGCGCCCGCGATGCTCGCGCTGGTCGGGCTCGTGCAGATCGCGTTGTGGTGGGCCGCGGTGGACACCTGCTCGGCCGCCGCGCAGGAAGGCCTGGACACCGGGCGGGTGCTGGGCGGCACCCCCGCCGCCGCTCACCAGGCCGCCACCACCTACCTGGCCCGCGCCGCCGCTCTGGCCCGCGACCCTCAGGTGTCGACCGCCGGCACCACCGAGGCCCGGATGCGGGTGTCGGTGTCGGCCGAGGTGGTGATGGTCGTGCCGATCCCCGGCTGGCAGTGGCACGTCACCTATGCCGTCGCCGGCGTCCGCGAACACCCCACCACCCCACAGGATTCCTGATGCTGGACACCGGAGTCTTCACCGACGGGCCGGAGCCGATGCTGTGGCGGCCCGGCCTCGACCGCACCCGCCTGCGCCGGCACGCCGTGGTGGAGTCGGTGCTGCCCGAGGCGGCGCCGTTCGCGTTGATCGGCCTCGCGATCGCCGTCATGGCCGGCTCCTGGATCGGCGTGCTGGTCGCGCTGCTGGTTTTGGGCTTGGCCGGGCTGACCGCGCTGTCGACCTACCGCTGCTGGGGCCTGGACTGCACGCGGCCCGCCTGGACCCGGCACCGCCGCGATCGCGGCGCAGGGGAGTGGTTCTACCGCCCCAGCGACTTCACCGCCCTGCCCGCCGAGTGCCGAGAGCGCGTGGATCAGGTGTTCGCGGCGCTGGCCGTGTTCGACGAGCCGCTGCTGTCGTGCTGGCTGGATCAGCCCGTGCGGCACGAGGTGCACACCGTCGCCTGGCAGCTGCTGGACTGCCTGCACGCCACCCTGCCCGCCCGCACCCTCCTGTCCCGCGTCGCCCCGGATCTGGCCGAGGACGCCGTCGTGCTGTGCACCCGCTACGAGCTCGTGCGCCTGGACACCGCGATCTGTGTTGCGGTGGATGAGTTTTCCGACACCAGCGCCCTCGTGCAGGAGCTGGTCGCCCGGTTCACCACACCTCGCAGACTCGCCGCCCTCCACCATGATCTGCGGCGCCTGCGCCTGCCGGCCCCGCCCGAGGTGGCGGAGATGCGCGAGGCCGTGCGCGGCCGCGTTCGGGCCGTGCGCGAAGTGCTCGATTTCGCCGGGGCCACCCCATGATCACCCTGGTGCGGCGGCTGATCACCGATGAGGCCGGGGTGGTCACGGTCGAGATGGCCGTCTATGTGCCGATCGCCGCGCTGATCGCGTGCCTGCTGTGGGCCTACGGCGCCACCGCCTCCGCGGACTCGGCGGTGCTGCACGCCGCGCTCGATGCCGCCCGCGCCGCCTCCCACGCCCGCAATACCGCCCACGCACAAGCGGACGCTTCGCTTGTCGCGCAGCAGATCCTGCACGAGCACAACCTGCGCTGCCGCGCCCTGACCGTCACCGTGGACACCGCCGGCTTCGCGGTGCCGGTCGGCCAGCCTGCCCAGGTCGGCGTCGAGGTGACCTGCCTGATCACCCTCGCTGACCTCTACGTCCCTGGGATCCCGGGAGAGAAAACCCTGCACGCGCACCAGATCAGCGCCCTGGACACCTACCGGACCCGCACATGAACCGCCTCCTGACCCGCCTGTTGCGCGACGACACGGGCTCGGTGTCGGTCACCATGGCGTTGGGCATGATGGTCGCGGTGGTGATGCTGGCCTTGTTGACCACCGTGCACGGCCTCAACGACGCCCAGGCCCGCGCCGACGCTCTCGCCTCTGAGGCCGCCCGCGCCGCCGAGACCGCGATCAACACCCGCGGTCCCACCCTTGCTATCGACCCCGTCGACGCCCAGGCCGCCGCCCGCGCCTACCTGTCCGCGGCCGGCGTCACCGGCACCGTCACGATCACCAGCCCCACCACCGTCACCGTCGTCGTCACCGTCGACCGCCCCGCCCTGTTCACGTTGCTGGGCCCGACGTATCACGCGGTCGCGACCAAGAACGCCGTGCTGGTGGTCGGCCGCCGTGCGTGAGACCGGCCGGGCCCTGACCGCGCTGCTCGCCCTCACGGCGTTCCTGGTCGGGGTGCCGGCCGGCAACCTCGCCACCGGCGGCGGCCTCGACCACCTCCTGCCCCACGCGCTGCCCGATTCCGTCGAGCAGGCGTGGGAGGCGCTGCGCTGGTCCTACCTGGACGGCTCCCTGATGCCGTGGCTGGCTCACACCCTGGCCTGGTGCGGCTGGGCCCTCGGCGCGGTCCTGGTCCTGTGCGACCTTGCCCGTCTCCTGCACGCCGGAGGCACCGCCGCGGCTCGGCATCTGGCCGGGCGTTCCCCGCGCACGTGGATCACCGGGCTGGTCGCCTCCGCGCTGCTGGTGTTCACCGCCACCAACGCCACCGCCACCCCCGCCGGGTCGCCGGTCGTGGCCACCGCCGACCAGCACCCCCAACCCGCCGCGCCCCGCCTGGACCCCTACACCGTGCCCGACGCGGTGCGACCGGACTGCCCACGGCACCAGGTCGTGCACGGCGACACCTACTGGAGCCTGGCCGAGACCCACCTGGGCGACGGCCGCCGCTACGTGGAGATCGACGCCCTCAACCACGACCGCATCCCCGACTCCCACCAACTCCAGCCCGGCATGGTGGTCCTGCTCCCGCCCGACGCCGCTAACCTCCCAGATACCCTCCCCGCCGACGTGCGGGAGGTCGTGGTCGCGCCAGGGGAGACCGCCTCCTCCATCGCCCAGCGCGAATACGGCAACCCGAACGCCTGGCACCGGCTATGGGACCTCAACCACAACCGCCCGCAGGCCGACGGCCGCACGTGGCGCACCCCCGACCTCCTCCGCCCGGGTTGGCACCTCGCCCTCGACCCGGACGCCGTCCCGCCAGTGCCCCCTTCACCACCGGTGGCTTCTACACCAACGGCTCCGCCAGCATCCCCGACTGGCACCCCACCCACGACTACCCCAGCACCAACAACGACTTCGGCACCGGCGATCACCGCGCCCGCGTCCACGCCGACCACCACACCAACACCAAAACCGAGCATCCCTCACGCCGTGCCCGAGCAGACACCGGGCCTTACCATCAGTCTGCCCAACGGCGTCTTCATCGGCGCCGGCGTCGCGGTCGCCGTGACCGCCGCGATGCTCGCCGTGCGCGCCCGACAACGCCGTCACTACCGGATCGGCAGTGGACGCCGCGCCGACCTCCAGCGCCCCGTCGCCCCCGTCGTCCGGGCACTGCGAACAGCCCACGACAGCGCCCTCCAGCCCGCCCCTGATCCGCCAGCACCTCGCTCCCGCCGACAAGCCCGCCCCGGCCACGAGGTCGCCCTGGAGATCGCCGCCACCCGGGGCCTTGGAATCTGCGGGCCGGGAACCGAGGCCGTAGTCCGGGCCCTGCTCGTGCACCTGCTGGTCGAACCCGGCACCCACGTCGTCACCACCGACACCGACCTCGCCCGCCTGCTCGGCACAACGGCGGACCTTCGGCATCCGAGGCTGACCGTCACCTCCTCCTTCACCTCCGCGCTGGAGACGACCTCGGCCCGAGCCGCCGGCTCCGAGACCAGGACCGCGGTCATCGCCACCCCACACCCCGGCAGCGAGACCCTGCTGGACGGTGTGCTCGGCTCCGGGCCGGCGGTGCTGCTCGGCCCCTGGCCGGCCGGCTGCACCGTCGAGGCCGATGCGGACGGATCCGTCCGCGCCTGCGACGCGCCGGAATTGCTCGACACCCGGCTGTTCACGCTGCCAGCCCACGAAACCGCCGACCTGCTCACGCTGTTCACCGCCGCGGCCGAACCA
>NZ_JBIUAG010000072.1:0-6667 GCF_044547355.1 Kutzneria sp. NPDC052558
TGGGTGGCGTTGCTGGAGGGCATGTTCGCCCGGCTCGGCGCGACCAGCCGCGAGTTCTCCGCGGCCACCCCGATCGGCAACCTGCGGCTGCCGGCCGGTGGGCCGTTGGGGGCGCGGTTGGCGGCGGTCATGCAGGTCACCGAACGCCCCACCGCGGCGATCCGGCTGCACCGCCTGGTCAACGCCACCCTGGACACCCTCGTCGGCCACCGCACCCTCGATCCCGGCCTGGCGGACTTCTTGGCGGGGGCGGTGCGGGCGGGGTTGCGGATCGTGGTGTCGGGCGAGTGGGGCGCCGGCAAAACCACCCTGCTCCGCGCCCTCTGCCACGAGATCGCGCCGCTGGAGCACATCGTGACGATCGAGGACGATCGGGAGCTCGGGTTGCACACGTGGCCGGCCCGGCACCCGGTGGTGACCTCGATGGAGGCCCGCCTGCCCAACGCCGAGGGCGTCGGCGCGATCACCCTGGAGCAGCTCCTCGTGCAGGCGTTGCGGCATTCGCCGCGGCGGGTGATCGTCGGCGAGGTCCGCGGCGGCGAGGTCACCACCCTGCTGCGGGCGTTGAGCACGGGGGCGGGCGGGTTGTGCACGCTGCACGCCGACACCGCGCACACGGTGTTCGACCGGATCGCGAACATGGCCCAGCTCGCGGTCCCGCCGCTGCCGGTCGCCACCGCCTACCGGTGGACCGCGACCGCCCTGGACTTGATCGTGCACGTCCGCCGCCGCGACCGCGTCGAGGGTGGTCGGCCGGTGCGGGAGCGGTTCGTCTCCCAGGTGCTGGAGGTCGGCCCGGTCGGCGACGCCGGCCGCCCGGACGCGACCGAGCTCTACGGCCCCGACCCCGACACCGGCCGCGCGAGGCCGATGTTCCCGCCCAGCCCGCGGCTGCAGGAGCTGCTGCGCCCGCACGGCCTCAACCTCGACACGTGGGCGGGTGCGTGATGATCACCGTCCTGTTCGGACTCGGAGCCGCTCTCGGCCTGTGTGTTGTCATGGCGGGCCTGCTCGACCTACGTATCCCCAAGATCGTCTTGCCTAGCAAAAGAATCCGGCTCAAGCCGGTGGTGATCGCGGTCGGTGTGGGTCTCGTGGTGTGGCTGGTCACGGGCTGGCCGGTGGGCGGGATCGCCGCGGCCGCCGGCGCATACGCCGGCCCCAAACTCCTGCACTCGGCCGGGGCTCGGGTGGTGGTGGCGCGGCGGGAGGCGTTGGCCGAGTGGATCCAGCGGCTGGCCGGCCTGCTCACGGCGGGGGCCGGTGGGATCGAGGACGCGATCGCCCGCTCGGCGCGCACCGCCCCGGCCGTGCTCGCCGAGCACATCACCACCCTCGCGTTCCGCACCCGCTCGATGGGCACCGAGCAGGCGTTGCGCCGTTTCGCCGACGACCTGGCCGACGTCGAAGTCGACGCGGTCGTGGCCAGCCTGATCCTGCGTGTCCGCGACGGCGGCGCCGGCCTGGTCGAGGTGTTGCAGGCGAGGGCGGTGACGCTGCGCCAGCAGGTCCAGGCCCAGCTCGCGCTGGAGGCCGAACGACAGCGGCCCCGCACCCAGATGGTGATCATCATGGGCGTCATCGCCGTCACTGTCCTGGCCCTGATGGCCGGTTCCCAGCTGCTCGACTCCTACAGCAGCCTGTCCGGCCAGCTGTGGCTCGCCCTGGTTGTCGCACTCTGGGCTGCGGCGTTCGCCTGGGCCTACCTGCTGACCCGGCCCGACCGCTCGGCGAGGTTCTTGGTCGACAACCGGGCGGGTGGTCGGTGATGAGCACCGTGCCGTTGCTGCTCGCGCTCGGCGTCGCCGCCGGCCTCGCCCTGGTGGCGGGTGCGGTGGTGCCGGCGCGGCGGGAGTCGTTGGCGGTCACGATCGCCCGCGTCGACGCGATCACCGCCAACCCCGACCAACCCCTCTACCGGTCCCGGTGGTGGCAGTCCGGGCTGGAGCGGCTCACCGCCACGTGCTCGAAGTCGTCCCGCCGGTGGTGGAGCATCCCGGCCGCGGACTTGATGGTGCTGCGGCAGACCCCGCTGGCCTTCACCACCCGCCGCCTCACCGCGGCCGGCATCGGCCTGCTCGCCGCCACGGTCCTCGGAGCCGGGGTCCTGCCGCTGGCGCAGCTGCCACTCGCTGGGCTCGCCGGCGCCGCCCTGGGCTGGCTGCTGCCGGCCAGCCTGGTGGCGCGGGCGGCGAAGGCGGCGCGGGTGGAGTTCGCCGCGGCGATCGCCGTGTTGTGTGATCTGACCGCGCAGGAACGCGACGCCGGCCGCGCCCCCGCCCAGGCCATCGCCGAGGCCACCGCGGTCGCCGACGGCTGGGCCGCCACCCTGGTCCGGGCTCGGCTGCGCAGCGCGCAACGCCTCGGCCACACCCCCGCCGACGCGCTCACTGCCCTGTCCGAGCAGGTCCAGGTCCGCGAGCTCGCCGACCTCGCCGAGATCATCGCCACCGCCGCCGAGGGCGCCGCGATCAGCCGCGCCTTGCGCGACAAGGCCACCGCGCTGCGCGCCACCGCGATCCAGACCGCCACCGCCACCGCGAACGCCCGCGTGGAGTGGCTCGTGTGGCCGGTCGCGCTGCTGGTGGTCGGGATGCTGCTGCTCGTGTTGCGCGGCGTCGCCACCCAAGTCCTCACCCCGTGAATTCCTGGTGCACAGCAAGGAGAAAGGCGCATGAACCTCAACACGATGTGCCGGCGGGCGCGGGCCGCGCTGCGACGGCTGTGGGCCGAGGACACCGGCGCGGTGACCGTCGAGTACGCCGTGATCATCGGGGTCGTGCTGCTGCTGGCCGCGGTGCTGCTGGGCCCGCACCTGATGCAACTCGTGCAGTCCCTGATCAGCAAATGGCAAACCCCATGACCGCCCTGCTGCACGACGAGCGCGGGTCGGTGACGGTCGAGGCCGCGCTGTGGCTGGCGCCCGCGATGCTCGCGCTGGTCGGGCTCGTGCAGATCGCGTTGTGGTGGGCCGCGGTGGACACCTGCTCGGCCGCCGCGCAGGAAGGCCTGGACACCGGGCGGGTGCTGGGCGGCACCCCCGCCGCCGCCCACCAAGCCGCCACCACCTACCTGGCCCGCGCCGCCGCCCTGGCCCGCAACCCCCAGGTGTCGACCGCCGGCACCACCGAGGCCCGGATGCGGGTGTCGGTGTCGGCCGAGGTGGTGATGGTCGTGCCGATCCCCGGCTGGCAGTGGCACATCACCTATGCCGTCGCCGGCGTCCGCGAACACCCCACCACCCCACAGGATTCCTGATGCTGGACACCGGAGTCTTCACCAGCGGGCCCGAGCCGATGCTGTGGCGGCCCGGCCTCGACCACACCCGCCTGTACCGCCAGGCTGTTGTGGAGTCGGTGCTGCCCGAGGCGGCGCCGTTCGCGTTGATCGGCCTCGCGATCGCCGTCATGGCCGGCTCCTGGATCGGCGTGCTGGTCGCGCTGCTGGTGCTGGCGTTGGCCGGGCTGACCGCGCTGTCGACCTACCGCTGCTGGGGCCTGGACTGCACGCGGCCCGCCTGGACCCGGCACCGCCGCGATCGCGGCGCAGGGGAGTGGTTCTACCGCCCCAGCGACTTCACCGCCCTGCCCGCCGAGTGCCGAGAGCGCGTGGATCAGGTGTTCGCGGCGCTGGCCGTGTTCGACGAGCCGCTGCTGTCGTGCTGGCTGGATCAGCCCGTGCGGCACGAGGTGCACACCCTCGCCTGGCAGCTGCTGGACTGCCTGCACGCCACCCTGCCCGCCCGCACCCTCCTGTCCCGCGTCGCCCCGGATCTGGCCGAGGACGCCGTCGTGCTGTGCACCCGCTACGAGCTCGTGCGCCTGGACACCGCGATCTGTGTTGCGGTGGACGAGTTTTCCGACACCAGCGCCCTCGTGCAGGAGCTGGTCGCCCGGTTCACCACACCCCGCCGACTCGCCGCCCTCCACCATGATCTGCGGCGCCTGCGCCTGCCGGCCCCGCCCGAGGTGGCGGAGATGCGCGAGGCCGTGCGCGGCCGCGTTCGGGCCGTGCGCGAAGTGCTCGATTTCGCCGAGGCCACCCCATGATCACCCTGGTGCGGCGGCTGCTCACCGATGAGGCCGGCGCGGTCACGGTCGAGATGGCGATCTATGTGCCGATCGCCGCGCTGATCGCGTGCCTGCTGTGGGCCTACGGCGCCACCGCCTCCGCGGACTCGGCGGTGCTGCACGCCGCGCTCGATGCCGCCCGCGCCGCCTCCCACGCCCGCAACACCGCCCACGCACAAGCGGATGCTTCCCTTGTCGCGCAGCAGATCCTGCACGAACACAACCTTCGCTGCCGCGCCCTGACCGTCACCGTGGACACCGCCGGCTTCGCGGTGCCGGTCGGCCAGCCTGCCCAGGTCGGCGTCGAGGTGACCTGCCTGATCACCCTCGCCGACCTCTACGTCCCGGGCCTGCCCGGCGAGAAAACCCTGCACGCGCACCAGATCAGCGCCCTGGACACCTACCGGACCCGCACATGAACCGCCTCCTGACCCGCCTGCTGCGCGACGATCGAGGGTCGGTGTCGGTCACCATGGCGTTGGGCATGATGGTCGCGGTGGTGATGCTGGCCTTGTTGACCACCGTGCACGGCCTCAACGACGCCCAGTCCCGCGCCGACGCGCTGGCCTCTGAGGCCGCCCGCGCCGCCGAGACCGCGATCAACACCCGCGGCCCCACCCTCACTATCGACCCCGTCGACGCCCAGACCGCCGCCCGCGCCTACCTGTCCGCGGCCGGCGCCACCGGCACCGTCACGATCACCAACCCCACCACCGTCACCGTCGTCGTCACCGTCGACCGCCCCGCCCTGTTCACGTTGCTGGGCCCGACTTATCACGCGGTCGCGACCAAGAACGCCGTGCTGGTGGTCGGCCGCCGTGCGTGAGACCGGCCGGGCCCTGACCGCGCTGCTCGCCCTCACGGCGTTCCTGGTCGGGGTGCCGGCCGGCAACCTCGCCACCGGCGGCGCCCCCGACCACCTCCTACCCCACACGCTGCCCGATTCCGCCGAGCAGGCGTGGGAGGCGCTGCGCTGGTCCTACCTGGACGGCTCCCTGATGCCGTGGCTGGCTCACACCCTGGCCTGGTGCGGCTGGGCCCTCGGCGCGGTCCTGGTCCTATGCGATCTCGCCCGTCTCCTGCACGCCGGCGGCACCGCCGCGGCCCGACACCTGGCCGGCCGTTCCCCGCGCACGTGGATCACAGGGCTGGTCGCCTCCGCGCTGCTGGTGTTCACCGCCACCAACGCCACCGCCACCCCCGCCGGGCCGCCGGTCGTGGCCACCGCCGACCAGCACCCCCAACCCGCCGCGCCCCGCCCGGACCACTACACCGTGCCCGACGCGGTGCGACCGGACTGCCCACGGCACCAGGTCGTGCTCGGCGACACTTACTGGAGCCTGGCCGACACACACCTGGGCGACGGCCGCCGCTACGTGGAGATCGACGCCCTCAACCACGACCGCATCCCCGACTCCCACCAACTCCAGCCCGGCATGGTGGTCCTGCTCCCACCCGACGCCGCCCACCTCCCACCGCCCCTGCCCGCCGGCGCCCGACAGGTGGTGGTCGCGCCGGGGGAGACCGCTTCCTCCATCGCCCAGCGCGAATACGGCAACCCGAACGCCTGGCACCGGCTATGGGACCTCAACCACAACCGCCCGCAGGCCGACGGCCGCGCGTGGCGCACCCCCGACCTGCTCCTGCCCGGCTGGCACCTCGCCCTCGACCCGGACATCGCCCCACCGGCTCCCACGTCACCGCCTTCCTCACCACCGGCTCTGCCAGCACCTCCAGCGGTCACCCCGACCACGGCAACTCCCGCACCAACAACGACCTCGGCACCCGCGATCACCGTGCCCGCCACGTCAACGCCACCGACGACTCCGACATCGAGCACCCCGCACGCTGTGCCAGAGCAGAGGCCGGACCTGATCGTCAGCCTGCCCAACGGCGTCTTCATCGGCGCCGGCGTCGCGGCCGCCGTGACCGCCGCGATGCTCGCCGTCCGCGCCCGTCAACGCCGTCAGTACCGGATCGGCAGCGGCCGCCGCGCCGACCTCCAACGCCCCGTCGCGCCTGTCGTCCGAGCGCTGCGGATAGCCCACGACAGCGCCTTTCAACCCGCCGCCCCGCCAACTCCCGAAGCCCAGCAACAACTCCGTCCTGGCCACGAGGTCGCCCTCACCATCGCCGCCACACACGGGCTTGGAATCCGCGGGCCGGGAACAGAGGCTGTCGGCCGGGCCCTGCTCGTGCACCTGCTGGCCGAACCCGACACCCACGTGGTCACTACCGACACCGACCTCGCCCGCCTGCTCGGCACATCAACGGACCTCCGGCACCCGAGACTGACCATCACCTCCTCCTTCACCTCCGCGCTGGAGACCCTCACGGCCCGAGCCATCAGCACCGAGACCAGAACCGCGGTGATCGCCACCCCACAACCGGGCACCGAGGCGCCGCTGAAGGATGTGCTCGGCTCCGGGGCGGTGGTGCTGCTGGGCACCTGGCCGGCCGGCTGCACCGTCGAGGTCGAGGAGAACGGATCCGTCCGCGCCAGCGACGCGCCGGAATTGCTCGACACCCGGCTGTTCACGCTGCCAGCCCACGAAACCGCCGACCTGCTCACGCTGTTCACCGCCGCGGCCGAACCA
>NZ_JBIUAG010000073.1:0-5209 GCF_044547355.1 Kutzneria sp. NPDC052558
GCGACGCGCCGGAATTGCTCGACACCCGGCTGTTCACGCTGCCAGCCCACGAAACCGCCGACCTGCTCACGCTGTTCACCGCCGCGGCCGAACCACCCGCCCCGGCCCGCGTCGAGCAGCCGCCCGCCGAGCACCCGGCCAACAGCACCGACACCGGGCCGCACGTGCTCCTCGAGGTGTTCGGCGCCATCCGCATCACCTACACCGGCCGGCGCGCGCCGGTGGACCTCACCTCGGTCACCACCCCCAAACACCGCGAGCTGCTGGCCTTCCTGGCCTGCCATCCCGACGGCGTCCGCCGCGAAGCGCTCAACGAGGCCATCTGGCCCGACGCCAACCCCGAGCGCCCCTACAACAACCTGCACTACACCCTGTCCACGCTGCGCAAGGCGATGGCCACGGCGACCGACGGGCAGATCACCAACCTCGTGGCCAACACCGGCGGCCGGTACCGCCTCGACACCGAGTCCGTCGACACCGATTACGCCCGCCTACGCGCGGCGATCGCCCGCCTGTCGAGCGCCGAAGGCCGGCGCCAGGAAACGGCCTTCTTCCTTGAGGCCTATCGAGGCGACCTGGCCGAGGACATATCGACGCTGTGGTTGGACGCCCCACGAGAAGCAATCCGTCGAGACATGCTCGACGCGCTGGACACCCTCGCGCGATCCGAGAAAGATCCCGGCGTGCGGCTGAAGCTGCTGGAACGCATTCGCGGGATCGATCCTTACGCCGAGGAGGCCTACCGTGAGATAATGCGAACACAAGCCCAGTCCGGCCAGCGCGACGCCATCCCTCGAACGCTCGACCTTCTTTCCGCGAAACTCGGCGAGATCGACGAGAAACCCGACGCGGACACGGTCGCCCTCGCCGGCGCCCTCCAGACGTCGGAGGCGCGGTCGGAATGAGTCCAACCGGGGTTCCCGCCGACATGCCAACCGGGGCACCAACCGGACTTCCCTCTAGGCAGGAACCCCCTCGACGGCGCGTCTATGCAGGTGGGCCACTACTTGGAGGGTTCCCGGGTGACGTCAGACTCGGTGGCTGGCAAGCACCTGAACAGTCGGATCGCGGCGGCGGACCTTCGAATTATGAACAATAAAACTCCTGGTGGTTTAGTTGCCTATTTATGTTCTCAAATTCCCTCGGAGGAGCTTGAAGGATCTGTTGACTGCCGATTGATGAAGTGTTCGCCGCTTTTGTCGGCTGCCGGCTTTCGTTTTCTCGATGGTGATCGTTTGTCTGATCGGTGAGATTGGGAAATGTAACCCGAAAGGGGTATGGAATATCCGCGAGGCGGGTGTACATTTGAAGTAGCTCGACAGGTTGGGATTCGCACCCCGCAACACCTGCCGGCTCACACAAAACCTCGCAGCATGACTGGAGCGTGCGTTATGGCTGACGTAATGGTAACCGCATGGGCGGACGGCGATGGCTGGCTCAGCGTCGACACCCAGGAATGGATCGACGAACGTGGCGAGTACAGCGAGCACCTCACCGACGACCTCCGCGAGTGGATGGACGAGCAAGACCACCGCTACCCGACCGCCGAAGTGCTCACCCTGTGGGCCAAGGACCGCACCGGAACCGCCCCGGTCGGCCTCTACGGCGACGGCACGTGCTGGGAGCACAACACGTGCACCGTGAACAACGTCCTGTCCGACGAGATCGGGTTCGTCGTGTTCTCGGCTGGCGGCGAGCTGGGCGACCTCATGATCACCATCAGCGGTGACGGCGGTCTGTTCCACTCGCCGACGGTCTACCGCAGCACCGTGGACGACCTCGCCGAGTGGGCCGACTACGACTGCGCGGACGGCGTGTGCGCCAACGGCCACGAGTGGCAGGTGACTTTCGGCTGGCTGCTGCACTCCGAGACCACGACCGGCTTCGACCGGCCCTCGGTCACCGGACAGGCCCGGGTCCCCGACGACGACCGCGAGCGCGCCTACATCGCCTGCCCCGACTGCGGCCACGCGCTGCAGTTCACGGCCTGACGGGGGTGTTCGCCATGTTCTTTCTGCTGACCGTCAGCGGCCGAGAAGCTCAGTTCCTCGACGATGAGGCGGACATCGCCCTCACCTTCGCGCCCAACGACGCGTCCCACCGGTGCGTCCTCTGCGGTGAGGACCTGCTGGAAACCGTCGACGGCTACGCATCCGACACGACCGGCCTCGACTGCCCGGCAGCAGACGGCGACGATCAGGCACACCAACCCGAACGGGTGCCGCTGTCCTGGGCCAACTCCGCCGCGATCCTCGCCAACGACGAACAGGACTCCCTGACCCTGTCCGTGAGCGTCGGCGACCCCCGGGGCGCGTTCTGCTTCACCGTGCGGCGCATCCCCGACGACGCCGAGGGCGACCTCGCCGGCCGCCTGGTGATCCACATGCCCTATCCCGGGGAGACCCTCCCGCACCGGGAGATCACCGAGCTGCACCCCGGAACCTTCGTCGTCGGCTGAAACCTCGGCACGGACCACGGTCGACCGACGGCTCCCGGACCGAGCGGCGCACGCCCCACGTGCACTACGCTGGCCGCTGCCCTCCTTTCAGGCGGGTTTTGTGTGATGGCTGGCGGGGCGTGCGAACACCTTCGGGTGGCTCCGCCAGCCCACACCGTCACGACGACCGTGCTCCGTCGCCCTCACGCGTCGGGAACACGATCATGACACCCTCCACGAACCGCGCGCCCGACACCGGCCGCGCGTTCCCGAACAACCCTCACGAACACGCCGCCGCGATCGCCGAGGCTGTCGCCCGCCGCTGGCACCGTGACCACGGCTCCGGCGCGATCGAGGTGCCGATCTCCGTCGTCGCCGCCCTGTCCATGCTGTCCCCACCCGACGACGAACGCGACTGGACCGCCACCGCCCTGCAGTCCGTTCCCCTCGACCGGTTCATCGAGATCATCCGCGCCCAGTGGGCGATCTTCATCACCTACCGGCCCGACCTCGTCAACCGCGCGTGGCCGCTGATCTCGGTCTGGCACAGCGGCCAACCACTGCCCGAGAACACCGTCACCGCCGCCAAAGCCGTGTCCGACGCTGCGGTCACCGCCGGCCTGCTCTCGCTCACCGGCACCCCACGCCGACGAGACACCGACGTGTTCGGGCCCTTGCTGGCCATCTTCCGCCCGGATGTCTCCAAGGGCGTCCGTGGCCAGATCTACACCCCGCCCGACCTCGCCGACGCCATCGCCCAACTCCTGCCACCGGCGGAAGGCGGCACCGTTCTCGAACCCGCCGTCGGCACCGGTGGCCTGCTCCGCAGCGCGGCCGAAGCGATGCGCGCTCACGGCGGCGACCCCACCACAGTCCGGTGGTGCGCGGTCGATATCGACGAGCTGGCTGTCGCGTGCCTGACCGTGAACGTCGTCCTGTGGGAGCTGGGCCACGACGTCGTGCTCGGCGTCGGTGACTCCCTGGCCGACGACTGGCTGGACCGGGCGTTGGCCGAGCGACGCGAAACCGTCGAGATCGCCAAGAACATCACGGCCGTGAAGGCGTTCCTGCGCCTGAGCACGAACGGAGACCAGCCATGAACGACATCCCGCTCCTCCCCGCCGCACGACGCCGCACAGCTGAGCCGTGACGCAGGACCAGAGTGGAGGCACAGCCATGGAATTCTTCTTCGACCCGATCGATGACCCCGACCGCGAGCAGGAAGTCCTCGCCTACCAAGCGTTCTACCGGTGGGTCACGTGGGCGTGCGTGTACTGCCGGGGTGAGAACACAGTGCAGACCAGTCTTCTCCCGGAATTCTCGCCGCACTACAGGGAGAAGGTTCCCAGCGGCGTCCATTACCGGGTCATGTGTCAGGACTGCCGGCGGGTCAGCCACGGCTTCCCGCCTGAGGCCTACTGCTCCGGTGGTGGTGTCGAGACGCTGTTCGTGCACCAGGTGCGGGCGGGCCAGTGCGTCATCGGCTGGGGTGTCGTGGACGACATCCGGCCGTCCAGCACGAATCCCGACAAGTGCTCGGTCGTCATCGAGGGCGGATTCGAGTTCGACCACGGGGCGAACGACGCCGTGATGATCATGAACCCATTGCGGGATGAGTGGAAGCTCCATGCAATCCCCGGCAGCAAATGGATCGGGCACGACGCCCCCACGACCGATGAGACCGCCGACACCGACTTGAAGACCGCTGAAGCGGCCACAGGTGTGCTCGGCTACGCCGAGTTGCACGACCGGCTGGAACTGGTGATCGCCGAGCACGGCGACAGGATCGTGGTGTGGACGGACGGCACCCGTCACCCGCCCTGCTTCACCGCCGAGGGCGAGCCGTTCACGCTGCTCGGCCACGTTCTGCATGGCCTCGGTGTCGGCCCCGAGCTGATCGCGGACTTGGGACAGCCCGAGGACGTCCTCACTCGGGACGTGTTCGCGGCCGCAGGATTCGCCCTCACCGAGGCAGCCGCCGACCTGGTGGACATGGTGGTCAAGTGGGACTACCTGAAGGTCGTGCCCGGCGATCCCAGTTTCCGATGGAGCGAGTGCATCCGCCATCCCGAGCTGTACGTCCGCCCCGAACGCGTCCCGCAGGACTTCGTGACCTTGGCCGAGGTGGAGCGCGAGCGGCGTCCCGGCGGGCCGCCCCGATCAGCCAAGTGATCGCCGAACCGCCGCTCGCGACAACCCCGGAGGCATCAGCATGGACCTGATCATCGCGCCCACCGGCAACCCGTACCGTCAGCAGGAAAACCTGGCCCTGCAAGCGTTCTTCCAGGATGTCATGTTCGCGTGCTCGTCCTGCGGCGGTGAGAACACCGTGGAGTCCAAGGATCTCCCGAAGGACTCGCCGCACTACGGCGAGGTCGCGCCGAGGCCGGTCGGGGTTGACGACGACAACACCCACTACATGGTGGCCTGCGGGGACTGCGGCGAGGTCACCCGGGGCGTCCTGCCCGCGCGGTTCTCGCAGAAGAACGGCTGGATGCTGGAAACGATCTGGGACGTCCACGCGGGTGACGTCGTCGTGGGCTGGGGTGTCATCGACAAGATCCGCCCCTCCGGTGACGGCGTGGCCTACATCGTCACCACCAAGGACGGCTACACGTTCGACTACCCCGATGGCGACGACGTGATCGTGAAGCACCAGAGCCATTGCGGCCCGCTCCCGGCCGATCAGATGCGGGTGCTGGGCTACGCCGAGCTGCACGACCGGATGCGACGCGTCCAACATGGCCACGGCGACCGAACCTTGGTGTGCCC
>NZ_JBIUAG010000074.1:0-5068 GCF_044547355.1 Kutzneria sp. NPDC052558
CGAATATGCGACAGTTGATTCCGCGAGGTCACCAGTGTGCCGCCCCTTCCGCAATGGCCGACACCTGCTGACCGTCCGATTCACCCCTGGGGCATCAGGGCCGCGGCGGCGCCGAGCAGGATGTAGACGACCCCGCTGGAACGGTCGAGCCGACGGCGGCTGGTCGGATTGCGCAGCCGACCGGACAGGCCGCTGGCGAGCATCGCGTAGGTGCCGTCGCTCAGCATCCCCATGACGAGAAAACCCGCGCAGAAGAACAAGATCTGGAAGAGCACGGCACCGCGGGCCGGGTCGACGAACTGGGGCAGGAAAGCGGTGAAGAAGATGAGCGTCTTCGGGTTGAGCAGGCTGACGATCACCGCCTGGCGGTAGACCCGGTGCAGCGGAACGGGCGTGAGTTCCAGGTCCGCGCCGGAGCTCAGCGACCGGAACTTGGCTATGCCGAGCCAGAGCAGGTATCCGGCGCCGAGCAGCCGGATGATGGTGAACGCGGTCGACGACGCGGCCAGCAGCGCCGACAATCCCAGTGCGCTGCAGAGGATGTACGGGATGGTGCCGGTGTGCATGCCCAGCACCGAGACGAGGCCGGCGTTGCGGCCTTGGGTCACGCTCCTGGTCACGATGTAGAGCACCGACGGACCCGGGATGAGGAACAACACCCCAGCCGCGGCCACGAAGAGCAGGATCGTCGAGAAATCAGGCATATTCGGGCCAAGCGGGGCGGTAGGTCAGGTCGACGGTCCAGATGTCATCGGGCACCATCTTGCACAGCTTGGTGCCGAAGGCCGACGGGTCGGGGCGCAGCTGGAAGCGGGCGTCCCAGTCGTCCTCGTGCGGGCCGGCGTACCGGGTCAGGATGCGCCTGCCGCGCGGCACGTCGAACGGGACAACGTATGCCTTGCCGTGCGCGATGACCTGGCGGGTCTCGCCGGTGCGCAGGTCACAGGTGTCGATCACGAGCTCGAACTCCGGGTCGGCGGCCAGTCGCTGCTCCAGGATGGACCACGCGCCGGTGAGCTTCCAGAACGCCTCCTCCTCCCAGATGTACCAGAACGGCCGGATCACCGGCCCGGCCAGCGCGATCCGCCCAACCAGCGGCCGGTCCAGGAACCGCTCGACGTCGAACTGGGCGCCGGCGAACGGGCCGATCCGGCCCTCGGTGCGGGTGAAGCGGACCCGGCGGGCCTTGATGTCCGCGGTCATGCCGCGACCTCGTACACGCACCGGAAGCCGACCTCGTTGTGCCGATCGGTGAGCAGGTCCTTGCCGCGGTAGAAGGTGGTGAGGCAGACCAGCGGGGAGGTCCAGGTGCCGCCGCGCAACACGTGGAACGCCTCGGGCCGGTTCATCACCTCGGACCCCCCGTGCCCCTTGAAGAACGGTGCCATGTCCGCGCGGGTGAAGAAGTTGGTGCGGGTGAGCTCCCAGACGTTGCCGGCCATGTTCAACGCGCCGTACGGGCTCGCCCCGGCGGGCAGCGCGTCCGCGGCTACGACCGGGCTCTTCGGCCAGTCCAACGTGGTCTGCACCAGCAGCGCCTCCAGGTCGGCCAGATCTCGCAGCTCCTTGCGATCGTACGCGGTGAGCACGGACTGCGCCTTCGTCCGATCCCACTCGTCGCCCCAGGGGTAGGCGCGGGCGTCGGTGCCGCGGGCGGCCTTCTCCCACTGGTCCTCGGACGGCAGTTTGCCGCCCGCCCAGCGGGCGAACGCGTACGCGTCGTACCAGTCGACGCCGACAACGGGATAGGACGGGTCGTTGAAGCGGGGGTCGCGCCAGTGCGCCGGCGTGTAGTCCTTGCCCTGTGGTTCGTCCGGGTGCGCGAACTCGGTGCTTCCCTTGGCTTCGGCCAGGAATTCCGCGTACCGGGCGTTGGTCACGGCGGTGCGGTCGATGTGGAACGCCGGCAACGTGACCACGCGCAGCGGATTGTCGGTGTCATCCATTTGGAACGGACCGATCTCCTGCGCCTGGGCGCCCGCGATGAACGGTCCCGCCGGCACGAGCACGGCGTCGCGCAGGTCCGGCTCGCGGCGGGCGGCCGCGACCGCGGCGTGCTTGTCGGCGAAGTGCTTGTCCTCCAACGCCCGCAGCTCGTCGGGGTCGTGCGAGCCGAAGTAGTTCCACAGCGCCCGCTTGGTGAACGCCGCGCCGCAGCCCACCGGCTTGCGCGCGTAGCCCGGCCGGCTGAAGTTGCTCGGCCAGCCCGAGATGCGAATCATGTGTTCGACTGATTCCGGGATCCGGTGCTCGCCGGCCGTCCTGATCGCGGTGAACGCCACCCAGTCGACGTCGTCGTGGGTCGCCTCGCTGATCGCCTCCCGGGCCGCGGCGTGCCCGGTAAACCGGGCACCGAGGGTCTGCACCGCGATGCGTCGCACGTTCCAGTCCCCGTGCCCGCCCGCGAGCGCGCACAGCTCGTCGACCAGGCGGTCCGTGCCGTCGCCATCGGTGACGGCCCGCTCGAACTCGTGCAGCCGATCCGCGTACGCCTGGTCGTCGAGCCCGGCCAGGGTGGCGGCGTCCACCAGTTCATCGAACATGCCGAACTCCTCTATCCTCGCGGGCAAGGGCGCCGGGTGGCGGTCTGGTCGCCACCCGGCGCCCTTGCCGTCTACACCGTCACCACTTGGTCGCGGCCTCGCCCGCGTCGCGGGAACCGATGAACTCCTCGTTCGACATGTCACTCCTCCTCTCCCGTTTCGAATCACTCATGACCGCACACGAGTGCGGCTGTCGGCGACACAGGAGATGCGCATGGCGATTTTCCGAATACCAGATCCGGCCGCAAAGCGCAGAAATCCCAGGGTGTGAGAAGTGAATCTGATTAGCTGGGTCTACTCACCCAACAAAACCCCCATTGCCATCCCCCATGATTCGTGACTTCTTCCAAGCTAGCGAGGGCGTCGTTGGTTGGCAAGGCATCTCGTCAGGCTCACTCGTATGGGCTAAAATAGACGGAATCGAATAGCACCATCGAACGGATGGTCCGCACTGCTTGCGGACACATTGTCGTACCGGAGTGCGACTTCACGCCGTGCGTGGCAAATTCCGCAGTGACGTCGATGTGAACTCGCGGCCGTCACCGCCGGCGTCGGTCACGGTCACGACTGTCCATTGCGGCCGGTGAGTCGATAGATCAACGTGACCACGCAGGAACCGAGGGAGCCACACGACCCGACGGCTGGCAAGGCAACACGCTGGTGCACGGCCGGGATCGGTGCGACTGGGTGAAGATCTACTGAGACGAATGCTGCGGAGCGACAACATCGAGCGAGACATTCCGTGCCGGGCGACGACATCAGGTGAGACGCGACGGCAGCGCACGGCCCCGTGCGGGCAATTTCAGTCGCCGTCCGCTACGAACTCGACAACCTCGGGTGAGAAACCGGCAACGTCACGTGAGAAGGGACAATAATCGAGTTCACCGGACACCGTCAGCACCGCGACGCCACCGCTCCACGCGGTGACCGGGTCTCCGAGTTGACCGCCCTCGCCTGCGGCGACGCCGAACTCGGAGCAGGAGCGCACCTGCGCTGCACCGGCAAAGGCCGCAAGCAGCGGTGCACCCCGCTGACCAAGCCAACGGCCAGGCTGCTCCAGCGATGGGTCACCGACCGCCGCGCGACCCCGGGCGACCCACTGTTCCCCAACCGCGCCGGCGGTCGCCTCAGCCGCGACGCGGTCGCCGACCTGCTGGCCAAATACCTTCCCAGCGCCGCCAAGAGTTGCCCGACGCTGGCTGCCAAGAACGTCACGCCGCACACATTGCGCCACACAGCGGCGATGGCGCTGCTGCATGCCGGAGTCGACACCGCGACCATCGCGCTCTGGCTCGGGCACGCCAGCACGAAAGCCACCGATGTCTACCTGCACGCCGACATGGCCCTGAAGGAGCGAGCTCTGGCCCGCACCGCGCCACGGCCAGCGAGGGCAACCCGTTACCGGCCACCGGATGCCCTGCTGAGCTTCCTCGAAAGCCTCTGACCCAGCGTCTCCCGGCCCCGTCACGCGCGCCTGCTCCACCACGGCTGATCCGCCGGCGCCTGCGGGTCGTGCACGGTGCGGCGGCAGAACACCTCGTCCAACGGCTCCACCTTGGCCAGCAGCGCCCGCCGGGAACGAGGGCTCAGCGCCGCCAGCGCCTGCTCCAAGACCTCACGGGCCTCCGTCGGGTCACAGCATGGGCACCCATGGCGGACAGCCTCCTCAAGCAGGCGGCGGGCATCGGAGTGGACCGCGCGCTTCCAGTCGGCCAGCGCGCCGGCCACAGCCCCCGGCCACAAGCGGCCGCAGCGCTCAAGGACTTGAATCTCGCCGACGGCCTTGGCCCCCAAGCCATCGACGACGGACAGCTTGTCCCCTGGCCGGAGTCGGCACGGCATCGCGGCCCGCACAGCCGCTGGCGATCTACGCGCCATGGCCCTTTCTAGTCATCATCACTGGACGATCATCGCACACCCCGGGCGAGTCAGGAACTCGCGCAGCACCCGGAATATGCCGACCAAAGTCCCTGCCCAGCACTACCAACCAGGCCAAACACCGTCGACCATGACCCAGCCCGGCATAACCAGCTTCCCGAGATAATTCGCCGCATCGAATCCGCGGCTGGCGCGGGCCACGGTCTCCGACGCCTTCACCGACTGGGAGTCGATCACCACCGCGACGGCGTCGGGCGGGTGGCCGCGGCGGGTCCTCAGCCACCGGCGGAGGTGATCACGGATCTGGCCAAGCACGCCGGCGGCCGTCCACCGCGCGAAGAAGCCGTAGACGGTGCGCCAGGGCGGGTAGTCGCGCGGGAGTGCGCGCCATTTCGCCCCGTTGTCCACGATGTAGCGAATCGCGTCCACGATCGCGCGCCGGTCGTGGCGCTCCGGCCGGCCGCCGCGCTCGGTCTGGCAGGTCGGGACCGGCAGCAGCGGCTCGATCAGCGCCCACTCTGCGGCGGTGGTGTCCGACGGGTAGCGGTGCCGGCGACCGGCGACGGGCCTCATGGCCCGGCTCGCCGTCGGCGCGGCGCCACCCGGGCGGCGCCGGGATGCTGCTCCGGTGGCGGTTCAAGCATGGT
>NZ_JBIUAG010000075.1:0-4624 GCF_044547355.1 Kutzneria sp. NPDC052558
TCCGTTGTCACGCCCGAGCACCTGGCCTGGCTCGCCCGACGCCTCACCGCCCGAGACCGGTGGCTGGCCAGGATGCTGCGCGAGCACCGCGTGCTGACCAGCCGCCAGATCGTGCAGATGGCCTTCACGGGAGTGCGGTCGGCTAACCGTCGGCTCCGGGAGTTGTTCCAGTGGCGGATGATCGACCGGTTCCAGCCGTTCGTGACCGTCGGCTCCGCGCCGATGCACTACGTCCTGGACATCGCCGGCGCTCATCTCCTCGCCCACGAAGACGGCCTCGACCCTCAAGAACTCCGCTACCGCCACGAGGTCTCGATCGGGATCGCCCACTCTCTGAGGCTGGCGCACACCGTCGCCGTCAACGGCCACTTCGCCACCCTGATCGCCCACGCCCGCACCACCGACCACACCCGCCTGACCGCCTGGTGGTCGGAAACCCGCTGCCGCAAGCACTTCGGCGACCTCGCCCGCCCCGACGCCTACGCCCGCTGGCGCGTGCACGACACCGAGCTCGAGTTCTTCCTCGAGTTCGACTTCGGTACGGAGAACCTGCGCATCCTGGCCAGCAAACTCGGCGATTACGAGAAACTCGCCCTCACCACCGCGATCACCGCCCCGCTGCTGATCCGCTTCACCAGTACCGCCCGAGAAGCCACCGCCCGCCGCGCCCTGACCGACGCCCTCGACCAACTCGACCATCCCGACCTCGTGCCCATTGCCACCGGCACTACTGCCTCGCCAGTCGTCCCGGCCTGGCTGCCAATCAACGGCGCCGACACCACACGCCTGCAGCTGATCGACCTCGCACGGAACTGGCCGGCGCTCGCTCCTGCCGATGCCCCGACTGCAAGTGCACAACTCGCTCCGCCGAGCCCGATGCCGCCCGCGTCTTCTCCGGCGCCGAGAGGGTGATCCGCATGTCCGGCAACGCCAGGATCGCCCTCGTCGTGGCGGTCTCGCTAGGGCTGCCCGCCGTGCTCATCACCGCCGCGGGCGGTATCACCGCCATGACCGTCGGCTCCGGCAGTACCGGCTGCGCCTCGATCGTGGGGACGGCCGGCGGCCTTTCCGGCTACCGACCGGACCAGATGGCCAACGCGGCGACCATCGTCGCGGTCGGCAAGCAGCTCGCGATCCCGCCGCAGGGCTGGGTAGTGGCCATCGCCGCAGCCCTACAGGAATCCGGTCTGGTGAACCTCGACCATGGCGACCGGGACAGCCTCGGCCTGTTCCAGCAACGCCCATCCCAGGGCTGGGGAACCCCAGCGCAGATCATGCTCCCCACCTACGCCGCCACCCAGTTCTACCGACATCTGCTCGCCGTACCACGCTGGCAGCAGATGAGCGTCAACGACGCGGCACAAGCCGTTGAGCAATCAGGATTTCCTGGTGCTTACGCCCAACACGAGCAGGCCGCGCGGGAAATCGTCGCCGCCGTGGCGGGGGCCGTATGCACCGGCATCACCGTCGGCACCGGGGATTGTGACCATGTCCAGGCGCCCAGCGCCACAGCTCTGGCTGCGATCAACTACGCCTGTCGGCAGCGGGGACTGCCCTATGTCTGGGGCGGCAACGGGGCACAGGACGGCGGGTTCGACTGTTCCGGTCTCACCAAAGCCGCCTACGCCGCCGCTGGCATTGTGCTGCCCCGCACGGCTCAAACGCAATACGACGCCGGTCCCCACGTCCCAGCGGGACAACCTCTGCTCCCGGGCGATCTGGTCTTCTTCGGCACTCCGCCCGACGTCCACCACGTCGGGCTCTACATCGGCGGCGACCTCATGATCGACGCACCCGACTTCGGTCAACGTGTGAAATCTGAACCGTACCGGGAGTCGGATTACCTGGGAGCAACCCGGCCTGCTCGGGATGGATCGCGTCACGTGTAGGATCTCAAATCTGACTCCATATTCTCATCGCGAGCTTCATCTGGACTTCATTTATGAATGGTGTTTGAGACAGGCGGCGCCAAACAAGATCACTTGCTGGCCCGTCTGGGGCCCGTCGCGGGCGACGTAAGCGAGGTGGGCCGCAGGTAGTGCGCATCGGCACTACCTGCGGCCCATCCCCTCTACCCGGCACGATAGTTTGTGTGTGACTTGTCGATGTTCTGACGGTTGTCAGCAGTGGTTGGAGCTGCCGCCGCCGGACAAGAGGCTGTCATTCACCCAGCCCCGCGAGCCGTCGGCATAGACGAAGGTCCACGTGCTGACACCGTTATAGACACCGCCGACGACATAACATTCGAAAATTGCACTATCGCCACTGTGGCCGACATGGTTGATCGCACAGTCGAGGTAGGGACCGGACCTCATGTTGGTGGGTTCGCCGATCAAGCTACCCGATGTGGGAGTGTCCTCACGCCATCCAGGGTGCGCGCAGGGATTGAGAGGAATCACTGAGGTCGGTGTGGCGGTGGTGGGACTGGCCGTTGCTGCCGGCGCACCGACGACGACCACGCCGCTGAGGCTCAGCATGGCTGCGACAGCGGCCGCCCAGTACTTCACGCTATCAGGCATAGCTCTCCTCCATTGAATAATTTCTTTGCCGTGGCATCCAAGCGAATTTCCCGGATTGTCGGATGATATTTGTGGCGGGTACAACGATGGTGGCATGCGCCGCTTAAACAGTATTCCGTACAAACGCAGGCTGACCTCGCTAGATACGCCGTGCAAGGGCAGCGGCTGGTGGCGACCCCCGACGGTCCGCCACCAGCCCCTGATCGACAGCAGGTCCGGAACTTGCCGCCACCGTCCAGGGTCCCCGGCTGGAAGACGCCTGTGCAGGGAGGTGACGGAGGCAGATTCGGAGGAAGCTCAGGGGATGAATGCGCGACCCCATTGACATCCGTGGTCAGCCCGGCCCGGTTGCCCTGCGTTCGTCACGGAACTTGCGGCCGAACTCGGGACCCGAGCGTCGGACGAGGAGCTCGGCGAAGCCGTCCATCTCCCGGGTGACCCGACTGGACCGGACTCCCTCGGCCCCGGCAAGGGCGGATGTCGCGATCGCGATGCCTTCGTCCGGCGCGCCGCCGAAAACCGCGAGGGACGCGAGCTTGGTCAGTGCCAACAACCTGGAGCGGCGATACTGCGGTGCGCGTTGCGCGTAGGCAGCGGTCAACCGCTCGCGGGCGTCGCCGGCCCGATGCCCGTGCTCGGCAAGCATGACGAGCGCGGCACCAGTGTCCGAGTTGTGCTGGGCGAGGGTGTAGAAACGCTCCCACCGGGAGGCTGGCTGCGCCGCCCGCTCGAACGCGTCATCGGCCACCCCGATGGCACGACGAGCCTCCGCAGCGCGGTTCATGCCGGCCAGCGGCACGGCGAGCGCGGCGTACAGATTGGCCCGCTCGACCGGCAGCAGCTTGCCCGTCTGTGTGAGCGCGTGTTCCACAAAGGTGTGAGCCTGTTCGAATCTGCCCAGCCACACGGCCTGGCGAGCCATGGACTGCAGGACATAGGCGCGGAACTTCCCATCTCCGCTCTCCCGGGAGCACCGCAACGCGAGATCGAAGAACCGATCGGCAACACCGTGCTCACAGGTGTCGAACGCCATGAACGCGCAGGTGTGCGCCAACTCCGCGACGGCCGCATGGAGTTCAACGCGCACACGCTCTCGACACGGAACGCGCAGCAACTGCTCGGCCCACCGCATCTGGGCGAGAGCGGCCTCACGCAGGGACCAGCCGCCGTACTGATGATGCCAGCGGACGAACATAGTGGCCGCGGAACGCGTCTCCGCCACATGTCGCTCGTCAACCATGGCGGGAATTACGGTCTGCCACGCGGCCTCGGGCGACGGGCCGACGCTGCTCAACTGGCCGGGCACCGCTGACCGACGTGAGCTGCGGAAGCCCAATTTCGTCTCGTCGTCCACGTGGAGAATCGAGCAGAAGGCCTTCCGGTATCGCTCGCCTGGCCAGCGGATCACGCCGCGTTCGAGCTTGCCGATGTAGGAGTCGTCGATCTCGACGCGCATCCCGAAATGGAGCCACAGGTGATCGTTGACCAGCTCCGCCAACTCTTGACGCGACAAGCATTCGCCGGGATGACGTCGAGACGCAACACGCCCCCGCGCCAGCCGAAAGCGGTCGTTGGGTGTTTCCATGATCGCCCCCCGATGGTGGCGCAGCGCCGGCCAGGTTTTCGTGGCACAGACGCCAACGACCGCGACTATCCCGCTGGAGTCTGTGTTCGCCGCCTCAACTACCACAGCCCGCGTCGCTCCCGTGTGGCTGCCGCACCTGGCCAGCCAGTGACATGAATACGCTACCGCGACGGCGTCGAGGTCGGCTGGTTCTTCGAGAAGAACCTATCCTGTCTCGCCTCCGTCTGGTTCTGCGCCGCGCGATTGCCCGGCAACGGCTCCCACGGCAGCGGCGAGCAGTTGACCAACATCGCCGAACTGGACGACACTCCCTACGACCAGGCCAACCACGAGCAAGCCCACCACGTCCGCAGACCACTGACTTCCCCGGCGGCGCATGTACCTCGTGCACGACTCACCAAGTGAGGTAACCGGGACCAACGCTCAGCTTGTGTTTTAACCTTCGGGGTGGGTGACGGGGACCCCGGGTGATCACGGGTGCAGCCCTTGAGTGATCATGCTTCTTGTCTAGGGAAGAAGA
>NZ_JBIUAG010000076.1:0-4186 GCF_044547355.1 Kutzneria sp. NPDC052558
GACGAGTCCGTGGATGGGGGCGTGGTCGAGGGTGTCGTCGGTGACGATGGCGAGTCGGTGGTCGGCGGGGTGGTCGTGCTTGAGCCAGTCCTGGACGATGTCGAGAGCGTCGTGGACGTCGTTCGGGCGGGCGTAGGTGATGTCGAGGTGATGAGCCTCGGGAGTGACCGGGACCCAGTCGATGCCGTACAGCGGCGGGGTGGGATCGAACGGACGCACCGTCAACGTGTCCACAATGGCCACCACCGCGCCGGCCGGATCGGTGACCGTGAGGCCGCCGTCGGCCAGGTGCACATGCAGCGTCGTCGCGGACGACGGGAACAGTCGCACCCCGGCCCACGAGAACGGCACCCGGGCCGGGCCGCCGTCCAACAACAACGCGTGCAGGGCCGCGTCCAGTGCGGCCGGGTGCAGCGCGAACCGCGAGTCACCGGCGGAGTCCGGTAGGCGCAGCTCGGCCCGAAGGCCGTGCTCGCCGTCCTGCCAGGCCCGGGCGAGACCACGGAAGGCCGGACCGTAACCGTGGCCGCGAGCGCGTAGCGCCGTATAGTCGACCGGCAGTTCGACCGCGTCCTGCGCGGACCACTTCTCGACGGTCGGGCTCGTGAACTCCGTTGCCGGAGCGAGCACACCGGTCGCGTTGTGCTTCCAGGTCTGTGTGCCGGGCGGGCGGGAGTGCACGTCGAACGAGCTCTGCCCGGACTCGTCCGGCGCGGCGACGGTGACCTGGAACTGGGTCGGCGCCTCGTCCCGGATCGTGATGGGCGCGGTCAGCACCAGTTCGGCCAGCTCCGGCCGACCCAGACGGCGTCCGATATGGACAGTGAGCTCGACGAGCGCGGCGCCGGGGAGCACGACCTCGTCGAACACGGTGTGCTCGGCCAGCCATGGTTGGTCCGAG
Source organism: Kutzneria sp. NPDC052558 (assembly GCF_044547355.1). Classification (NCBI taxonomy): domain Bacteria; kingdom Bacillati; phylum Actinomycetota; class Actinomycetes; order Pseudonocardiales; family Pseudonocardiaceae; genus Kutzneria; species Kutzneria sp. NPDC052558. The sequence continues at coordinate 902 of NZ_JBIUAG010000076.1, forward strand.
GTGGACAGGGCTCCGGTGGCCAGGAATCCACCACCGGCCAGGTCGATGGTCGCGGTCAGCAGCGGGTGATCGGTGGCCGGCGCGGCCGGCGGCGGAGCGTCCAGCCAGTAGCGCTGACGCTGGAACGGATAGGTCGGCAGGTCCGCGGTGACCTGGTGCGGCCCGGGGAAGACCGTCGCCCAGTCCAGGCTCAGGCCGTGCACGTGGGCGGTGGCGAGCGCCTGGCGCATGGAGGCGGTCTCGGGTCGTTTCCGGCGCTGGGTGGGGATGAGCACCGGGAGCGCGCCGTCCAGGATGTCGCCGACCAGCGGGGCGAGCACGGCGTCCGGGCCGAGCTCGACATAGGCACGGACACCGAGTTTGTTGGCCGCGCGGACCGCGTCGGCGAACCGGACCTCGTCCCGCGCATGCCGGACCCAGTACTCGGGGTCGGTCACCGGCACATCAGTGTCCACAGTGGACAGAATCCGGATTTCGGGCTCGTGGTAGTCGAGGGTGTCCAGGACGGACCGGAACTCGGCCAGCATCGGCTCCATCAGCGGCGAGTGGAACGCGTGGCTGACCCGCAACCGTCGGCAGCGCACTCCGCCCGCGGTGAGCAGCGTTTCGATCTCGGCCAGCGCGGTGGTTCCCCCGGACAGCACCACCGCCCTCGGACCGTTGACGGCGGCGATGTCGATCTGGTCGACCCGCTCCGCGATCAGCGGTCGCACATCCGACTCGGCTGCCTCGACGGCGAGCATGGCGCCGTTGGCGGGGAGTTCCTGCATGAGTCGGGCGCGGGTGGTGACGAGGGTGGCGGCGTCGGCGAGGTTGAGCACGCCGGCGACGTGGGCCGCGGCGATCTCGCCGATGGAGTGCCCGATGAGCAGATCGGGGGTGAGGCCGAAGGACCGGAGCAGTCGGTGCAGCGCGACTTGGTGGGCGAAGAGTGCGGGTTGGGCGTGGCGGGTCTGGTTGACGAGGTCGGGGTCCTGGACGGTGTCGTTGGCGGGGAGGCCGAGGGCGGCGCGGGCTTCGTCGAAGGCGGTTGCGAACACGGGGTAGGTGGCGTAGAGCTGCTGGCCCATGGCGGGGTGTTGACTGCCTTGGCCGGTGAACAGGAACGCGGTCCTGGTGGGAGAGATCGCGGAGCCCCGGACGGCATTCGCGCCCGGCTCGCCATTGGCCAGCGAGTCCAGTCCACTGAGGACGTCTGTCAGGTCGTCACCGAGCACAGCGGCCCGGTGGGTGAAGGCGGTCCGCGTCGTGGACAGCGACCAGCCGAGGCCGGAGAGATCGGTGTCCGGCTCGGCGACGAGCCGTGCGCGCAGGTCGCTCGCCTTCACGCGCAGCGCCGACTCGTCGCGGGCGGCGATCGGCAGCAGCAGGCCCCTGGCCGGTTCGGCCCGCTCGGGCGCGGCGGCAGCGGTCGGTGGTTCCTCGATGATGACGTGGGCGTTGGTGCCGCTGATGCCGAACGAGGAGATGCCGGCCCGGCGTGGCCGGTCGCCGGCTGGCCACTCCACCGGTTCGGTGAGCAGCGACACCGCGCCGGCCGACCAGTCGACGTGGGGGGACGGCTCGTCCACGTGCAGGGTGCGTGGGAGAGTGTTGTTTCGTAGGGCCATGACCAGCTTGATCACGCCCGCGACTCCGGCGGCGGCCTGGGTGTGGCCGATGTTGGATTTGATGGAGCCCAGCCACAGCGGCCGTTCGCGGTCCTGGCCGTAGGTGGCCAGCAGGGCGTGGGCCTCGATCGGGTCGCCGAGGGTGGTGCCGGTGCCGTGGGCTTCTACGGCGTCCACATCGGACGGTCGCAGCCCGGCTGCGGCCAGCGCCGTGCGGATCACCCGCTGTTGCGCCGGACCGCTCGGCGCGGTCAGACCGTTGCTGGCGCCGTCCTGGTTGATGGCCGACCCACGCACGATCGCCAGCACCTGATGGCCGTTGCGCTGGGCGTCGGACAGCCGCTCCAGCAACACCAGTCCGACCCCTTCCCCCCAACCGGTGCCGTTGGCCCCGGCCGCGAAGGAACGGCAGCGGCCGTCGGGGGACAGGCCGCGCTGCCGGCTGAACTCGATGAAAGTCGCGGGGCTGGCCATCACGGTGACGCCGCCGGCCAGCGCCAGTTCGCATTCGCCGTTGCGCAGGGCTTGTGCGGCGAGGTGCATGGCGACGAGGGAGGAGGAACAGGCGGTGTCGACGCTGACCGCCGGGCCAGAGAGCCCGAGGGCGTAGGAGACGCGGCCGGAGGCGACGCTGCCGGCGCTGCCGCTGACCAGGTATCCCTCGTAGCCGGAGGCCGATCCCGCCGCTTGGTGCAGACGAGCGCCGTAGTCGTTGTACATGACGCCGGCGAACACGCCGGTGTTGCTGCCGCGCAACGTGCTCGGATCGATTCCGGCGCGTTCGATCGTCTCCCACGCGGTCTCCAACAGGAGTCGCTGCTGGGGGTCGGTGGTGAGGGCCTCGCGTGGGCTCATGCCGAAGAACTCGGGATCGAACTCGTCGGCGTCGTAGAGGAAGCCGCCTTCGCGGGCGTAGCTGGTGCCGGAACGATCCGGGTTCGGGTCGTAGAGGTCGGCGGCCCAGCCCCGGTTGTCCGGGAAGGCGCCGATCGCGTCCACCCCGTCGGCCACCAGCCGCCACAGCTGTTCGGGGTCGCGCACGCCGCCCGGGTAGCGGCAGGCCATGCCGACGATGGCGATCGGGTCGTCGACCGGCGCCGCCGCTGCCGCCGCGATCGGGACCGCCTCGGGCTGAGCGCCGAGAAGTTCGGCCGCGAGGTAGTCGGCGAGGCCGGCCGCGGTCGGGTGGTCGAACGCCACCGTGGTCGGTAGCCGCAGATCGGTGGCCGCGGTCAGCCGGTTGCGCAGTTCGACCGCTGTCAGGGAGTCGAAGCCCAACTCGGTGAGGGCCCGGTTCGGGTCGACCCGCTCCGAGGGGTCGAGTCCGAGCACCGCGCCCACGTGGTCGGCGACGAGCTCGAGCAGGCCGGCGCGGTCACGACTGAACTTTGTGGACGGTGCGTGGCGCCGGGGCCGGACCAGGTTGCGGAACAACGGTGGCGGGTCGTCCTGCGTGCGAACGGTGGTCAGGTCGAAGGCGGCCGGGACGACGACCGGCCGATCGCTGGTCAGCGCCTGGTCGAACAGGGCCAGTCCCTCGTCGGTCGACATCGGACGGATGCCGGCTCGGGCCAGTCGGGCGAGGTCGGTGTGGGTGAGGGTGGTGGCCATGCCGGTGTGCCAGAGGCCCCAGGTGAGTGAGGTGGCGGGTTGTCCGTGGGTGTGGCGGTGGTGG
>NZ_JBIUAG010000077.1:0-3666 GCF_044547355.1 Kutzneria sp. NPDC052558
TGCCCGAGGTCGGTGCCCAGGAAGTCCATCGCGTCCTGGGAGGCCAGGGTCAGGCCGCCCCAGTGCTTGCGGATCGCTTTTGCCGCCCGATACAGGAATTCGGCGCCGGCGGGTTGGCGCATGAGCAGCCACGCCTCGTCGACCACGACCAGCCGTCGGCGGCGGATCACGGGGTTGCTGACCTGCCGCCACACCGCGTCCAACGTCAGCAGCGTCCCAATCGCCTTAAGCTCGTCGGGCAGGTCCCGCAGCGAGAACACCACCAGATGTCCTTCGGGGCGGGTGGTGGTCTGGCCGGCGAACAAGGCCGAGTGGGCGCCCTCGGTGAACGGGTGCAGCCGCGCGACCAGGTCAGTTTCGTCCATTGTGGACAGAACCTCGGCCAGGTCGGCCAGCAGGGGTGCGGGTCGGCTCCAGGTGCGGGGGTCGGTGGTGATGCCGGCGCGGGTGTAGGTGGCGGTGATCGCCTTGTCCAGCACCGCCCGCTCGCGCGCGGTCAACTCCGCCCCGAACAACACCGACAGCACCGTGAGCAGAAACAACGACCGCCGGGCCAGGCCGTCGGCGGGGGCGGTGCGGCCGCCGTCGGGGCGGGTGTGCACCGGCAGGTCGAACGGGTTGAACCGCACCCCGGGCGAGCCGAGGTGCACGTAGGTGCCGCCGACCGCGGCGGCGAGGCGGGCGTATTCGTCCTCGGGGTCGATGACGTGGACCTCGACGCCCCGGTTGAGCGAGCGCAGGAGTTCGAGTTTGACCAGGTAGCTCTTGCCGGCGCCGGAGCGGGCGAGGATCACGCTGTTGTGGTTGTCCAGCGCGAACCGGTCGTGGTGCACCAGGGACTGGCTGCCGATGTTGAACCCGTACAGCACCCCGGCCGGCACACCCACGCTGGTCGGGTCCGGGGGCGGCAGATCGGGGCTGGCGAACGGGAACCCGGACGCGAGGGCGGCGGTGTCGAACGTCCGGGCCATGCCGACCAGGTCCAGGCCCATCGGCAGGGTGGTGACCCAGCCCTGCAAGGCCCGGTAGGTGGTGGGTTTGGCGTCCAGCAACAGCGACGCCGCCAACGCACGCACCGCCGCGACCTCGTCGGCCAGCGCTCGCTCGCTGCCGGCGTGCACGGTGAGGTAGAGCCCGAAGCGGAACAGCTTGCCCTCGCCCCGGGCCACCCGGGCGGACAGGTCGTAGGCGTCCTCGGTGGCGGCTTCGACCTCCGGGTCGAGCAGCCGGCCCTTGTCGGTGTCCTGTCTGCGGCCGGATTCCAGCTTGGCCAGCTGGCGTTTGAGGCGGACGGCGGCGGTGACCGCGTCGACGGGCTCGATGTGCAAGCTGACGTCGAGGCGGCCGGGGTAGGTCAACAGGGGCTGCAGCCAGCCGGGGTGGACCTCGCGGGGGTAGCCGGTGATCGCGAAGCTGGCGACGTGGTCGCCGCCGACCTCCAACTGCCGGGCCCCCACGGTGAGGGCGTCGGGGGTGAAGGCGCTGGTCTGGTTCATGCCGGCTCGATCCCCTCATCATCGTCAGCGTGGGGTAGGGCGGTGGGGCCGAACGCGGTCTCGTCCCAGCTGCTGGGGGTGGTGGTGATGACGTCGTTCGCGCCGGCCATGCCCGCGGTCGGCGGGATGAGCGAGTCCGGGTCGCAGGCGGCCGCGAGCACCGTGGTGGCTTGGCCGGCGTCGAGCGCGGTGACGGTGATGCCGCCGGGTGCGAGGAGTTCGGTGGCCTCGGCCAGCCGCCGCACCAACCGCGCCTCCGCCGCCCGAACAGCCCCCTCGTCCGGGACCAGGTGCCGCGTGCGGCGGCCGATCAGCGGCAGTCGGGTGGTCGAGCCGGGTGGGTGGTGGACGGGTTCGCGCAGGATCAGCAGCACCTGCCGGCGCAGCAGGACGGTGGCGGCGGCGAGTTGGGTGAGGTAGTCGGCGTGCTCGTGGGCGGCGTTCTCCAACGCCGGGTGCGGCAGTCCGCCCGCCGTCGCGCGCAGCTCGGCGATCTGGCCGGCCAGGCTCAGCCGCTCGGCGCGCACCAAGATCTGCACCGGCGCGGACAGCGAGTGCAGGTAGCGGGCGAACACCGCGACCAGGCCCTCTTGTTCGGTGGCGGTGTTGAGCTGGAAGTTGACCGTGCTGCAGGTGGCGACCACGGCCAGTCCGTCGCGGCCGAGGTCGATCACGCCGGCCTCGGTGACGGCCTGCGCGGGCAGCCGCAGCGGCACCGGGGACACCGCCGTCGCGCTGTTGGTGTCGAGCGCGGTCAGCCACTCCGGCGCCGCCCGCACCCCCTCGGGCGCGGCGACCCGATGCCGCGGAGTCAGCCGTTGGCGGAGGGCGGCGAGCACGAGGCGGTCGAGGCTGAGGCCGTCACGCTGCCCGAGCGCCACGAGCGCGACCACCGCCCCGACCGGGATCGCGAACACGAGGTACACGCCGATCGGCGCCACGGTCTGGGTGGCGAGGTAGCCGGCGTAGAGCAGCAGCCCGGCCAGGGCCAGGATCATCAACTGGCGGGCGGTCAGGCTGCCCAGCACGCGGTCTTCGCGGTCGACGTCGGCGGGAATGCGGACGGGATGGCTCACTTCTCGCCTCCGGGCGGTTCGGGTGCGCGGCGGGTCGCGGGCGCGCGGAACCGCGTCGGCGCTGGTGCGGGACGAGGAGTCGGGGGTGCCGTCGTCGAAGGGGGCTCGGCCGCGCGGAACAAGGTCGGCGCGGGTGTGTGGGTTCGAGCCCGGCGGTGCACCGGGGGCGTCCCGGGGTAGGTGAAGGTGACCGGCGGCGGTGCGGTGGTGGCGTGCCCGGGATGCGCCGGTTCGGCCGCCGGAGTCGGCGGGACGAAGCGCAGGGCCGCTGGCACAGCGGCAGTGCGCATCGGTGGAAGCGGTGGAGCAGTCGGCGTCGCGGTCCGGAACGTCATCGGCGCCGGCGGCGTCGACGGGCGTGGACGCGCCACGTGCGGTGCCGGCGGTGTCGGTGCCCGGAAGGTGGTGGGTGCGGGGGCGGTGTCGACGTGGCTGGTGGCCAGATCGTGGGTCGGGGTCTGGGCGGCGGCCTGCTGGAAACGCACCGGACCGACGGTCGAGGGTGGTGTGCGGTGGGCGCGTTCGCTGGCCTGCCAGGCCCGCATCCGCTGCTCCATCGCCCCGAGGCTGCGCGGCCCGTCGACGCCGTGCCAAGCGTGGATCTTCCCGGGCCACGCTGGATCACGCGGCGACGGCCCCACTGTGCGGCGACTCGCGCCAGCCGATCGGCCGGCGTGGTCGCGGCCGGTCAGCGCGCCGAAGGTCTTGGCCATGAGGAATCCCTTGACGAGGCTCCCGACCAGCGACCGCCCGCCACCGCCGCCGACGCGGACGAAGCCGAGGATCCAGTGCGGGATGCGGTAGAGGATGTAGAGCAGCGCGAGGCAGACCAACAGATCCAGCAGTCCGCCGCCGCCAGCGAAGAGGTTCACGACACTCCCTTCACACCGGGGCGAGGAACACTCGGATCGCGACGACCAACGTGAGGGCCTGCGCGATCTGGATGGCGAGCACGGCGGCGAACGAGCGCCACCACCAGCGGGCGACGCCGTCGGTCTGCGGCAGGGCGTGGCAGGCGATGCACAACGGCGCGGCCACCACCAGCATGATCGTGACCACCGCCCGCACCACATACGTCACCAACAGCCCGACCA
>NZ_JBIUAG010000078.1:0-2132 GCF_044547355.1 Kutzneria sp. NPDC052558
AGTCGACGGCGAGGTCCGGCTGGCCGTGGGGGGAGAGCTGCGGCTGGCACGCAGCGAGGCACTGCCCATCAGGTCCGACTTCGACGCGGACCCGATCCGGGCCCTGCTCGGCGCGCTGACCGGGTTGGGCCGCGCCGAGCACGCCTGCGTGCAGATCCTCACCCGGCCCGTCGCCGGGCGGCGAGTCGCGCGGGCCCGACGCGCCGCCCGCCGCCTGCATGCCGCGCAGCCGGTCCGGCCGGTCGGACTGCTCCTCGACGCCCTCACCCCAGGCCCGTCGAGCCGTCGAACACCGCCATCGGGATCTCAGGACCGGCACGTCGCACTCGAGCACTCGGCCCAGGACAAGGTGATCGTCACCAAACAGCGCGGAGCCCAGTTCGAGACCCGGATCCGCTACGCGATCTCCACAGCCGTCCCGCACGCCCAAGCGCCTGCGGCACGGGAGGTGCTGCGGGGTCGGGCGCATGCCGTCGCCTCCGCGTTCGCCGCGTTCAGCGACCACAACCGCTACCGCCGCGTCCACCTGCGCCGGTTGCCCGACGCGTTGGCCGGCCGGTGGCTGGACCGGGGCGACCTGCTGTCGGTGCCCGAGCTGGCGGCGGTGGCGCACCTGCCCACCGACGACACCGTCCCCGGCCTGCACCGTGCCGGCGCCCGCGCCGTGGCACCGCCCCCTGGCACGCCGGCCGCCGGGCCAGGGATCAAGCCGATCGGCGTCAGCGACAGCGGACATCCCCGTCCGGTCGGCCTGCACGTGGCCGACGCGGCTTACCACCTGCACGTGCTCGGCGCGACCGGCAGCGGCAAGTCCGAACTGCTCGCCCAGCTCATCCTCGACGACGCCACCGCTGGCCGTGGCGTGGTCGTGATCGATCCCAAGGGCGACCTGGTCACCGACGTTCTCATGCGCCTGCCGGAGTCGGCGGGGGAGAAGGTGGTGCTGTTCGACGCCGACAGCCGCTCCCGCCCACCGGTGATCAACCCCTTGGAAGGAGAGGACACCGCGCGCGTGGTCGACGACCTCGTCGGCATCTTCTCCCGCGTCTACGCCGACTCCTGGGGCGCGCGCACCGAAGACATCCTCCGGGCATCACTGCTCACCCTGACCTCGATCCCCGGCACGCCGACGCTGCTTGACCTGCCGAAGCTGCTGACCGTCCCGCAGTTCCGGGCACGTCTGGTCGAGAAGATCGAGGACCCGGTGCTCCTGGGCTTCTGGCAGTGGTATGCCAGCCTCACCCCGGCCATGCAGAGCCAGGTCATCGCCCCGCTGATGAACAAGGTCCGCGGCTTCCTGTTGCGGCCGTTCGTGCGAGCGGCCATCGCCGGCGGACCATCCACGGTGGACATGGACGCGGTGCTGGACGGGCAGATCTGTTTGGTGCGGATCGGGAAGGACGCGCTGGGCACCGAGACCGCCTGCCTGTTCGGCTCGATCGTGGTGGCCCGCACCTGGCAGGCGGCGACCCGCCGCGCTCGCGTGCCGAAGCGTCTGCGGCGGCCGTGCTCGCTGTATGTCGACGAGTGCCACCAGTTCCTCAACCTCCCGTACCCGCTGGAGGACATGCTCGCCGAGGCCCGTGCCTACCCGCTGGCGATGACCCTGGCTCACCAGTACTGGAACCAGCTGACCAAGGACCTGGAGGAAGGGATCTCCGCCAACGCCCGGTCGAAGGTCTTCTTCTCCACCAGCCCCGAGGACGCCCGCCGCCTGGTCCGCCACACCGAACCCCGCCTGTCCGCCCACGACCTGGCCAACCTCGGCCGCTTCCAGATCGCCGCCCGCCTCGTCGTGGGCGGTGCCGAGACCCCGGCGTTCACCGCCACCACCTGCAAGCTCCCGCGCGCCATTCCCGGCCGCGCCAAGGCGATCCGCGCGGCGGCGAGGGCCAACACCCGCCCGCTGAACACGACCTCGACCAGCCGGCCGCGCGACCGCGTCGCCGACCCACGTCGATCGGAGCGGCCATGATCAGCGACCCCACCCCCCAACGCCAACTCCGCGGCCACCTCCCGCAACAACCGCTCCCCAGATCCGTTGTCACGCCCGAGCACCTGGCCTGGCTCGCCCGACGCCTCACCGCCCGAGACCGGTGGCTGGCCAGGATGCTGCGCGAGCACCGCGTGCT
>NZ_JBIUAG010000079.1:0-1779 GCF_044547355.1 Kutzneria sp. NPDC052558
TGCTGCTCCCGCAGCCGCTCCTGGTCGGCGGCGTTGGTCTCGGCCAGCACCTCGGCCCGCTCCGGGTCCAGCAGGTCGGACACCACGCCGACCACCCGGGACGCGTCGAGCACGTGCACGGTCGTCGACTCGTAGGCCGGCGCGATGCGGACGGCGGTGTGCTGGCGGGAGGTGGTCGCGCCGCCGATCAGCAGCGGCAGCTTCAGCCCGCGCCGCTGCATCTCCGCCGCCACCGACACCATCTCGTCCAGCGACGGCGTGATCAGGCCGGACAGGCCGATGGCGTCCGCGCCCTCGGCCACCGCGGTGTCCAGGATCTTGGCCGCCGGCACCATCACGCCCAGGTCGATCACGTCGTAGCTGTTGCAGCCCAGCACCACGCCGACGATGTTCTTGCCGATGTCGTGCACGTCGCCCTTCACGGTGGCCAGCACGACCTTGCCGTTGCCCCGCTCGGTCTCCACCACGCCGGCCAGCCGCAGCTGCTCCTTCTCCTCCTCCATGAACGGCTCCAGGTAGGCCACCGCGCGCTTCATCACCCGCGCGCTCTTGACCACCTGGGGGAGGAACATCTTGCCGGAGCCGAACAGGTCGCCGACGATCTTCATGCCGTCCATCAGCGGACCCTCGATGACCTCCAGCGGCCGCTTGGCCTGCTGCCGGGCCTGCTCGGTGTCCTCCTCGATGAAGTCCACGATGCCGTGCACCAGCGCGTGCGACAGCCGCTCCCCCACCGGGCCCTCGCGCCAGGACAGGTCGACGACCCGCTTGGTGCCCTTGCCGCGCACCGTCTCGGCGTACTCGACCAGCCGGTCGGTGGCGTCCTCGCGGCGGTCGAACAGCACGTCCTCGACCAGCTCCAGCAGCTCGGCCGGGATGTCCTGGTAGACGGCCAGCTGGCCGGCGTTGACGATGCCCATGTCCAGGCCCGCGGCCACCGCGTAGTACAGGAAGGCCGAGTGCATGGCCTCGCGCACGACGTCGTTGCCGCGGAAGGAGAACGACAGGTTGGAGATGCCGCCGGAGGTGCGCGCGCCCGGACAGCGCTGCTTGATCAGCGGCAGCGCGTCGATGAAGGCCTTGGCGTAGCCGTTGTGCTCGCTGATGCCGGTGGCCACGGCCAGCACGTTCGGGTCGAAGATGATGTCCTCGGCCGGGAAGCCGACCTTCGTGGTCAGCAGGTCGTAGGCGCGGGCGCAGATCTCCACCTTGCGCTCGGTGGTGTCGGCCTGGCCCTGCTCGTCGAAGGCCATCACCACCACGCCGGCCCCGTACTCGCGGATGGCGCGGGCCTGGCGCAGGAACGGCTCCTCGCCCTCCTTCAGGGAGATCGAGTTGACCACGCCCTTGCCCTGCACGCAGCGCAGGCCGGCCTCCAGCACGCTCCACCGGGAGCTGTCGATCATGATCGGGATCCGGGCCACCTCGGGCTCGGTGGCGATCAGGTTCAGGAACGTGGTCATCGCCTGCTCGCTGTCCAGCAGGTCGGCGTCCATGTTCACGTCCAGCAGGTTGGCGCCGCCGCGCACCTGCTCCAGGGCCACGTCCACGGCGGCCTGGTGGTTGTCGGACTCGATGAGCCGGCGGAACTTGGCCGAGCCGGTGACGTTGGTCCGCTCGCCGATCATCACGAAGCCGGTGTCCGGGCCGATCTCGAACGGTTCGAGACCGCTGAACCGGGTCGCGGCACCGATCGCCGGTAGTGGGCGGGGCGGCAGGCCTTTGACGGTCTCGGCGATCCGCGCGATGTGCGCGGGTGTGGTGCCGCAGCAGCCACCG
>NZ_JBIUAG010000080.1:0-1676 GCF_044547355.1 Kutzneria sp. NPDC052558
TCGGGTCCGCGTCGAAGTCGGACCTGATGGGCAGTGCCTCGCTGCGTGCCAGCCGCAGCTCTCCCCCCACGGCCAGCCGGACCTCGCCGTCGACTTCCGTCTCGGGCAGCGGCGGGCCTGCGGGTGTGGATCGGGTGTGGCTGCCCGGCCACGCGGCCTCGATCGCTCGTTCCACCATGCCGGGCGGGATCGTCCCGGGCACCCAGACCTGGATTCGGACGCCGTCGGCGTCGAAGCCGTACTCCAGCGCCACGTGCGGTTGCCCGCTGAGCAGCCGGGCCCAGCGGGGCCGGAGGATGCCGACCAGGTTGGACCAGAAGGTGACCGCCCCGGAGGGGTCCACGGTCGGTCCCGGCAGGATGGTGATCACGCGGGAGTCCTCGGCCAGCCGCGCACGCCGTCGGCGGCCCCGGCAACTCCGGATCGCCGCCGTCAGGGCGCTGAGCAGCATGAGCCCGAGTCCGGCCATCGGCCCGTAGATCACCACCCAGCTCACAAGGTGGCCCAGGAGGTTTGCCAGGGTCCCGCTCGGGTCGCGCAGCAGCCGCGCCAGCATGCTGTCCTCGCTCACGCCGCCCTCCGCTCCTCTTGAGCGACGGGACGGCGGCGCGCTCGTCGGCGATCGGCCGCTGCCTGTAGCTCGCTGAACCGCACGGGCCCCTGCCGTGCCATCAGATGCGGTATCCGGTTGGCGGGAAGGCCGATCCGGGGTGGGCCTGTGGCCGCGATGGTGTCGCACACCTCTTGACTGGCGAAGCCGGCCTCGGTGATGGCGGCCGAGTCCGGGAAGACGTCGGCGACCCGATCGTGGTTCTGGTCGATGAGGTGGTCCTGGGTTCCGCCGTAGCTGAAGGTCCAGCGGAAGTTCGGCGGCGGGTCAGGCTCGACCAGGCGGCGGAATCGCCGCACTTCCTTGGTGTAGCAGTAGAAATTAGAGCCGGGGCGCGCGCGGAAGATCCGCAGCCAGGCGGTCAGGTAGTCGTCGGAGAAGAAGTCGCCCGAGTCGTGGACGCGGACCCACCGGCCGGCGAAGCGCGGGTGGGCAAGCTCGGCCAGCATCGCCTGCTCCCAGCCGGCCAGGTCGTCGATGACGAAGGCGAGGTTGGCTTCGTGCTTGGCTTTCACAGCCGGGAACCGGTAGGTGCCGACCCTGGCGTAGCACAGGTCGCGGCAGATCCCGGCCGACGGGCAGGTGTTGTAGGTGCGGCCGTCGGGCATGCGGCCGGCCCAGGCGGGCAGGGTCCAGTTCCACACACCGATCGCCCGCAAGCGGCGGTTCTGGGTCAGCAACCTCGTGGGACGCGCTATGGTCATAGTTCCACCCACCCGCTGTCGGTGTCGGGATCCTCAACGCTGGCAAGGAATTCCGGATCGGAGCTGACGAGCGCGTGCTCGGTCGGTGAGGCGATGGCCTGGAAGGCGACCCAGTTGTTGCGCACCGCCAACAGGCCCTGCCCGCGTTCGCAGGACAGCAGGAACTGCCGCTGCCCCTGGGAGAGGGTGAAGGCGCGGACGATGCCGTCGATGGCCTGCGTGGCCTGGCGCATCAGGATCTGGGTGGCGGCGTTGGCGACGACCGCTTGCCCGAGGTCGGTGCCCAGGAAGTCCATCGCGTCCTGGGAGGCCAGGGTCAGGCCGCCCCAGTGCTTGCGGATCGCTTTTGCCGCCCGATACAG
>NZ_JBIUAG010000081.1:0-1614 GCF_044547355.1 Kutzneria sp. NPDC052558
TGGCGTATCAAGGCGCTATCGGGCAGGCTCCGCCTGCCTCGATACGCAAGAAGCTTATGCCATCGCCCCCCTCCACACAAAATCCACCCTCCGATCGTCGAAGCGGAAAGTCTGTGTTGCCAGTCGCTTTCCCGGGTCGCCGACCCCGCTTTGTTGGAGAGGGATTTTTGGTTCGCTCTGGAGTTGTCAAAGAACGGTAGCGCGGTGCGGGCGGCGGGCGGGGCGGGGCGGGGATGCGGCGTGGTCAGTACTGGTGGGGTTGGGTGGTGTAGTGCCGGCCCTGGGGAGTGACCCAGTGCAAAGTCCCGTCGTCGTCGAGGGTGACGGTGTGGTCGCCGTGCTTGATGTGATGGTGATGTTGACAGTAGCCCTTGAGCTGGTCCGGATTCGTCTTGCCTTTCGGCCACGGGATGGTGTGGTCGATTTCCTGGATCGGGTTGATGCAGCCGGGGGCGCAGCAGGTGCCGCCGTCGCGGAGTTTGGTGAACTCGCGGCAGCGGGCTGGGGGCTTGTAGAGGTGGGTGGCCATCGCGGCGGCCCGCTGGTACTCATCGAGCAGGACCCCGCGCCACGGGCCGAGCATCGCGAGCTCGCGGGCGGAGTCGGCGCTGATCGGGCCGTAGCCGTCCAGCAGGCCCGGGTCCTCGGTCAGACCCATCAACGTCTCCATCGACAGGGTGACGTGGACCTGGACTTTGCGGTCGATGCCATACCCGAGGAACCGGTCCAGGAACGCGTCGACCCGCTTCTGGTCGGTGGTGCGGCAGTCCTTGCACAGCGCCCGGGCGTCGGCGGTGGCGATGTCGTAGCACTGCCGGGCGTCGATCGCCGACATGCGGATCCGGAGCTCGGCCATGCCGTTGGGCAGGGGGTAGAACTCGATCCGGCGTTCCTTGTCGCGGGCCTTCTGCCGGCGCTGCTCGTAGCCCAGGGGGTCGGCCTCGGCGACCAGCTTGGTGGTCCGGCGCGCGAGTTGGGTGCGGGTGAGCTCGGCAGCGACCTCGACCAGCTGGTCTTCGATCTGGGGGATCGTGGCGGGGTCGAGGTGGATCACCCGCTCGTCCACGGTCTCCAGGCGGCGCAGGTCGATCTCCCCGCGCCGCAGCTGCTCACACAGCCGAGGCAGCCGGTCTAGGACTTCGGCGCGCTCTTGCTGGCGGAACAGGGACTGTTCGGACTCGTGGGTGGCCATGGACATCTCGGCCAGATCGTCGAAACCCCGGAGAATGCACAGCCGAGCGTGGTCGGCAACCGCCGTGATCTTGCGGGCCATGACGAATGCAGTGACCTGTTGCTCGGGTGTGAGGGTGGAGAGATCCGCGCCAAGGAGCAGGTCCAGCATCGCTCCCGAAGGCTCAGCGGACTCCAGCTCCCGGGTGATTTCTTCCATACCCCAAGAATACCCCTACTGAAGATCCAAATCGAACCACTAACGGGTGAACCTGTGTTTCATGCATAATCGCGACGACGACCCCACCCAAAGCACCACGGCGACAATCGTCTACACCTTCACGCTCCGGAGGGTGGATTTTGCGCGGAGGGGGGCGATGGCATAAGCTTTTTGCGTATCGAGGCAGGCGGAGCCTGCCCGATAGCGCCTTGATACGCCATCGC
>NZ_JBIUAG010000082.1:0-1607 GCF_044547355.1 Kutzneria sp. NPDC052558
TAGGCTGAGACGTGATGCGTAGCCGATTGAGGCGAAGTAGAGTGATCCTATGCTGTCGAGAAAAGCCTCTAGCGAGTGTTTATGCGGCCCGTACCCCAAACCGACACAGGTGGTCAGGTAGAGAATACCGAGGCGTTCGGGTGAACTGTGGTTAAGGAACTCGGCAAAATGCCCCCGTAACTTCGGGAGAAGGGGGGCCGAGGGACTTGAAGCCCCTTGCGGGCTAGGGTTTTTCGGCCGCAGAGAGCAGCGAGAAGCGACTGTTTACTAAAAACACAGGTCCATGCGAAGTCGTAAGACGATGTATATGGACTGACGCCTGCCCGGTGCTGGAACGTTAAGGGGACCGGTTAGTCCTTTGGGGCGAAGCTGAGAACTTAAGCGCCAGTAAACGGCGGTGGTAACTATAACCATCCTAAGGTAGCGAAATTCCTTGTCGGGTAAGTTCCGACCTGCACGAATGGCGTAACGACTTCTCGACTGTCTCAACCACAGGCCCGGTGAAATTGCATTACGAGTAAAGATGCTCGTTTCGCGCGGCAGGACGGAAAGACCCCGGGACCTTTACTATAGCTTGGTATTGGTGCTCGGTTCGGCTTGTGTAGGATAGGTGGGAGACTGTGAAGCTGGCACGCCAGTGCTGGTGGAGTCGTCGTTGAAATACCACTCTGGTCGTTCTGGGTGTCTAACCTCGGACCGTGATCCGGTTCAGGGACAGTGCCTGGTGGGTAGTTTAACTGGGGCGGTTGCCTCCCAAAGGGTAACGGAGGCGCTCAAAGGTTCCCTCAGCCTGGTTGGCAATCAGGTGTTGAGTGCAAGTGCACAAGGGGGCTTGACTGTGAGACTGACGGGTCGAGCAGGGACGAAAGTCGGAACTAGTGATCCGGCCATGGCTTGTGGAAGCGTGGTCGCTCAACGGATAAAAGGTACCCCGGGGATAACAGGCTGATCTTGCCCAAGAGTCCATATCGACGGCATGGTTTGGCACCTCGATGTCGGCTCGTCGCATCCTGGGGCTGGAGTAGGTCCCAAGGGTTGGGCTGTTCGCCCATTAAAGCGGTACGCGAGCTGGGTTTAGAACGTCGTGAGACAGTTCGGTCCCTATCCGCCGTGCGCGTTGGAGATTTGAGGAAGGCTGTCCCTAGTACGAGAGGACCGGGATGGACGGACCTCTGGTGTGCCAGTTGTCCCGCCAGGGGCATGGCTGGTTGGCTACGTTCGGAAAAGATAACCGCTGAAAGCATCTAAGCGGGAAGCTTGTTCCAAGATGAGATCTCCTACCTCCTTGAGAGGGTAAGGCCTCCTATAGACGATGGGGTTGATAGGCCAGAGATGGAAGCCCTGTAAGGGGTGGAGTTGACTGGTACTAATAGGCCGAGGGCTTGTCTACAAAGACGCTTCGCATCCACTGTGTGGTTCTGAAGGAACCGACCGGCATGACCGGGGAGACGTGAGTCTTCTGGGTTGTGTGTGGTGGTTATCTTCATAGTGTTTCGGTGGTGTTAGCGGAGGGGAAACGCCCGGTCCCATTCCGAACCCGGAAGCTAAGCCCTCCAGCGCCGATGGTACTGCACTCGTGAGGGTGTGGGAGAGTAGGACGCCGCCGA
>NZ_JBIUAG010000084.1:0-1245 GCF_044547355.1 Kutzneria sp. NPDC052558
GGTCATCGCCGGCGGGCGCAGCTCGGCGAGCAGCGACAGCGCCTTGGGCTGCGCCTCGTCGTAACGACTGGGGAAGGCCGACACCTGAACGGCCTGCGCGACCTGACCGGCGGTGTAGCCCGGGTGTTTGTTCTCGGCGTTCACCGCTCTGGTGAAGAACGAGGTCGCCGCGTGCGCCACGTCCATGATCTCTTCCGGTGTGCCCCATCCCTCGGACGGGCGCTGCTGGAACACCCCGAGCGAGTCCCTGTCGCCGCAGGACAGGTTGTTCATGTGCGACTCGACCCAGCCGGTCTCGAATCCGGCCAGCAGAACCTTGTCGGAGACGCCGAGTCGATGGCCCGTGTCGAACACGGTTCTGGTGACGGTGATATCGCGGTTGGCCGGGACGGGACAGCTCAGCGGCATGGCGTGCGCCGGCAGGCCGGCCGCCACTGTGCCGCAGACCGCGGCCGCGAGCCCGAGCGCGATCCGGCGGACCGGCCGAAAGGTTCGTGCGGACATGGGATTTCCCCCGTGGTGTCGTGGTTGGCGACGTTGCTGCCGTCAGCCTCGACCGCGCCACCCGGAGAACCGCTTCAGCTCACCTGGAAACGACTTGAAGCCGATTTCCAGCGGCGTCGCCGAGCCTGGGGACCGACCGAGCGGAAATCCCGTTCCGCCGCGAAGAGGAAGCACTGGGGTCTCATGCACACACGACGTGGATTCACCAAACGGCTCGTCGCGCTCGCCCTCAGCGTGACGGCCGCGACCGGCGCGGCAACGGCCTTGGCCGCCCCCGCCGCGCAGGCGTCCGACCTGGGCGGACGGATCACCAGAAGCGAGGTGATCTCCCGCGCCCAGTACTGGGTCGACCACCAGCCGGGCGACTACAACCAGAAAGCGAACGGGCCGGACCAGGATGGCCGGATGTACCGCCGGGACTGCTCCGGGTACGTGTCGATGGCCTGGCATCTCACCACGAGCCTGAGCACGGCGACGCTGCCGGGCGTGTCGCACCAGATCTCCCGCGACGACCTGAAGGCCGGCGACATCCTCGACTACGCCGGCACGCACACGATCCTGTTCGACCACTGGACGGATTCCAACGGCCACTTCCTGTACTACACGTTCGGCGCGACGCCGGTCCGTCACCTCACCGGTTCGATCGGCGCCGCGAGCATCGACGGCCACCCCAACGGCTCCTACCGGGCCTACCGCTACGAGAACATCGTCGACGACGTCGTCGTGCCGCCGCCGCCCGTG
>NZ_JBIUAG010000085.1:0-1220 GCF_044547355.1 Kutzneria sp. NPDC052558
ACGCTTTTTGACATGGCACGGCGGTGTTCTATGAGGAACAGCAACGCGGCGGTGACCAGCGTGGTGTGACGGTGCCATCCCGGCCAGGTACGGCCTTCGTAGTGGTCTAGGCCGAGAGTGTCTTTGAGTTCGCGGTAGCCGGTTTCGATGCCCCAGCGGGCTTTGGCCAGACGGACCAGCCGGGCCAGGCCGGGCCTGTCCTGTCCGGGCAGGTGCGCCAGCCAGAAATGGGTGGGATCCTTCCCAGCGTCGTCCCAGGCCACCACCAGCCACCGGTCCGGCAGGCACGCCTGGGCACGGCTGGCCCGTTGCCGGACCGTCCGGCCGGCTTCACGTACCCGCAGCAGGCTGAACCGCCCGGCCCGTTCCCCCTCGGTGGTGCGCCACGAGACCGGGACCTGCCTCGCGCCGACCGCCAACTCCCTCGCGGACCGGTGTCCGTCCTCCCGCGACCAGGCGGTGTCAGGCTCCTCCCGCCACGGCAGCACGCTGACATTGGCGTTGACCTGCACCACGAACCCCAGACCACGCTCGGCCAGCCCGTCACGGAACTCGCCGACCTTGCCGTAGTCCTGATCAGCCACCACCGGCGCCGGACCCAGCCCCAGCCCCAGCAGCCCGTCAAGAGCGTCCAGAGCCAGTTCCCACTTCCGGCGATGCACCTGATCCTCAGGCACCCGCGCGGCCAGCCGCCGTTCCGCGGACACCTGCGGGTCCCACGACTTCGGCAGGAACAGCCGCCACGCCAGCGGCACCGCCTCGGTCTTCCCGCACGCGGTCACCGACACTGCGGCCTGGCAGTTCGCGATCCCACCGGCGCGTCCGGAATGCTGACGCGCCACCGCCACACTGTCGTGGCCGTCTTTGAGCATCGTGGTGTCATCGATCGCCCACACACGCGGGCGCAGCCACGGCTGCGCCCGCGCCGCGATCCGTTCCTGCACCGGCGCCCACATCCACGGCGAGTCCGTCACCAGGTGGTTCAGACTCTGCGGGGCCACAGCCAGCACCCGACCCATCCCCGCAGCGGTCTTCCGGTCAATGTCGGTCAGCAACGACCCCCGCAGATAGTGCGCCCACATCTCCGAACGCCGCTGCGCACCCCGCACCGGTTGACCCGGAGCGAAAACCTCCGCCACAAACCGGGTCAACTCGTCATTGAGCGACTCCACCTGACCAAGATCCACAGCACAAGATCAAACCACACTCCCTGACAAAGT
>NZ_JBIUAG010000086.1:0-1161 GCF_044547355.1 Kutzneria sp. NPDC052558
GCTTGTGTTTTAACCTTCGGGGTGGGTGACGGGGACCCCGGGTGATCACGGGTGCAGCCCTTGAGTGATCATGCTTCTTGTCTAGGGAAGAAGATCACAACAAGGGCTGCGGTGATCAGTGTGCACGAGACCGACCCGACCGGCGTCACCGGGGCCGCCAGCGCGGCCGACAGCGCGGCTGACGGCGCGGCGTTGACCACGCTGGTCGCGTTCCGGCAGGCCTTCCACGACTGCCTGACCCGACGAGCCGACGCGCTGTTCGAGCTGACCGACGCCCTGCTGTGCGCGCCCGGCCCGGTCACCTCGCTGGTCGAGCTGTCGCTGGCCGGCGAGCACCGCCGCGGCCACGGATCCCTCTACGACAGCCTCAACGCCGGCCGGATCGACGTGGACCAGATGCACAACCTCGTGGCCCGCCACCACATCCCGCGCGACACCGACGGGCGGATCGTGCTGGCCATCGACGTGTCCAACTGGCTGCGGCCGGGCGCGGACACCAGCCCCGAGCGGGCGTTCTGCCACACCTACACCCGCGGCCGGGGCACGCAGATGATCCCGGGCTGGCCCTACTCGTTCGTGGCCGCGCTGGAACCCGGACGCAGTTGCTGGACGGCGCTGCTGCACGCCCAGCGCCTCATGCCCGACGACGACGCCACCGCGGTGTCGGCCGCGCAGCTGCGCGTCGTGGTGTCCACGCTGATCGCGACGGGCCAGCACCGGCCGGGCGACCCCGAGATCTGGGTCCTGGCCGACAGCGGCTACCACAGCACCCGGCTGGCCGTGCTGCTGGCCGATCTGCCGGTGCGGCTGTTGGTGCGGATGCGCGCCGACCGGGTGCTGCGCCTGCCGGCGCCGCCCCCACGGCCGGGCCGGGTCGGCCGCCCGCCCCGGCACGGCCCGAAGTTCCGCTTCGACGACGTGAGGACCTGGTCCGCCCCGGCGCACCGCGCCACCACCGCCACCGACCGCTACGGTGAGGCCCGGGCGCAGTGCTGGCATCGGTTGCACGCCGCCCCGGCCCGCCGGGACGGCGGGGGCGGCGGGGGCGGGCGCACCGATCAGGCGCCGGTGGTGGAGGGCACGGTGATCCGGGTGCGGGTGGACCGGCTGCCCGGGCGGACCGGGCCACAACCGATGTGGCTGTGGTGCTCGGACCCCGAG
>NZ_JBIUAG010000087.1:0-1027 GCF_044547355.1 Kutzneria sp. NPDC052558
CGCATGCCCGACGGCCGCACCTACAACACCTGCCCGTCGGCCGGGATCTGCCGCGACCTGTGCTACGCCAGGGTCGGCACCTACCGGTTCCCGGCGGTGAAGGCCAAGCACGAAGCCAACCTCGCGTTCGTGCTGGACGACCTGGTCGGCTGGGAGCACGCGATGCTCGCCGAGCTCGCCCATCCGCGCTTCGCCGGCCGGTGGGTCCGTGTGCACGACTCGGGCGACTTCTTCTCCGACGACTACCTCGCCGCCTGGCTGCGGATCTTCCGCGCGCGGCCGGTCACGAATTTCTACTGCTACACCAAGGAAGTGCGGAGATTTCGCCGCCTGGTCGAGCCTGACCCGCCGGCGAACCTCCGCTGGACCTTCAGCTACGGCGGAACCCAGGACCACCTGATCGACCCGACCCGGGACCGGGTCGCCGACGTCTTCCCAGACTCGGCCGCCATCACCAAGGCCGGCTTCGCCAGCCAGGAAGCCAGCGACACCATCGCGGTTACCGGACCACCCCGAATTGGCATACCCGCCAACCGGATTCCTCACCTGCTGGTGAGACAGGGCCAGGCGCGCTTCAGCGAGCTGCAGGCAGCGGCCGATCGCCGACGGCCACGTCGGCGTCCCGTTGTCCAAGCGGATCGGTGGGCGGCGTGAGCGAGGACAGCGTGTTGGCGCGGCTGCTGCGCGACCCGAGCGGGACCCTGACAGACCTCCTGGGCCACCTTGTGAGCTGGGTGGTGATCTACGGGCCGATGGCCGGACTCGGGCTCATGCTGCTCAGCACGCTGACGGCTGCGATCCGGAGCTGGCGGGCCCACCGGCTGCGTGCGCGGCTGGCCGAGGACTCCCGCGTGATCACCATCCTGCCGGGACCGACCGTGGACCCCTCCGGGGCGATCACCTTCTGGTCCAACATCGTCGGCATCCTGCGACCCCGCTGGGCCCGGCTGCTCAGCGGGCAACCGCACGTGGCGCTGGAGTACGGCTTCGACGCCGACGGCGTCCGAATCCAGGTCTGGGTGCCCGG
>NZ_JBIUAG010000088.1:0-1025 GCF_044547355.1 Kutzneria sp. NPDC052558
ACGGCGTCGTGGGCCTGCGAGTCGGAGTACTGCTCCGGCGGCGACTTCATGAAGTAGGAGGAGGCGGACAGGATGGGGCCGCCGATGCCGCGGTCGAGGGCGATCTTGGCGGCGCGGACGGCGTCGATGATGATGCCGGCGGAGTTGGGGGAGTCCCAGACCTCCAGCTTGTACTCGAGGTTGAGCGGCACGTCGCCGAAGGCGCGGCCCTCAAGGCGGACGTAGGCCCACTTCCGGTCGTCCAGCCACTGCACGTAGTCCGACGGGCCGATGTGCACGTTGCGGGCGCCCAGGTCGCGGTCGACCTGGGAGGTCACGGACTGGGTCTTGGAGATCTTCTTGGACTCCAGGCGGTCGCGCTCCAGCATGTTCTTGAAGTCCATGTTGCCGCCGACGTTGAGCTGCATGGTCCGGTCCAGCAGCACGCCCCGGTCCTCGAACAGCTTGGCCAGCACCCGGTGGGTGATGGTGGCCCCGACCTGGGACTTGATGTCGTCGCCGACGATCGGCACGCCGGCCTCGGCGAACTTGGCGGCCCAGGCCGGGTCGGAGGCGATGAACACGGGCAGGGCGTTGACGAAGGCGACCCGGGCGTCGATGGCGCACTGGGCGTAGAACCGGTCGGCCTCCTCGGAGCCGACGGGCAGGTAGGACACCAGCACGTCGACCTGGGCGTCGCGCAGGGCCTTGACCACGTCGACCGGCTCCTGGTCGGACTCCTCGATGGTCTCGCGGTAGTAGCGGCCCAGCCCGTCCAGGGTGTGCCCGCGCTGCACCGGCACCCCCAGCGGCGGCACGTCGGCGATCTTGATGGTGTTGTTCTCGCTGGTCACGATGGCCTCGGACAGGTCGAGGCCGACCTTCTTGGCGTCCACGTCGAACGCCGCGACGAACTCCACGTCCCGCACGTGGTAGTCACCGAACTGGACGTGCATCAGGCCGGGCACCCGGGTCCCCGGTTCGGCGTCCCGGTAGTAGTGCACCCCCTGCACCAGGGACGCCGCGCAGTTGCCGACACCCACGAT